>JBCNOA010000250.1:0-6491 GCA_039594095.1 Dyella sp.
CGGTGAAGTCGACCGGCAGCTCGCCGATGTCCAGTTCGAAATAAGTGCCGCTGAGTTCGGCGCGCGGCGTGCCGGCCGACGCCATCTGCGCCAGCGCATCGCCGCGCCAGAGGCCGAGGCCGGCGGCCACGCCGCCCAGGGCCAGCCCCTGCACGAAGCGCCGTCGCGGCAGCTGGATGCCGCGGGGATCCTGCTTGTTCATCGAATGACTCCGTCAATGCTCGTGCCTGCCGCGCAGGCATGGAAAAGGACGGCCGCCGCGCGGCCGCACGATGCACGGAATCAGGCCGAAGGCGGCCTCAAGGGCGGTTTGGAAGGCGGCTGGGGCGCTGCTTCGTTCGCTCTCGGCAATCGCAAGCGCGACGGCGAAGGATGGCCTGCATCCACCAGGGATATGCCGGACAGGTGGGCCGGGATGTGAGCGCAGGTGCAGTCCGGCGCCGCATGTCCGTCCGGATGGCCATGCGGGGCATGGGGCTGCATGTCGTGCATGCCCGCGTGGCCGTCCATCGCCATGGCCTTGGCCGGGGCGGACTGCATGGCCTCGCAGCATCCGTTGGAGGCCCAGGCCATGCTCGCCAGCAGCAGCCACGCGCAAAGCGCCAGCGCGAACAGCGTGCGCGAGCGGCGGAGCGACGGGAGAAGGCGGCGGAGCATGGCCGGAGGATGCCAGCGGGTACCGGGGCGGACAACTCTGGAGATGGGTTCATGGGCCTTCACGGGTATCGGCTCGGCTGCCGCAGCGGTTATGCCGCGCCCATCCGCAGCGTGAGTTCCCACTACAATGCATGCGATGAATTACCGCCACGCCTATCACGCCGGCAACTTCGCTGACGTTCTCAAGCACGCCGTGCTGTTCGCGCTGATCGAAGCGCTCAAAGCCAAGCCGACACCCTTCTGCGTGATCGACACGCACGCGGGCAGCGGCTGCTACGCGCTGGATAGCGCCGAGGCGGGCAAGACCGGCGAATATAAGGACGGCATCGCTCGCCTGCTGTTCCCCGATCTGCATCAGAACGCGCAGGCCGGTCCGTTGCCGCCGCTGCTGCGCCACTGGCTGGACAGCGTGCTGGCCGTGCCCGGCAACGAGGACGGATTGCACGTGTATCCCGGCTCGCCGCTGCAGGCGGCCCAGGCGATGCGCGAAGGCGACAGCGCCCAGCTGTGCGAACTGCATCCGGAAGAAGCCGCGCGGCTGCGCGAGCTGTTCCATCGCGACCGTCGCGTACACGTGCACGAACGCAATGGCTACGAAGCGCTGAAGGCGCTGCTGCCGCCGAAGGAGAAGCGCGGCCTGGTGCTGATCGACCCGCCTTACGAAGCGCAGGAAGCGGAATACCGCGTGATCGAGCAGGCGCTGAAGGCTGCATTGCTGCGATGGCCGACCGGCATGTATGCGGTGTGGTATCCGATCAAGCTGCGCAGCCAGGTGCAGCCATTCCTGCGCTGGATACAGCACAGCGGCGTGAAGCGCGCGCTCCGCGCGGAACTGCTGGTGCGTCCCGACGATTCGCCGTTGCGCCTGAATGGCTCGGGCATGGTCGTGCTCAATGCGCCGTGGAAGCTGGACGAGGTGCTGCGCGAGCCGCTGCGCGCGCTGAGCCGCTTGCTGTCGCAGGACCGCCCGGCCACATGGCATCTGGACTGGCTGATCGCGGAAGCCGCCGGTTGAACCCTCGGCGGATGGCGCTACCGCAAGAACTTGCCGGCGGCTAAGCTTGGCGCCGCGAACGCCAACAGGAGTCCGACCATGCGCCCCACCGCTATCTCTCTGCTCCGCCTGGCGGCCGCCGCCGCACTGCTCGCCCTGGCCGGCTGCGCGCCGGCGCCGATCTACAAGGCCACCGGCACGATCGCCGCCGCGCCGTTCAACGTGGCCCAGACGCCCGAGCGCTACGCCAATGCACCCGTGGTCTGGGGCGGCCGCGTGGTGGCCGTGCACAACCTGGCCGACCATAGCGAGATCGAAGTGCTGGCCTATCCGCTGGACGGCTCGCAGCGTCCCAAGGCCGACGACAGCGGCGTCGGCCGCTTCATCGCGACCATGCCAGGCTACGTCGAACCGATGGACTACCCGCCCGGCGCGCTCATGACGATCGACGGCCAGATCGCCGGCAGCCGCGCCGGCAAAGTCGGCGAAGCGCCTTATGTGTTCCCGCTGGTGAAGGTGAACCAGTCGCACGTGTGGACGGCGAGCGAACTGAGCAGCGGCAAGAACAACGTGCACTTCGGCGTGGGCCTGGGCGTCGGCATCCGCTGACGCGCCGCGGTTGTCCGCCCGCACTTTTCTTTTCAACCCGCCAAAAGCGTTTCAGGGAAGAACCCAATGTCCGGTCATGCGAACTCGTCGAAGGCGATCTTCCTCGCGCTCGGCGCCAATTTCGCCATCTTTCTCAGCAAGCTCGCGGCCGCAGTGTTCACCGGCTCGGGTGCGATGCTCGCCGAAGCGATCCATTCGCTGGCCGACTGCGGCAACCAGGGCCTGCTGCTGCTCGGCATGCGCCAGGCGCGACGCGCGCCGAGCGAGGAATATCCGCTGGGCTGGGGACGTGCGCTGTATTTCTGGTCGTTCCTGGTGGCGATCCTGCTGTTCAGCGTGGGTGGCATGTTCTCGGTCTACGAGGGCGTGCACAAACTCAGTGCGCCGGAACCGCTGCAGCGCCCCTGGCTCGCGGTGGGCGTGCTGGTATTCGGCATCGTGATGGAAGGCATCTCGATGCGCGGCTGCATGCAGGAAGTGAACAAGGCACGCGATGGCATGGGGTTATGGCAGTGGTTCCGCCAGACGCGCTCGAGCGAGCTGCTGGTGATCTTCGGCGAGGACCTGGCGGCGCTTATCGGCCTGGTGCTCGCGCTGCTGGCGATCGTGGCGACCATGCTCACCGGCAACCTTTTGTTCGACGCGCTGGGCACGATCGCCATCGGCGTGCTGCTGATCGTGGTGGCGGCGGCGGTCGCCGTGGAAGTGAAGGCGCTGCTGATCGGCCAGGGCGTGGAACCGCGCCGGCGCGAGGAACTGCTGTCGTTCCTCAACGCGCGGCCGGAAGTCGACGTGGTGCTCAACCTCATCACCCTGCAGCTGGGTCCGGAAGTGATGGTCGCGGTCAAAGCCCGCATGGCGCCCGCGGCGGACAACCTCGCGCTGGTGCAGAACATCAATGCGGTGGAACGCGCCATGAAAGCGCAGTTCCCCGACGTGGCATGGAGTTTCTTCGAGCCCGACGTTACGGACTGAAGCCGCGCCTCACTTGCGTTGCAGCAGGTCCCACTTGTTGCCGTACAGGTCTTGGAATACCACCACGGTGCCGTAGGCCTCTTCGCGCGGCTCCTCGCAGAAGGTGCAGCCAGCGGCCTTCATGCGTTCGTAGTCGCGCCGGAAATCGTCGGTATTGAGCAACAGGAACACGCGCCCGCCGGCCTGATGGCCGACCGATGCGCGCTGCTCGTCGTTGGCGGCGCGCGCCAGCAGCAGGCGGGTTTCGGTGGAACCGCGCGGGGCAAGAACCACCCAGCGCTTTTCGTCATCCAGTCGGGTGTCTTCGATCAGTTCGAAGTTGAGGACACGCGTGTACCAGGCGATGGCCTGGTCGTAATCGGCCACGAGCAATGCGATGGCGCCGAGGTGCTGTTTCATGGAACGTCCCGTTGAAGGATGAGGTACGCAGATGCCGTCGCCAGAGCCGCTTGCCTGCGTCACGATTAGGAATACTTTTAAAAGCCTGGGCAGGCCGAGATGAGACAAATCTTGGTGAATAAACTCGCCGACTTTATCAGCGAGATTCACCCATGCCTAACCGTTTTTCCCTGGTCTTCGCCGCGCTTTGCCCGCTCGCCGCGGTCATCGCGCCCGCCTTCGCGTCTCAGCCTGCCGATGCGCCCCACTGGGGTTATGCCGGCTTGACCGGACCGACTCATTGGGCGGAACTCGGCCACGCGGACCTTGCCTGCGCCGAAGGAAGGCGGCAATCGCCGATCGCGCTCGAGGCTTCGCGCGCGGTGCCTCACGAAACCGATTTCCGGATTCTCTACCAGCCAAGCAAGGCGCAGCTGGTCAACAACGGCCACACCGTGGAAGCGGATATCGCCGGCGACGGCGATAGCGTCGTCTTCGCCGGCGAGACCTATCGGCTCAAGCAATTCCACTTCCACACGCCGAGCGAACACACGCTGGACGGCAAGCGCTATCCGCTGGAAATCCATTTCGTGAACCAAAGCGAAGACGGCCGCATCGCCGTGGTCGGCGTACTGGTCGAACAAGGTGCCGAGAACCGGGCCGTGGCGGAACTCTTCGACGGCCTTCCGGCGCCCGATGGCCGCACCGAATTGCATAAGGAGATCGACCTGACCGGCGTGCTGCCTGTCAATCGTCATGCCTTGCTCTACACCGGATCGCTCACGACTCCGCCTTGCACCGAGGGCGTCCATTGGATCGTCTTCGCGCAACCGGTAGATATGTCGGCCGCGCAGATCCGCGCTTTTCAGCGCCTCTATCCCGATAACCATCGCCCCCTGCAGCAGCCCAACGGGCGCGAGATCGACGCGGAATGAACGTTTTTAAGGCGGAGGGAGCGGACCCAGTTCCTTCTGCAGTTTCTTGGTGAGCTTGGCGCGCACCAAGGCGTACGAGTCGCGGACCAGGCCCTCCAGTTCCCGGGTGGCAAAACGCTGCGGCTCCACCACCGAGATCCAATGGGCGCGGGCCAGGTAGGGGGACGGGACGATTCCGGGCTGATCGGTCAACTCCAGGAAGCGCTCATCGGCCACTTTGACACCCAGGCGATGGCCGTAGGCGCTTGGGTCCTCCGGCATGACGGCGAACATCTTGCCGCCCACGCTGAACACCAGATCGGCGCCCCATTTGATATCCCGGGTCACCCCGGGCCACGCCCCGCACAGGGCCTCCAACTGAACGGCGGTCATGCCCCTGCCGGTTTTGCTCATGCCTTCACTCCGCACCGACGCCCCGTGGCCGGGCCTGCGCGCATTGTGCTCGTCGGCAAAGGGGGCGTCTGTCGTCGGCCATGCCGAGTCGCAGCATCCCCTGAGCCTTGCGCGGCGCAAAGCCGCACCACAGAAGCACTTTCATTCATGTTGCGATGCACACAATACGCTAAAGTACGGACCATGGCTGCGAACCTTCTTACTGATATGTCTCCCGTCCGGCGCCCCCTTCCCCCGCCCAGCAGCGAACGCTTCGCCCGGCCTCACCTGGCCGAGGCGTCCACGCCCAAAGGCGAACGAGTGAACACCCGCGACGGCCGCGAGCTGCATCTGCGCGCGATCGAGCCGGGCGATGTCGCGGCTCTGCAGCGTTGCTTCGGCCGGCTGTCGCCGGAAGACATCCGTCGCCGTTTCCTGCACGCCATGTCCGAACTGCCGGCGCCGATGGCACAGCGCCTATGCCGTATCGATCCGCGCATCGAAACCGCGTTTGTGCTAATGGACGACACCGTGCAGCCGGCCGAGATGCGCGGCGTCGGCCGCATCTATGTGGACGAGGCGGCCAATAGCGCCGAGTTCTCCGTACTGGTGGAGCACGACTGGTGCCGGCTGGGCCTGGGCGCGCTGCTGATGCAGCGCCTGGTGGACGATTGCCGCCAGCGCGGACTGTCCGAGATCTGGGGCTACGTCCTCCTGGAAAACCGCCCCATGCTGCAGCTGTGCAAGGAACTGGGCTTCACCCGCCGCCTGACGCCGGAAGAGCCCGGCACGACGCAGATCGCGCTGCGCCTGTGACGTCGGCGCTTCGCGCGCCGCATGCGCGCCCCTTAGCAGACTCATGACTTTCGACCGCCCCGGCTTGCCGGGGCGGTCGCGTTACACTTGCCCGCTTTCACCCGCGCGGCCCTCCTGGCGGCGCCACGGAACGCCAGCGCCACATGCCCAGTCCCATGCCTTCCAGCACGGTCTCTCTTCCGCCGCTCCCCACCACGCCCAAGCACCGCCGCTACTGGACGCCCCCACACGGCTCGGCACGCGCCCTGCTCGTCGCGGAAGCCGCCCGGGCGCACGATGGGCTGCTGGTGGCGGTGACGCGCGATACGCAACGCGCGCATGCGCTGGAGGACGAGCTGAAGCTGTTCGCCGGCGACCTGCCGGTTCTGCATTTCCCGGACTGGGAAACCCTGCCCTACGACATCTTCAGCCCGCACCCGGAGATCGTCTCCCAACGCATCGCCACGCTGTACAGCCTGCCCTCGACGCGACGCGGCGTACTGGTGGTGCCGGTGGCGACCCTGATGCAGCGCATTGCGCCGCACAGCCACATCACCGGTTCCGGTCTGGTGCTGCGGAAGGGCCAGAAGCTGGACCTTTCGGCCGAGCAGCGCCGCCTCGAGGCGGCCGGCTACCGTAACGTGCCGCAGGTGGCCGAACCGGGCGACTTCGCCGTGCGCGGCGCGCTGATCGACATCTTTCCGATGGGCGCCGGCGAACCGTATCGCGTGGAGCTGTTCGACGACGAAGTCGAATCGATCCGCAGCTTCGACCCG
>JBCNOA010000251.1:0-6449 GCA_039594095.1 Dyella sp.
TCTGCTCCGGCTTAAGCGCGACGGGGAACTGAGAGAGGATGCGCCCGGCCAGGGAGATGTCGCGCGTTTCCACCGCGATGCCGGCGGTATCGGCGAACGCTTTGACGATGGGCAGCAGCGATTGCGTTGCAAGGAACGGCGCTTCGTCCGTGAGGGTGTAGATGATCTTGGGCGTGTTGGACATGTCTGCGGTGGCCTCGTGCAACGACGTTGACAGGGAGGGGAGCGCCGCCTGGCGGCGCGCGAAACCGACCACATGGCGGCGGGCTCCGCGAAAGCCAAGCATTGTCGCGTTTTCGTCCTGGCAACGAAACCGCCGGGCGATTCTTGCCCGATCCTCCGGCAACGAGCACGTACGGCCTGGTATGGGGAAGGGATGCCGCGGCTCGCGCGTGACCGCGGGCGGCTGCACGCGGCTGGGTGGAACCTTCACGCGCGGTGCCGGAGGATGGCGACAGTCCGTCGCCGACCATCCCCGCCAGCCACCGATCAGGAGAGACCATGCCCCGCCGATCGACGCTCCTCCCCGCCTTGCTCGCCGCCGTCATGGCGGCCGCGGTGGCGCCCGGCCACGCTGCCGCGGATTCCCAGGTCCTTCTCAAGACCACCCGCTCGTGGGACGGCAAGACGTACCCCGCCTACGGCACGGGCCAGCCCGAAATCACGGTGCTGCGCATCCGCATTCCGGCACACAGCGCGCTGGCCTGGCATCACCATCCGGTGATCAATGCCGCCTATGTGCAGGAAGGTTCGATCACGGTGGAGAAACGCGGCGATGGCGCGGAAGCCGCGGCTTCCTGCGCGATCGCCGCCGGCGAAGTGCTGCCCGAACTGGTGGACCAGGTACATCGCGGCTACACCGGCGCGGAGCCGGCGACGCTGATCGTGTTCTATGCCGGCACGGCCGGCGGCGACATCACTGTGCCGGACGTCCTGCCGGCGACGGCGGTGCCCACGCGGCAGGCGCCGCCTTGCCGCGAACAACCCAAGTCACCCTGAAAACGACGAAAGGGCGCAGCATGGCCGCGCCCTTTCGTTTCATGACACGAAACCAGGCGGCGTCACTTCACCGAGAAGTCCTTCGTCCCGGCGGGCTGCCCATTGAGGGTCACGTCCACCTTGTAGTCGCCGACCGGCCAGCCGTCCGGCTTGCTGATCTCGAACGAGGTGGTGGCCGGGCCGGTGGGCGCGATGGTCTTGCTGTCTTCCTTCACCGTCTGGCCGCCTTGATAGGTCCATTTGACGGCGATGGTGGCATTGCCGCTGCCGGTGGTGCTGACCGCCGCGTAGATCGAATCCTTGGGGCTGAAAGTCGTAGTGGCGGTGGTCACCTTCTGATCGGCGCCCACGGCGCTGCCCAGATCGATGGAAGCGACGCTGACGGCCTGCTGCGGAGCCGGCGCCGGCGCGGCGGGCGTGGCCGGCTGTGCCGCGGTGGCACTGGCGGCCGGCGGCGCGGCGGTGGGCGCTGCCGCCTCTTCTTTCTTGCCGCAAGCGGTCAGCGCGACGGCCGCGGTCACTGCAAAAGCGAACAGATACGGGGTACGGGTCATCTTCATGCGCATGCTCCTCTTCAGTCCTTGGCGGGGATCTTCAGTACCTGACCGGGCTTGATCAGGTCAGGGTTGCTCAGCTGGTCGCGGTTGGCATCGAAGATGCGCTGCCACGCATTGGCATTGCCGTAGAAATGCTTGGCGATCTTGGAGAGGTTGTCGCCGGACTGGACGGTATAGCTTTGATCGCCATCCGGTGCGGTCGAAGCAACCTTGCTTTCCACATTGCTGAAATCCGCCGCGGGCGCATCGGGCGCCGTGGACTGGACGTTGCTTTGGACGTTTGAGAAATCGGGTTTCCCCGTTTCGTTGCCCATCGAACACTCCTCCTTCCCGAAAGGAGCGGCCAGTGTTCCGGCAAGCGGGTTAACGCACTGTTATTGCGGACCGGCGTGAAAACGACGGCCCGCACACGCTACCGCCGCGGGATGCCTGACCAGGCCGTGGTGATCGGGTCGATCGGGTCGCGAAAATCAGGACGCCCTCGCCACGCCCGCTGCCTGCGCCCTCCGGCGCAGCCTCCACGCCTTCCATCGATCCGCCAGGCAACTGAAGATCACGTACAGCGCCGGCGTACTGAGCAGCGTCAGGCTCTGCGAAATCAGCAGACCGCCGATCAACGCGATACCCAGAGGGCGCCGCAACTCCGACCCCTCGCCCAAGCCGATCGCGATCGGCAGAGCGGCCAGGATCGCCACCATCGTCGTCATCATGATCGGCCGGAAGCGCACGACGCAGGCCTCGCGCGCCGCCTCCAGCGGTGACTTGCCATGCACGCGCTGCGCGACCAGCGCGAAGTCGATCATCATGATCGCGTTCTTCTTCACGATGCCGATCAATAACACCAGCGCGATCTGCGCGACGATCGACAGCTCCGTGTCGGTGATCCACAGCGCCAGCAGCGCGCCCATGCCCGCCGCGGGCAAGGTGGAAAGGATGGTCACCGGATGGATCAGGCTCTCGTAGAGCATGCCCAGTACGATGTACACGGTGATGATGGCCGCCGCGAGCAGCAGGAGCATGCCGCTCTGCGATTGCTGGAAGCGCCGGAAGTCGCTCCCCAAGTTGAGCCGGATGTCGCCTGGCATACGCATGTTGGAGATCGTCGCCTGCACGATCTGCATCGCCTCGCCCATGCTCACGCCAGGGGCGAGGTTGAAGCTCAGGTCCATCGTCGAATACTGGTTCTCGTGCGAGATGGTCGACGGCGCCACGCCGGGCTCCTGTCGCGCGAGCGCGGTGAGCGGCACCATCTCTCCCTTGTTGTTCGACACATAGATGCGGTTGATCGCTTCGGGCGTGGCCGTCTCGTTCGGTAGCGCATTGAGCACCACCTTGTACTGATTGATGTCGGAGTAGATGGTCGACACCTGGCGCTGACCGAACGCGTTGTACAGCGCGCTGTCGATGGTGCCCATGCCGACGCCCAGGCGCGCGGCCTTGTCGCGGTCGATCACGATGTTCTGCCGGAGGCCCGCATCGTCGATATCCGAACCCACGTCCTTCAGCTTGGGATTCTTCTTCAGTTCGTTGACCAGCTTGGGCAACCAAGCTTGCAGCTCGTTGACGTCGTTGCCCTGCAGCGAGATCTGATACTGCGCGCCCTGGCCGCCGCCACCGCCGCCACCGCTGGGCAAGTCCTGCAGCGGGCGCAGACGCAGATTGAGGTCGGGGTACTTCGCCGCCTTGGCGCTGAGGCGATCCAGCACCTGGAACGTGGTCTCGCGACGCCCTTCCGCGCGCGTCTTCAGCTCAATGCTGAAGGAACCGCTGGTACCCATGCGGCTGGTGCCCAGGCGCGAGCTGACGGAATGCACCGCGGGGTCGGCCAGCAGCATCGCGGTAATGCGCTCCTGGCGCTGGATGGTCTCGCCGAAGGAGACGGTCGCGCTCGAGGTCGAACGCCCCCAGATCAGGCCCGTATCCTGCTGCGGGAACATGCCGGTCCGCACGGAGCCGGCCAGAAAGACCGTGGCTGCGATCAGAGCCAGCGGAGTGAGCGCGAACAGCAGCGCGTGGCGCAGCGAGAAATTCAGCGCCGCCGTATAGATGGCCAGCATGCCACCGTGAAAGCGATCCAGCGCGCGATCCAGCCGTGAAGGCTCCTTGCGCTTGCGGTCATCGTGCGCGCGCAGGAAGCGGCCGCACAGCGAGGGGGTCAGCGTCAGTGAGACGACCATCGACATGACGATGGCGGATACCAGCGTCCAGGTGAACTCGTGCATGAACAGGCCGACGAAACCGCCAGCGAACAGCAGCGGGATGAACACCGCCACCAGCGAGGCGGTGATCGAGACGATGGTGAAGCCGATCTCGCGCGCGCCCAGCAGCGTGGCCTGCAGGCGGGGCACGCCTTCGTCCATATGCCGGATGACGTTCTCGATCACCACGATGGCGTCGTCCACCACGAAGCCGATCGCGATCACTAGCGCCAGCAGGGTGAGGTTGTTGAGCGTGTAGCCGAGGATGTACATGCACACGAATGCGCCGGCCAGCGACAGTGGCACGGCCACGCCGGCGATCAGCGTGGGAGCCAGTCGGCGCAGGAACAGCGCCATCGTCAGCACCACCATGGCGAGGCTGATCAGCAGCGTGGCCTGCACTTCGTGGAGCGAGGCGCGGATCGTCGGCGTGCCGTCGAAGTACGGGGTCAGCGTCGTGCCCGGGGTCAGGAAGCCGCGCAGCGTCGGGATCAGTTCGCGCACCGAGTCCACGGTGGCGATGACGTTGGCGTCGGCCTTCTTGTAGACATACATCAGCACCGCCGGCTTGCCCTGGAACCACGCCGCCTGGTAGGCGTCCTGCTGGCCGGCGTAGACCTTGGCCACATCGGACAGGCGCACCGGCGTGCCGCTGCGCATGGCGATCACTAGGTCGGCGAATTCCTCGGCGGTGTGCAGGTTGTCGTTGGCGGTGATCGCCATGGTGGTCTTGCCGTTGGACAGGAAGCCCTGCGGCGACGTGACATTGGCGGCGATCAGCGCATTGCGCACCTGGTCGGGCGACAGGCCCATGGAATTGAGCGCGCGCAGGTTGAGGTCGACGCGGATGGCGGGCGTCGCGGCGCCGGCGATATCCACCGAAGACACACCGCTGAGCTGGCGCAGCCGTTGCGCCAGCAGGGAGTCGGCGATGTTGTAGAGCGCCGCGGCCGATTCCGTGTCCGAGGTGAGCGCGAACGCGATGATCGGATCGTCGTTGGGGTTCGCTTTCTGGTAGCTGGGCGGGCTGTTGAGACCGGAAGGCAGATCCGGCTGGGCCGCGTTGATCGCCGCCTGCACGTCGCGCGCGGCCGAATCAAGGTCGCGCCCGTTCTGGAAGATCATGAAGACCGACGTACTGCCCTCCGAACTGCGCGAGCGCATGGTGTCGATGCCCGGCACTTGTCCCAGATGGCGCTCCAACGGTGCGGCCACGGTGGAAGCCATGGTGTTGGCATCGGCGCCAGCCTGGCTGGCCTGCACGAAGATCACCGGGAACTGCATTTCGGGCAGCGCGGCTACGCCCAGCAGCGAGTAGCAGATGAGCCCGAGCACGAACACGCCGATGGCGAGCAGCGAGGTACCGATCGGGCGGCGGATGAACGGGCCGGAGATGTTCATGCGGTCAGCGTAGCGGGGAAAAGGCCGGTCCCGCGTGGGGAACGGGTGAAACGGGGCTGTCGAGAGTCAACGCGCCGGCGGCGCGTCGGTTGAACGGCGGGCGAAAAAAGGTTCGCCCCAGGACGCCGAAAGGGGCGGAGCCTCGCGGCTCCGCCCCTCGATCTTTGCTCCGCTCCCGGCGGGCGGTCCGGCGGCCTCACGCCGCCGCGCTTCCGCCGGTGGCCGCGCGTTCGAGCGCCCGGCGTTCGCGACGCACCTTCAGCCAGTCGGAAAAACGTTCCATGTACAGGTAGATCACAGGCGTGGTGTACAGGGTCACCAGCTGCGAGAGCACGAGGCCGCCCACGATCGACACGCCCAGCGGCCGGCGCAGCTCCGCGCCGATGCCGTTGCCCAGCGCCAGCGGAAGCGCACCCAGCATGGCCGCCGCGGTGGTCATCATGATCGGGCGGAAGCGCAGCAGGCAGGCGCGGCGGATCGCCTCGACCGCGCTCATGCCGGTGCGCTGCGCCTCGATCGCGAAGTCGATCATCATGATCGCGTTCTTCTTCACGATGCCGATCAGCAGCACGATACCGACGATGCCGTCCACCGACAGACTCATGCCGCACAGGATCAGCGCCAGCAGCGCGCCCACGCCGGCCGGCGGCAGCGTCGAGATAATGGTCAGCGGGTGGATGTAGCTCTCGTAGAGCACGCCCAGCACGATGTAGATCACCACGATCGCGGCGAGCAGCAGCAGCACTTCGTCGCCCAGCGAGGAGGAGAACTCCGCCGCCTTGCCGATGAACTGCCCGCGCACCTGCGCCGGGAAGTTGAGCTGCTGCTCCAGCTCGTGGATGGCCTTGACCGCATCGGACAGCGAATAACCCGGCGCCACGTTGAACGACAGCGTCACCGCCGGCAGCTGCTGCTGGTGACTGACCACCAGCGGCGCGCTGGTGACCTGCGCACTGGCCAGCGAGGCGATCGGGATGGTGCCGCCGGCACCGACCTGGAAGCCGATGTTGCCCGTGTTGCCGATGCCCGAAGGCGTGGCGGAGTTGCTGGATGTGGCCTGGCCGAAGGTGGTGGCGTTGCTGCCCGTCAGCGCGCCGCTGCCGTTGCCGCGCACGGTGAGCTTGTTGAGCAGGTCCTGGCTGGTGCGGAACTCCGGCGCCACTTCCAGCACCACGCGGTACTGGTTGAGCTGGGTGAAGATGGTGGAGATCTGGCGCTGGCCGAACGAGTCGTACAGCGTGTCGTCGATGGTCTGCACCGGCACGCCGAGGCGGCTGGCCTTCTCGCGATCGAT
>JBCNOA010000252.1:0-6444 GCA_039594095.1 Dyella sp.
ACCAGCGCCTCGCCGGCCCGGTAGTCGAAGCGCCGGCCGCCGAACGTGCTGCATTTGGCGCCTTGCACTACCACGCACAGCACCGGCTTGAACACGATATGCGTCGGCTGCTTGGGCCGGTCGGAGCGGATGAAGGAGAAACCCGCGATCGGCGTCTCGACGTGGCCTTCGCCGCCATGGGCATCGGTGTAGCGCTTGACGATATCGATCAGCGTGCCTGGCATGAAGAGTCCTCCGCGTGCAGGCCGCCATGCTAGCGCCGCGGCCGGGCGCTGCGCCGAAGGGCGAGCAGGATCAGGCAAGAATGGAGCGGGTTCCGGCATTCGGCCGGCATGGATGCGCGCCTAAGCTGCGGCGCCAACCATTCGTACGAACCGGAGAAGATCCATGTCCGAAACACAGGATAAAAAGATCGCCGTCGTTACAGGCGGCAGCCGTGGCCTGGGCCGCAGCACCGTGTTGAACCTCGCCCGGCGCGGGGTGGATGCCATCTTCACTTATCGCTCCAATCAGGCAGAAGCGGCGGAAGTGGTGAGGCTGTGTGCCGAGGAAGGCGGCAAGGCCATCGCGCTGCCGTTGGATACCGGTAACACGGGCGAGTTCGACGCCTTCGTGCAGGAGGTGCGCAAGGCGCTCGCGGCGCTGGGCGCGGAACGTTTCGATTACCTGGTCAACAACGCCGGAACCTCGCATCACGCACCGATCGCGCAGACCACCGAAGAGGACATGGACAGCCTCTATCGCGTCCACTTCAAAGGCGTGTTCTTCCTTACGCAGAAGCTGCTGCCTGTGATCAAGGACGGCGGGCGCATCGTGAACATCTCCAGCGGCCTCACCCGTTTGTCGATGCCCGGCAGCGCACCGTATGCGTCCATGAAAGGCGCCGTCGAGGTCCTCACCCGCTACATGGCCAAGGAATTGGGACCGCGCGGCATCGCGGTAAACACGGTGGCGCCCGGCGCGATCGAGACCGATTTCAGCGGCGGCCTGGTGCGCGACAACCCGGAGTTCAACCGGCGCGTAGCGGATATGACGGCCCTGGGCCGGGCCGGCGTGCCGGAAGACATCGGGCCGATGATCGCGTCGCTGCTTTCCGAAGCGAATCGCTGGATCAACGCGCAGCGGATCGAAGTCTCCGGCGGCATGGTGATCTGAGGCTCTTCGCGCCCGCCGGAACGAGGGTGAATCGTTCCGGCTACGGCGTCTTGCGCGAATGCATCGGTGGATGCGCGGGATGCCAGGAAAAGCTTGGGGCGGGCGCCGTAGCGCAAGGGGCGCGGCGCCGCTTCAGCCGGGCGAATTCACCGGCGGCCGCCGCGCTTGGGCTGCGTCTGCGGCTTCTCCGGCGCGTTGCCGGAATGATTGGGATCGCGATCGAAGTGGCCGGACTTGGCGTAGTGCTTGGTTTGCTCTTCGCGCGGCGTTTCTTTCTTGAACGGCTTGCTTGCGTAGGCGGAATGGATTTCGGCCAGCGTAATGGCTTTGGGGGCTGGATTCATCGCGGTCTCCGGTTGGGGCGGGCGAAAAGACCCACCGTATTCCCGTGCCCGGACGGGCACGGGTTGTTGCATGAGGCGAAAGCGCGGGTCAGGCGTATCCGTCGGCGGCGCGCGGCTGCATGGCATCGACCAGCCGTTCCAGCGCGGCGGAGCCGCCGGCAATGGCCTTGCTCAGATGGCCTGTCTCGTCGCCCGCGTCCAGTGCGCTGCACAGGAAATGCCAGCGCTTCGCATCGAGGTCGGCGCTTTCCAGCGTGGCCAGCAGTTCGCGCAGGCTGCGCATGGCCTGCTCGGCTGCGTAGCCGATCGGCTGCCCCGCGGCGGCGGCCTCCAGCACCGGCAGGGCAGCGTTGCGGCACCAATGGACGAGAGGATGATTGTTCATGGGCGCCTCCACCCGGCAGCACGTTCGGCGGGCCGGCACCCGATGGGGCGATGCAGACTCGGCCTCACCGTAGAGGACAAGGCATTAACGTTTAGTCAACTCAAGCTTGGCATTTGCCCGCCTGCGCGCTTGTCCAAGGCCCGGTTGCCATGGCCTTCAGCCGCGCCGGGTTGTCCGGAGTGCCCTGAGGTTGCCATCGTTTCGCCCGCCCTGGACTCTCGCGCGCGTTTACCATCGCCGGTTCCCGTCGACAGGAGAGACGACATGCCCGTTTCGTTCGCCCGCTTTTGCGCAGCCACCTTGCTGTTCGCCACGACCGCCGCTACGGCTGCTCCGGCACAGGACACGGACGCGCAGCTGCGCCGGCTCGCCGAAGGCTTCATGCGCGAGAACCATATTCCCGGCATGGCCATCGCAGTCACCGCCGATGGTAAGGAGCGCTTCTACAACTTCGGCGTGGCATCGAAGGCGACGAAGCAGAAGGTCACCAGCGACACGCTGTTCGAGCTCGGCTCCATCAGCAAGACCTTCCTGGCCACGCTGGCGGCGTACGCGCAGGAGGAGGGCAAGCTCGCGCTCACCGGCAGCGTCGAAACCTACATGCCGGAGTTCCAGGGCACGCCGTTCGGCAAAGTTTCCCTGATCCATCTGGGAACGCACACGGCGGGTGGCTTCCCGCTGCAAGTGCCCGATCAGGTCACCGATCACGATCAACTCATCGCATGGCTGAAGGCGTGGAAGCCGCGCTATCCCGCCGGCACGCAGCGCAGCTATGCCAATCCGAGCATCGGCATGCTCGGCGCCATCGCGGCCAAGCAGATGGGCGCGCCTTATGCCGACGTCGCCCAGGGCACGCTGTTTCCCAAGCTCGGTCTCACCGATACCTATGTGCGGATTCCGGCCAGCAAGATGTCCGTCTACGCACAGGGCTACAGCAGCGAGGATGCGCCCGTCCGCGTCACCCCCGGCCTGCTCGACGCCGAAGCCTATGGCGTGAAATCAACGGCCAGAGACCTCCTGCACTACGTCGAAGTACAAATGGGCGAAGCACCGGTCGACCCGGCCATGAAGCGCGCCATTGCCGCCACCCACGTCGGTTATTACCGCAGCGGCCCCATGACCCAGGACCTCGCATGGGAACACTATCCCTGGCCGGTCGGGAAGGATGACCTGCTCGCCGGCAACGCCACACGCATGATCCGCGAAGACCAGCCCGCCACGGCGCTGACGCCGCCGCAAGCCGCGCCGCAGGATGCCTTGATCAACAAGACCGGCGCGACGGGTGGCTTCGGCGGCTATGTCGCCTTCGTGCCGTCGAAGCGAATCGGCCTGGTGATCCTGACGAACCGCAACCATGCGACGGAGGCGCGGGTGGGGTTTGCGTATGAGGTGTTGCGAGTGGTGGAGACGGCATCTTCCGGTCGATGATGGCCGGAATCTCATCGAGAGCCGATGGCAAAGGGAGATTGCGATGCGCTCATCGAAAGCGTGGTGGCTGTGGCTGCTGGGAGCCGTAGCCATGCTGTCGGGTTGCGGCTGGTCGCATTTCGGCGGATTGAAGCCGGAAGCGGTCGAGGTCGTGGACGGTGCGAGGGAGAAAGAGCTGGCCGGAAGCGTGCGCGCCCCTGAGCCGATGCTCCGGTTGACATTCTCCAGCTCCGCCGATTTCTATCGGGTGTCTCGGCGCTACGGTTACCACATGTTCGTCGATGCGCGGTGGTGCCATCCCGATGGCGAGGCGTGGGACGGCATCAACGGCGCCAGGGGTATCTACATGGGGCAGGCCGAGGTGCAGGGAGCGATGGGGCCGGTGGGATTCGTTCAGCCCGATCGCGTGCTCGCCGGCGACGGGAAATCGGTGCTTTACCACGCCTATGTTCCGCTCCGGCAATCTCGCCCATTCGTCGGGCGCGGCATCGACCATGAAGTCACCCTGCCTTACGACCTTGCCGTCCGGCCGCGGGATATCTGCCTGCGCGTCCGCGGTGGGAACATGGCCGGTCTGCACGGTGCCTCGGACCGCGCCGTGTTCACGGAGGCGATGATCGAGGACGCGCTCCGGCGGGCGACTCTGCCTTGATGGCGGCCACAACCTTGCCTTACGCCACGGTTACAGAACTGACATAACCCACTGCTAGCCTGCCGATTGTGTAGCCGATGTATAAAGCGTCACCCGGCGCGAGGTCGGGCCGACCGGCGATCCGGAGATCGGTCATGAAGTACGCCAGGTGGGCGCTGATGGCAGCGTGTGGGCTTTGTGGGGGGGCGGGCCATGCCTTGGAACAGCAGGCGACGGACATCGGGCCGGCGGATGGCGCGCGGGAGCGCGTGCGTTTCGATATCGGTCCGCAATCTTTGAGTACCGCAGTGAGGGCGTTCAGCGACGTGACGGGCCAGGCTTTGCTGGTGGACGAGCGCCTGCTGGTGGGGCGCGTCTCGCCGGGCGCACGCGGGGAATTCACGGCCGAGGACGCGCTGCGCCGCTTGCTGGCCGGCACCGGGCTGCGCGAACGCTACACCTCGGACAAGGCCTTCACGCTCATGCCGTCGGGCGAGAGCGGGGCAGGGCTGTCGACCGCATCGTCGCCGGCCGCTACCGACGATGCCGCCAGCACCGTCGCGGCCGGTTATGGCGCCGCATTGCAGTCGGCCATCGAGTCGGCCCTGTGCGAATCGGCGTTGACGCGGCCGGGCGATTACCGTCTGGCCCTGCAAGTGTGGGTGGCCCCGTCCGGCGAACTGCATCGCGTGCGGCTGCTGGGCAGCAGCGGCAAGGCCGAGCGCGACCGGGCGGTCGAGACGACGCTCGGCCGGATGCGCGTGGACGCGCCGCCGCCCGGGCTGGCCCAGCCGCTGACGCTGCTGTTGCTGCCTGTCGGCGCTTCGCGTCCGGCGCATTGCTGAGGCGGTCGATGTCGTCGTCGCTGTCGTTGATGGGCCTGTTCCTGGAGTGGCAGCCGGAGTTGCGCAAGCGGCTGCGCCGGCGCCTGGGCTCGGACGAACTGGTCAACGATGTCCTGCAGGAAACCTATCTGCGCGTCGAGCGCCTGGGCGATGCCTCGGTCGTCTCGCACAACCCCGCCGGCTATCTGTTCCGCATGGCGCTCAACGTCGCGGCCGACCAGCGCCAGGCCGAATCGCGCTACCTCACCGGCGAAGAAGTGGAAGAACTGTTGCACATCGCCGACGAGGCACTGGATCCCGCGCGCATCGCCCACGCCCGTATCGAGATCGCGGCGTTGGAACATGCCATGAGCGAGCTGACCGTGCGCCAGCGCGCCATCCTGATCGCCGCCCGGGTCGACGATCTGCCGCAGCAGGAAATCGCCGACCGCTTCCGCATCTCAGTACGCATGGTGGGCAAGGAACTGAAGAGGGCCCTGGAGCATTGCGGCGGACGCCTGGAGCGCCGTGTGGTGCAGCGGTTCGGTCCCGGGGCCGGAAAAGCGTCTTGAGGGATATGGAACCGAATTTCGCCAGCCTGGGCCACGATTCGCCGCTGCACCGCGAGGCGCGCGAGTGGTTGTTGCTGCTCACGTCCGGCCGCGCCACCGTGGCCGATGCGCAAGGCTTCCGCCGCTGGTGCGGCCAGAGCGTGGCTCACGCGCGCGCCTTCGCCGAAACGCGGTCGATGTGGGACCACCTGGGCACCGCGGCGCGCAACCTGGCGCAGCGCGAGCGCACGCCGCAAACGGTGGCCGGCGCGCCCCGCCGGATGAGCCGGCGCGCCTTCCTGGGCGGTGCCGTGGCGGCTTCGGCCGCGGCGCTGCTATTGGCGCGGCCGCCGCTGCGCCTGTGGCCGGACCTGTCCGACCTGTCCGCCGATTTCCGTACCGCCACCGGCGAGCAACGCACGGTGCAGGTGGCGCCCGGCGTGACCGTGGAGATGAACACGCAGACGGCCTTCAACCTGCGCAAGGTCGACGGGCGCCTGGTCGGCATGGACCTGGTCGACGGCGAAGTGCAGCTGCAGGTCGCCGAGGGCACTCCCGCTTTCACTGTGTGGGCCCAGAAAGGCCGCGTTCAATCCACGCCGGGCTCGCAATGCAACGTGCGTTGCCTGGGCGACGCGGTGGAAGTCACCGGCCTGGACGGCCTCGTGCAGATCGACTATCGCGGACAGCGCGAAGCGCTCGGCGCGGCACAGCGAGCCAGCTACGGCGTGCACGACATGACCGCGCCGGCGCCCGCGGACATGGAACGCGCCATGGCCTGGCGCCGTCGCGTACTGGTATTCGACAACCAGCCGCTGTCGGACGTGGTGGCGGAGATCAATCGATACCGCCCGGGGCGGCTGGTGCTGACCAGCGACACGCTGGCTTCGCGGAAGGTGCATGCGCGGTTTTCGCTGAATCAGTTGGCGGATGCGGCGACGTTGATTCGCGAGGCGTTTGGGGCGCGGGTGACGGAGTTGCCGGGGGGGATTGTTTTGTTGAGTTGAGGGGGCGGTGGTTTGGTGGTGGTTGTGCTTGGTTGTTGTGTGGGTCGCCAGTCTTGTCTCGCCCCTCGCGGGGCGAGGGTTTCGCTCTCCTGCCGGAGAGCGAGTTACTTCTTCTTGCT
>JBCNOA010000253.1:0-6436 GCA_039594095.1 Dyella sp.
TCCGCTACGCAGGCGGCTCATCGCCATGCTCTCGATGACCGGAAAGATCGGCCTCCGGCGGAAGATGGCGTCACCCTTGGCGTCCATGACCGTGTCCCCCGGATCGGTGTAGCGCAGCACGGCGGCCAGCTCTTCGCGCTGGCAGCCGAGCCGGTCCGACCATGGTGGCGCTGTCATGACCAGCGCAATGCATTCCACGCCGATCACCGCCTTGGCAAGTACCCGGCGGCGCAGCGCGCTTTCGCGCAGCCAGGGCAGCCGAGCGGTAGCGCCGCAGAGCACGAGAACGAGCGGCGGGATCGCCGGCAGGAAATCCTGCGCCGTGATCAACGGCCAGACGAACCAGACCAGGAAGAGAAACAGCCCAGCCTGCAGCGCCAGGAAGACTGGCCAATCGAAGGCGTCCCTCGCCAACCGGCGTACGTGGCGAAACGCCAGGTACACGCAAATGCCCGAGAGCAACAGAAACACACCAAGCTTGGGCAGCGCATACGCCTTGCTTGCACCGCCGACGTTGTAGCCGACCAGCGCGTACCACGCCGGCCCCAGGTCGCCGCGCCAGGCAATCCACGCGATGAAGGTCGCCGGCACCAGCACCAATCCGACGAGGCCGCAAGCGATGGATCGCCACGGCGGCGCGCGCCGTCCCGTCGGCCGCGCCACAGAGACCACCACGCCGGCAAGCAAGGCCAGGCAGAGCAGTACCAGCGTCTTCTGCGACACCGACAGCGCAGCCCCGGCCAGCAGGCCGGCGACGAACCATCGCCATGCCCGCGGCGGAGCGCCTGCCACCACCGCCAAGGCCGCCAGCCACAGAGCCATCCACATGTCGTCGGTACGGAACTGGCCGCTCACGAAAAAGAAGCGCGGCACCAGCGCGACGATGAGCATGGCGTAGAAGGCGATATGGGGCGTGTACAGCCGGCGCCCGATGCGCCAGATCGAGAACAGCGCCACGGCGTACCAGACTTGCATCGACAGGCGCAGCCAGGTGAGCGCGTCGGGCCGTTCGCCGATCGCCCGCAGTACCCATGCATGCAGTCCGCTGAAGAGCGGACCATGGTTGTCGAAGACGTCGCGATAGAGCCGTAGCCCCTGCGTCCACGCCCAGGCGACGTGGGCATGCTGGGCCTCGTCGGAATTCAGCGGATAGGCGTTCAGCCACGCCAGACGCATCGTGGCGAGAAGCGCCAGCGCCAGCCATGGCCACCTGACCGTGAAGGTTCTTTCCTTACCGAAGCTCATCCGGCCAGCTTAGAAAGCTGGGCTGTCTGCCGGCTTTCCACCTGCCTCGCTCAGCGCCAGCGCGACAGCAGTTCGAGCAGCAGCAAGTCGCCACGCAGCGGTCCGCGCAAGGCGTCACGGGCCTGGTTCGCGGCGCGGTACCAATCATCCAGCGCCTCGGCATCCAGATGACTGGCGAGCGGTCCGTTGCCGGCCGCCGCACGCCCGCGCGCCTCGTCGGCGGCGGCCTGTGCCGCGAACCACAGCCGCTGGTCCGGCTCGTTGTCCAGCCATCGGCGCACCACTTCCATCGTCTCTCCACGACCCGCCGCCAGGGCGGCAAGATCCTTGCGCACCTCCTGGCGACGCGCCAGCGCGCCCTCCTCCGCCCAGGCTTTGGCCATGCCGGGGTTGCCGCCCGCGGCATCCAGGGCCGCCGCGGCGTCCTTCACGCCTTCCACTTGCAGCCAGGCCAGCGCCTCGTCATGCGGGGGCACCTGAAATTCGATGCGCTGGCAGCGGCTGCGGATGGTCTGCGGCATACGCCACGGTGCATCGGCCACCAGCAGGAGCAAGGTGCTCGGCGAAGGCTCCTCGAGCGTCTTGAGCAACGCATTGGCCGCCGCGGTGTTCATGGCGTCGGCCGGGTCGATGCAGGCCACCTGCCAGCCACCGAACTGACTGGCCATCGCCAGCCGCGCGGACAACCCGCGGATCTGATCGACGACGATGTCGCTTCGCTGCACGCCGTCCTTGCGCAATCCGA
The DNA here is from genome assembly GCA_039594095.1 of Dyella sp. Classification (GTDB taxonomy): domain Bacteria; phylum Pseudomonadota; class Gammaproteobacteria; order Xanthomonadales; family Rhodanobacteraceae; genus Dyella_D. Next base: position 1,991 of record JBCNOA010000253.1, read on the forward strand.
AACTCAACGTAATCAAATCGGGATGCGTCCCCGCATCCAGCAGAAGGCAGCTGCGGCACCGGCCGCACGCCTCGCCGTCGATCGCTTGCTCGCACAACAGGCCGCGGACGAAACGGCGCATGAAATCGCGCTTGCCCAGCCCAGCCGGCCCGCACAGCAACAGCGCGTGCGGCATGGCGTCCCGGCGACGGCGCGCCTGGAGTCGCTCCCAGTGCTCGGCATGCCACGGCATCGATGTCATGCCGTTCCACCGAACAGTGGCGCGATGGCCTCTTCCGCGGCGCGCAACACCTCGTCCGGCGAGCGGCTGGCGTCGATCATGCGGAAGCGCTCCGGCTGGGCCACCGCACGCGCGCGATAGGCCGAACGGACGCGCTCGAAGAAAGCATCCGCCTCGATCTCGATACGGTCAGCGTCGCCCCTGCCGGCCGCGCGTGCACGGCCGGTGGCGACGGGCAGATCGAGCAGCAGCGTGATATCCGGCGCGAGGCCTGCGGTCGCCCACTGCTCCAGCGCCGCGATACGCTCGGCCGGCTGCCCCCGGCCACCACCCTGGTAGGCGTAGCTGGCATCGGTGAAGCGATCGCACAGGACCCAGCGCCCCGCCGCCAGCGCCGGCTCGATCACTTCCCTGACCAGCTGCGCGCGAGAGGCGAACATCAGCAGCAATTCGGTTTCCGGCGCCATGTTCCGCAGGGCCGGGTCGAGCACGATGGCGCGCACCGCTTCGCCCAGTTCCGTGCCACCCGGCTCTCTCGTCAGCACCAGGTCGATGCCTCGCGCTTCGATACAGGCGCGCAGGCCGGCGAGCAGCGTGCTCTTGCCCGCGCCTTCGCCGCCCTCGAGGCTGATGAATGTTCCGCGTTTGTGATTCATTGGCATCGCTTCAACTGGTAGCACGCGACATTGCGGTTGTGCTCTTCCAGAGAACTGGAGAACACGTGACTGCCGTCGCCGCGCGACACGAAATACAGTTCGCTGCCGCTGGCCGGATGCAGCGCGGCCTCCAGTGCCGGCTTACCCGGAAGGGCGATCGGCGTGGGCGGCAGGCCCGGACGCGTATAGGTGTTGTACGGCGTATCCGTAGTCAGATCGCTCTTGTGGATGTTGCCGGCGTAGCTCTCGCCCATGCCGTAGATCACCGTGGGATCGGTCTGCAGCAGCATGTGCGTGCGCAGCCTGCGGACGAATACGCCGGCGATGCGCGGACGCTCGTCGGCACGCCCGGTTTCCTTTTCCACAATGGAGGCGAGGATCAGCGCCTCGTAAGGCGAAGCCAGCGGAAGGTCCTTGTCGCGCTGTGCCCACAATCCGTCCAGCGTCTTGGACATAGCCGCATGGGCACGCCGGAGGATGTCCAGATCGCTGTCGCCCTTCACGTAGGCATAGGTCTCCGGCAGGAACCGGCCCTCGGGCATCTCGCCGGCGGCACCGATCTTTTCCATCACGCTGGCGTCATCGAGGGCGGCGCCGTCCTGGCGCAGCTTGTCCGCCTTGGTCAGGGCCTGGCGAAGGTCCCGAAAGGTCCAACCGTCGACGATGGTGAAATTGCGCTGCAGGACTTTGCCGGCAGCCATGTTGGAAAGCAGGTCGCGCGGCGTCATGCCCGGGGTGAGAGCGTATTCGCCCGCATGCAAGCGGCCCGACACACGCAACTGCTCCGCCAGCAGACGCCAGTAGAGCGGATGCGCGGCCGTCACACCTTGCGCGTGCAACTGGGCGACGATCTCCTTCAGACTGCTGCCGCGGCCGACGTCGAGACTTTGGCCCGCTCCCTGCACGCTCAAGGGCGACTGGCTGAAACGCGAGAAACCGAACCAGCCGTAGGCCAGCACGCCGGCGGCGGCCAGCAGTGCCAGGAGAATCAGGCCGCGCCACAGCGCGCGGCCCTGCATCGTGCGTCGACTCATGCGTGCTCCATCGGAAAACCCAGGCCGCGCCAGTGCGATTGCAAGGCGCGGGTGACCGGTCCGGGAACATACACGGTATCGGCCAGCGCCTGCACCGGCAGGATGCCGCGGACGCTCGAACTGAGAAAAAGCTCGCTCGCGTGGAGCAGCTCGCCCAAGGCCAGGTCGCGCACCTCCACCTCGCGCACGGCCAGCACCTCTGCTCGCCCCACTCCGGCGATACCGCAGCGATCCAGCGACGGCGTGACCGACCGCCCTCCGATCACGGCGAACAGGTTGGCCATGGTGGTGGAGACGACGCGGCCGGAAGCATCCAGCAAAACACCGTCCGCTATGGTCGGGTCGCTCCATTCCGAGCGCGCCAGCACTTGCTCCAACCGATTGAGGTGCTTCATGCCGGCGAGTGCCGGCTGCTCAGCCAACCGCAGTCGGCAAAGGCGAAGTCGCACGCCGTCGCGATAGGACGCAACGACCGCCGGCGGCGAGGCAAAGGCGGCCACGATGCGGCAAGGATGGGAGGGTACGGGCATCCCATAACCGCGCTCGCCGGCACCCCGCGTGAAGGTGATGCGCACCACCGCATCCGCGGCTCCGCGCACGACTTCCGCGGCTTCCTGCGCCAGGAGCTTTTCGTCCGGAATCGGCAGCCGAAGACGCTCGCAGCTCGCCGAGAGACGATGCACATGCCTCGGCCACAAGGGAGCCATGCCGTCCACGAAGCGGATGGACTCGAACAAGCCGTCGCCGTAAGCCAGGCCACGATCCAGTGGAGACAGTGCGGCGCCCTCCACACCATCGACCAGCAGCCGGAGCGCGGACATCAATCCGCCACTCCCAGAGCCCGCAACAGGCCACGCGCCTTGGCGCGCGTCTCGTCCAGCTCCTTTTCGGCCACGGAGTCGGCGACGATGCCGGCGCCCGCGCGCAGGCTCACTTCGCGACCGGCGAGCGTGAGCGTGCGGATGAGGATGTTGAGATCCAGATCGCCGTTGCGATCGAGATAGCCCAGTGCGCCGGTGTAAGCCCCGCGGGGGGCATCCTCCAACGCGGCAATGATTTCCATGCAACGGACCTTGGGGCAGCCGGTAATAGTGCCGCCAGGGAATGTCGCAGCGATCACCTGGCCCGGCGTGACGTCAGCGCGCAGCCACCCGCGCACGTTGGAGACGATGTGGTGCACGTGCGCATAGCTTTCCACCACCATCAGCTCGTCCACCTGCACGGTGCCGGGTACGCAGACACGGCCCAGATCGTTGCGTTCCAGGTCGATGAGCATGACGTGTTCGGCGCGCTCCTTGGGATGGGTACGCAACTCGCGGATACGAGCCAGTTCGTCGTCCGCGGGCGTGCGCGGGCGCGTACCGGCGATCGGCCGGGTCTGCGCCATGCCGCCACGCGCTTCCACCAGGCGCTCGGGCGACGAACTCACCACCGCCCAATCCGGCTGCTGGAACAGGCCAGCGAACGGCGCCGGGTTGGCCTCGCGCAGCGATGCATAGAGCGAGGCCGGCGAAGGAGCTGCCGCATAGCGCGCACGCCACGCCCGCGACAGATTCACCTGGAAGATGTCGCCTGCGTGAAGATGCTCATGGATACGCGCGACGCCATCGAGAAACCGTTGCGGGTCGTCTTCGCCCTGCTCCACCGGCGGCGGCAAGGGCGGAATCTCGGACGCCACGTCGAGGTCGGCCACCATGCGGTCGAGCAGGCCTTCGCATCCTTGCTCGGCGACCAGCACGGTGCAGTCACGTTCATGGTCCACGATGACCGCTGCCGGGCAGCGAACGGCCAGGGCGACGGGCAGGACGTCGGGCTGCCTCAGCCGCAGACGCGGCTCGATCTCGCCCGCCAGTTCATAGGCTAGCAACAGCACCCAACCGCCATGGAACGGCAGGCCGTCATCGCTATCGCGTGGAAGACGCTCGGCTTGCCAGGCCGCATCGAGCGCACTCAGGAAACCGCCTGGCCGTTCGACGCCGCGCTCATCCACGACTCGCCCGTTGCCTTGCAGCGCGAAGCTTTCCCGCGGAAAGGCGAACAACAGATCGAAGCGGGACTGCGGCGTGCCGCGCACCACGCTCTGCAGCAGGCAAGGATAGCGATCCGGAAACGCAGCGGCCGGCGCGAGCAAGTCGCGCCGGCCGTGCAAGGTACGGCTGATGGCGGTCACTCGTCGATCAGAGGCGACGGAAGGCCAGCGTGCCGTTGGTGCCGCCGAAGCCGAAGGAGTTGGAGATCACCACGTCCAGCTTCGCCTCGCGCGCCGTATGGGGCACGAAATCGAGATCGCAGCCTTCGCCCGGCTCGTCCAGATTGACGGGCATCTGCACGGCGAGACTGCCGCCCGAGGCAAGTTTTGCCACCAGCGCGGGGAACAGCCGCTCGTGGTCCGGCACCCATTGCAGCACCGCGTTCGCCAGGATCACGTCGAAGGGGCCGCGCGCGTCCCACGTCGAAACGTCGCCGATATCGAAGCGAAATTGCGGCAGGCGCCGGCGGGCCGCCGCGATCATGTCGGCGGAGCTGTCGATGCCGC
>JBCNOA010000254.1:0-6411 GCA_039594095.1 Dyella sp.
GCCATCGCACGCTGCTGCCGACGCGCAAGCTCTTGCCTCTGCAACATCGCCAGCGGATCGGACAGCTGCCGTTGCTCGCCGCGTGCTGCCTGTCGCAGCGCGTCGCGGATCAGTTCCGGGAACTGCGGTGCGGCGTGGAACCATTCCGGCAGCCGCTTGCGCACCTCGCGCAGCGTGCGGCAGGGGCTGTAGCGCTCGCGCAGGATGCGCTTGAGCACCGGATGCGCCACGGCCCAGATATCGATCTCGGGATCGAGCATGCGACCCACGCCTTCGATATTGAGCAGGGTCTTCTGCAGCAGGATCAGTTGCGGCTGCAAGGTGAGCTCGAAGCGCCGCGCGGTCTGGAACAGCTTGACCACCAGCTCGGCCAACGAGATCTGCGACAGCGGCCGCGTGAAATAGGGTTCGCAGACCGTGCGCACCGCCGCTTCCAATTCGTCCATGCGCACGGTGTTCGGCATCCAGCCGGCGTCGACATGCAGCTGCGCGATGCGCGCGTAGTCGCGTTCGAACAGCGCGATGAAGTTCTGTGCCAACCAGTACTGGTCCGCTTCCGGCAGCGAGCCCATGATGCCGAAATCCAGCGCGATGAAACGCGGCTCGCCGGTGCGGGCCACATCGACCCAGATGTTTCCCGGATGCGCGTCGGCGTGGAAGAAATTGTCGCGGAAGACCTGCTCGTAGAACACGCGCACGCCCTTCACCGCGAGCGCCTTGCGGTCCACGCCGGCGGCGTCGATCGCGGCGATATCGTCGCAGCTCACCCCGCTGACCCGTTCGAGCGTCAACACGCGCTCGGCGGTCAGCTCCCAGTGGACCTCGGGCACGTAGAGATCCACGCCGCTCTGGAAATTGCGGCGAAGCAGGCTCGCGCTGGCCCCTTCGCGCTGCAGATCCAGCTCGTTCTCGAGCATCTTCTCGACCTCCGCCACGACATCGAGCGGGCGGATCTTGTCGGCGTTCGGGTGCCATCGCTGGGCGAGCTCGCCCAGCGAGCGCAACAGACCGATGTCGCGCGCGATGCGCTCGTCGATGCCCGGGCGCAGCACCTTCACTACGACTTCCCTGCCATCGGGCAACGCTGCGGCATGGACCTGGGCGATGGAAGCGGAAGCCAGCGGCGTTTCATCGAAGCGCGCAAAAACGCTCGCTACGGGTGCTTTAAGTTCGCGCTCCACGATCGCGCGCGCCTCGGCGCCGGGGAACGGCGGTACCTGGTCCTGCAGCAGCGCCAGTTCGTCGGCGATGTCGGCGGGTACCAGATCGCGGCGGGTCGACAGGACCTGGCCTGCCTTGACGAAGATCGGCCCGAGTTCGGTCAGGGCCAGACGGATCCGCTCGCCACGCGGCAGCGTCGCGACATCCGCGCGGGGGCGCGCCAGGAATGGCCGCAACAGCTTCAAGGGGCGGAACAGGTGAGCGGCATCCACCAGTTCGTCTAGGCGATAAGCCAGCAGGACGGAGGCGACGCGGAGCACGCGCGGCACGACTTTCAGCGGCGTCACGCGGCGTTTCCTTTCAGCTTCTGTTCGATGCGCGCCAGACGCGACTCCAGGCGCTCGCTGCGTTCTCGCAGGGCATCGACGCCGTCGAGAAAGGTTTCCACCTCACCCGGCGCGGCGGCCACCCGGCTCTCGTCACGCAGCCAGTCGGCAGCGTCCTCGGCGAGATGGCTGCCGCTTTCGCGGACCTGAGCGAGCGCCCGGCGCATGGCCTTGGCCAGCGGCACGCCAAGCACGTCGCCGAAGGTCCGGGCGAAAGCCTCATCGACGTCGGGAGCGAAGTTCGTGGCGAGTTTTTCCAGCCGCCGGGCGAGCTCGGCATCGCCGGCGATGTCCACCTTGCCGGGTGCCACGCCTTCGTCGTCGCGGCGCACGGCCATCGCCAGCAGGCTGCCCGGCGTGGCCCGTACGCGAAGGTGGCTGTCCTCCCGCGCCGGGCCCACTTCGAGGCATCCCTCGCGCACGGTGATCGCCAAGGTCAGCTCCGGGCCTTCCAGATGCAGTTGGACGCTGCGTCCTTCCAGCGCGGCGACCCGCTGCCGGGTCTCCGGATCGAGCGAAAGAGCGTGATTGAGCGCGGATTGAAGCGCGCGGCCAGCGATCGCACGCAGCGGACGCGGCAGCCAGGGGCGGGGGGCGGAAGCGGTCATGCCCGGCATTGTAGCGGCAGGGCCTTGGCGCACGCCCCGCCCCAGACCATCAGAGACCGACGAGGTAGAGCCCGGGATCGACGCGCTGGCCGCTGTGGTGCACCTCGAAATGCAGGTGCGCGCCCGTCGAACGGCCGGTCGAGCCGACTTTGGCGATGGTGGCGCCGGCGTCGACGGTCTGGCCGGCCCGCACCAGCAGCTTCGACGCATGGGCGTAGAGCGTGCGGTAGCCGGGCCGGTGCTCGATCACCACCACGTTGCCATACGCCGCCTGGTGGCCGGCCAGGATCACCTTGCCGGCGGCCACGGCATGGATCGGCGTGCCATGGGGAGCCCCGAAGTCGATGCCGGCATGGAAGGAGCGCGTGTGCTTGAGCGGATCGGTGCGGTGGCCGAATTGCGACGTCACTCGCGCGAAATCGATGGGCATCAGCTTCACGTCGAGGCCGGTGAGCTGAGCGAGATCGAGCGGCTCGTCGGCGTGTTCGTGTACTTCGGCAAGCGCCGAGTCGACCTGGGGAACGGAGACGACGATCGGCTGTTCGCTTGCCGCGGGAGTCGGGTCTGATGCCGGCGGCGTCCTGCCGATCGTGGAAAGCGGGACAAGCAGCAGACCGATCACGATGGCGTGCGTCAGCACCAGGCGTCGCGTGGGAAGCAGATCGGCTAGGCGTTGTAGCAGAGGCATGAGCGTACTCCGCGGCCGCACGCGGCCGTCGTTCGGCGCGGATGCGCCGTACGGTGGTGGTCGGACTAGGGGGAAGGGGGCTCGAGGGTCGAGCGCCGATACCGCGAAAGAGCGCTGCGGTGTCGGATTATTTCAACTTGAAAGTTCTCAAGCTGATATAGGAAACCTCGCAAACCCAGTCGTGTTGCGGGGCTGCGCAAAAAACAGCGTCTTCAGGCGGCTCCATCGAATCCGAACTGGCGCCATGCCTCGTACACGGCGACAGCCACGGTGTTGGACAGGTTGAGACTGCGGCTTTGGGGGCGCATCGGCAGGCGTAGCCGGCACTCCTCGGGAATGGCTTCTAGCACGGAGACCGGCAGACCGGCGGTTTCGCAACCGAAGAGCAGAGCATCGCCGGGGGCGAAGCGCGCATCGACGTGAGCGACGCGGCCGCGGGTGGAGAACGCGAATACGCGCGGGTGCGCGATCGCCGCGAGGCAAGCGGCCAGGTCGTCGTGCACGGCCAGGTGCGCGTACTCGTGGTAGTCGAGCCCAGCGCGGCGCAGCCGTGCGTCGTCGAGCTCGAAGCCCAGCGGGCGGATGAGGTGCAGCGAGGCGCCCGTGTTGGCGCAGAGGCGGATCACATTGCCGGTGTTCGGCGGGATCTCGGGATTGAACAGGATGACATGCAACATCCTGTGATTATCAGGGCGCCGCGTCCGTCGGGACAGCGCCCCGTCCGGCGATCAGCCGCCGAGGCGGGGGCAGACCACGCCATCCGCCGGCAGCAGGCACTGCGCATGGGTGGCCGGGCTGAGCTGTCCGGCACTGCCGCTGGCGGCCAGGCGGATGGTGTCGGGGGAGGCGTTGACCATGGCGCCCAGGATCAGGCCGCAGACCGCCAGGCAGGCGATGAACAGGCCGCGCAGAAGCAAAGCTTCGAATTTCATGGGTTGTCTCCGACAAAGGGTGGGGGTTCCTGCCCCTAGAGATGGCAAGCCCCATGCCAAGGCGGGCCGAATCACAAGGCCTTGATTTGCTGGCACTTAGGATGACAGGCCATCGCCGTTTCACTGTCCGCGGACACTGTGCGCCCGCTAGCGGACAGCCTGCCGGACAGTGTCCGGACGCCGCTGCCATCCCTGCCGATGGTCATTTGCGGTTCCCTTCACGCATGACTAGCCTCGGAGGTTCCCGTGAAACAGGAGGTTCATCCATGCGAAAACCGTTTGCCCTGCTCATCGCCGGGCTTCTGTCCGCCGGAGTCGCCATGACCGCCCCGTCGTCGTCCATGGCTGCCCCGGCCACGCAGACCATTCCAGAGATCGCCTACACCCGCTTCACTCTGCCCAACGGCCTCACGGTGGTGGTGCACGAGGATCACAAGGCGCCGGTCGTCGCGGTGAGCATCTGGTACCACGTCGGATCCGGCGACGAACCCAAGGGCAAGACCGGCTTCGCCCATTTGTTCGAACACCTGATGTTCTCCGGCTCGGAGAACCACAAGGGCACCTATTTCGCGCCGTTCGAACTGGCCGGCGCGACCGACATGAACGGCACCACCTGGTTCGACCGCACCAACTACTTCGAAACCGTGCCGACCACCGCGCTGGACATGGCGTTGTGGATGGAATCGGACCGCATGGGCCATTTGCTCGGCGCGATCGGCCAGAAGGAACTGGATACGCAGCGCGGCGTGGTGCAGAACGAAAAGCGCCAGGGCGAGAACCGTCCCTATGGACGCGTGGACCAGAACATCCTGTCCAACACGTATCCGGCCAATCATCCCTATCAGCACGACACCATCGGCTCGATGGCTGACCTGGACGCCGCGTCGCTCGCCGACGTGAAGCAATGGTTTCACGACTATTACGGCGCCGCGAACACCGTCATTGTGCTCGCCGGCGACATCACGCCCGCTCAGGCCAAGGAAAAGGTCGCCAAGTACTTCGGCGACATTCCCGCCGGCCCGCCGGTACCGCGCCAGCAGCCGTGGATCACGCCGCTGGCGAAGTCCGCGCGCGGCGTGCAGCACGACCATGTTTCGCAGCCGCGCATCTACCGCACCTGGGTGGTGCCGCAGCTGGGCACCGACGACATGATCTCGCTGGATCTCGCCTCCACCGTGCTCGGCGGCGGCAAGACCTCGCGGCTCTATCAGCGCCTGGTCTACCAGGACAAGCTGGTCGACGACATCTCCGCGAACGTGGCGCCGTTCGCGCTCGCCAGCCAGTTCCAGATCCAGGCCGACGTCCGCGAAGGCGTGGATCCGGCCAAGGTCGAAGCGGCGATCGCCGACGAGCTGAAGAAGTTTCTCGCCGAGGGCCCGACCCAGGACGAGCTGGATCGCGCCAAGGTCGGCAATCGCGCCTCGTTCGTGCGTGGCCTGGAAAAGGTCGGCGGCTTCGGCGGCAAGGCCGTCATTCTCGCCGAGGGCCAGGTCTATCGCGGCGATCCGGGCGCATACAAGAAGGACCTCCAGCGTATCGACGGCGCTACCGTGGCGAGCGTCAAGGATGCGTCGGCCAAGTGGCTGACCAAGGGCGATTACCTGCTCACCGTGCTGCCCGCCAGCGGCAACTTCGACCCCGAGGCGGAAGACGCGAAGGTCGTGCCGCTGCCCGATGCTTCCGGCCGTCCGGAGGCCAAGCTGCCGCCTTCGCAGCAGTACGCCGTAGGCAAGGATGAGATCGACCGCGCCAAGGGCGTGCCGTCGATGACCCAGTTCCCCGACCTCAGCTTTCCCAAGTTGGAGCGCGGCAAGCTGAAGAACGGTATCGAGGTGGTGCTGGCGCAGCGCCACACCATTCCCGTGACGCAGATCCAGCTGCAGTTCAATGCAGGCTACGCCGCCGACCAGGGACACAAGCTCGGCACCGCGAGCTTCGCCACCACGCTGATGAACGAGAGCACCAAGGCGCTCGATTCGGTGGAGGTGTCCAAGCGCAAGCAGCGCCTCGGTGCGATCACCAGCGTCGGATGCGGGCTGGATACCTGTACGGCCTCGCTGAACGCACTCAACGATCAGCTCAAGCCGTCGCTGGAGCTGTTCGCCGACATCGTGCGCAATCCGGCCTTCAAGTCGGAGGACATCGAACGCGTTCGCGGCCAGTGGCTGGCCAGCATCGCCCAGGAGAAGACGCAGCCGACCGGTCTGGCTCTGCGCACTCTGCCGCCGCTGCTGTACGGACCGGGCCATGCCTATGGCATCCCCTTCACCGGCAGCGGAACCGAGGCGGCGATCAAGTCGCTCACCGCCGAAGACCTGGCCGCGTTCCAGCGCGATTGGCTGCGTCCGGACAACGTCAAGATCCTCGTCGCCGGCGATACCACGCTGGAGCAGATCGTTCCGCAGCTCGACGCGGTGTTCGACGATTGGAAGGCTCCGTCCGCGCCGCTGCCGCAGAAGAACATCGCCAAGGTCGCCGCGCAGGCCAAGCCCCGCGTGTTCCTGATCGACCGGCCAGACGCGCCGCAGTCGCTGATCCTCGCCGGCCTGCTGGCACCGTCCAGCAAGGCGCCGAACGACATCGACATCGATGTCGCCAATGGTGCGTTCGGCGGCAGCTTCACCTCGCGCCTCAAC
>JBCNOA010000255.1:0-6393 GCA_039594095.1 Dyella sp.
CGGGCGCATGCGGAAACCGTGCTCGATGCGCCCGATGGTGCCCGGAAAGCTGCCGCCGCCATGGGCCAGCATCACCCGCAGCCGCGGCAGGCGCTCCAGCACGCCGCCGAAGACCAGGCAGCAGGCGGCGCGCGATTGCTCGGCCGGCATGCCGACCAGCCAGGGCAGCCAGTACTTGGGCATGCTGGCGGCGCCCATCATGTCCCAGGGATGCACCATCACGGCGGCGCCCAGGTCCGCGGCGGCCTCGAAGAACGGGAACAGTTCCGGTGCGTCCAGATTCCAGTCGTTGCAATGCGAACCCACCTGCACGCCCTGCAGGCCGAGCTCGTCGATGCAGCGCTCCAGCTCGCGGATGGCCAGGTCCGGCGACTGCAGCGGCACGGTGGCGATACCCGCGTAGTGCCGCGGGTAGTCGCGGCACAGCCCGGCGACGTGGTCGTTGAGGTGGCGATGCAGGTCTAGCGCCTGGTAACCGGGTGCCCAGTAGGAGAACAGCACCGGCACGGTGGAGACGACCTGGACCGCGACGCCGAAACGGGCGTAATCGTCGATGCGGTGCTGGGGATCAAAGGCCGACTCCCAGACTTCGCGAAAGAACTTCCCGTCCTTGTAGATGCGGTGCCGGCCGTCGTGATGGGTCATGACGGGGAAACGGATGTCGCCGTACTTGGCCGCAAGATTCGGCCAGTCGCGGGGCAGGACGTGCGCGTGGGTGTCGATCTTGAGCATGCGGGGGAGTTTAGGGGGTCGGGGTGGTGGTGCCTTGTCGCGGCGCGGCAAAGGAGTGTCCTGCCGTGTTTGTCCGGGATGGGTGTTTCTCTTGCGAGGGTTTCGCTCTCCTGCCGGAGGGCGAGTTATTTCTTCTCGCTTGCCCACGAAGACGTAACCAACCCGAAAAGGGGGGCAAGGAGGGGAGCTTTCCTCCTTGGCTGATCGCGTCGGTACATCAGTTTTTCTTCTTTCCCGCGAGAAGAAGGCGGGATGCGGGGGCTCGCGAAAGCGCTGGCGTTGCCGCCCACGCTTCAAACCGTCGACGCCGCCTTCTCCCGCTCCCCACGCCCCACGATGTGCGCCAGCGTGTTCACGTTGTCCACCAGCCGGTCGCTGATGCGGTCGAGCAGTTCGGCGGCGCGGCGGTCCTCGGCCATGGACAGGAGCGAGGAGAGGCTGCGCTGCAGAGAGCGCAGGTCGGGCAGGGAGGCGGGGGACTGGTGGTCGCGCAGGGCCGTGGCGATGAGATGCAGCGCGGCGGCGGCGTGTTCGACGAAGGCGGCGACCTCGGTGATCTCCGGCAGGTTGTCGTGATCGTCGATCACCGCTTCCAGCGTCATCGCGGTCCGTGCCAGACGATTGCCGTTGGCGAAGAGCGTGCTGGCCAGGTCGAGCAAGTGCGATGGCGTGGCGGGCTCGGCGCGCATGCGGTCGAGCGAGGCCTGCGCATTGGTGCGCGCCGTGCGCGCGGCCGTGCGGGCTTCGCGATGCGCATCGCGAAGCTCCGGACGCGACAGCGACTGCATGTAGCCGGCATAGGCATCGAGCATGTCGGCCAGCGCGGCGCGTGCGCGGCCGCGTTCCCAGGTGGGCCACAGCACGTAGGCGAGCAGCGCCATGCCGCTGCCGAGCGCGGTGTTGAGGACACGATCGGCGACGGCGGCGCTGGAATTGACGCCTTCGAACGAAAGCAGGATGACCACGGTGCCGGTCAGCGCGGCCACGGCCACGCCGTAATGCGCATTGGCGAGGTAGCGGAACGCCATGCAGAGCACGGCCATCACCGCCAGGTGCGCCCACGGGTCGTGCGGAGTGAAATGCAGCACCGCCGTGGTCAGCACCAGGCCCAGCACGGTGCCGACCACGCGCAGTAAGCCGAAATTGAAAGTCGCGCCGAAATCGGGACGCAGCACGATCGCGGCGGTCATGGGCAGCCAGTAGCCGTGCGGGAGCGCCAGTTTGCGCGCGATGAACAAGGCCGCGCTCAGGCATGCCGCGCTGCGTACCGCATGGCGGAACGCCACCGAGCGCGGCGTCAGATTGGCGCGCAGGGTGGCCAGCGCCGAATCGGCGCGCAGCGCCTCGGGCAACGGGGTTTCCGCCGCGGACGCGCGCAGTTCGCCGCGGCTGCCCGCCCAATTCGCATTGCGCACGGCGGCGGCCAACTGGCCGGAGAGGGCGTGGATGTGCGCCGCCAGCCCTTCGCCCGAGCCGCCGCGGCCGAGCAGCGCGTTCTCGCTGGCTTGCAAGGTCTGCAGCGCGCGCTCCGCCTGCTGTGGCGAATCACCGGCCTCCAGCGCGTCGGCGATCGCCGCCAGCACGCGCGCGGCGTCGCCCCGGAACATCGCGTGCACGCCGGGGTTGGCGCGCAGCTCGGCCATGGCGGTCAGCTCGAGGCGGATGCGTTCGGCGATCTCCAGCAGCACGCGGAACGCTTCCATGGCGCGGCCTCGCGCGTGGTGGCGGCCGAGCAGCGTGTGCTGGAGGGTGGTCATCGCGCCGGTGAGCGCCGGCACGTCCGCGTCGTCATGCGCCTGTTGCCTGGCCAGGCTGGCGAGTCCGCGATAGACCTCCGCCAGCGCCTGGCGCTCGGGACGATAGCGCTGCAAGGGCCAGGCCGCTACGGAAAACAGCGCCAGCAGCAGGCCGCCGGCGAAGATCAGGCCGGCGCCGCTCGCCGCCCCCACCAGCGACGTGGGCGAGGCCGCGGTCACCACCAGCAGGATCATGCTGGTCATGCCGACGCGCGCGATGTCGGTGCCGAAGACCACCAGCAAGCCGCCGAAGAAGCCGAACGCCGCCGTCGCGACGAGCATCGGCAGCAACTGGTCGCCGATCAGGAAGCCCAGCATCGAGGCCACGCCCGCGGCCAGCGAGGCGAGGAACAGCTGCCACATGCGCTGGCGGTAAGGCCCGGGTTGATCGGAGAACATCGTGTCCAGCGCGCCGGCCGCGACACCCAGGCCGACCGCGGGATAACCGGAGGCGAGGCCGATCGCCAGGGGCAGAATCACCGCTGCGGTATTGCGCAGCACGACGCGCGCAGGCACGTCCGGGCGCTTGGCGGTCAGCAGGCTCTCGATGACAGTGGCGCGTAGCGAATAGCCGCCGGCGGGCATGGTTGTCGTTCGCTCCTAAACGATCCGCGGGATTCTGCCTGATACGGGCTGAAGATGAAGGGAAGGATTCGCGCGCAACGCATGGCGAACTGCATAGCCCGAACGACGAGCGCCATTCCCGGTTGGCGCATGATCAAATTCCCTTACAGTAAGACCGCGGTGCAGTCCCGGGACGGACGCCAGCATGGCATTCCGGAAGGGGCATCATGAAGACAGATCCATCCAGCCTGATCGAGGTTTCGCTCTCGCTGTTCCGAAGCAAGGGATACCGGCGTACGTCGATGGCTGACATCGGCCGTGCGAGCGGCCTGCTCAAGGGCAGCATCTATCACCACTTCCCGAACAAGGAACGCCTGCTGATCGAGGTGGTCCGGCATGTCATCGGGCTGTTCGAGAACGGCGCATTCGCCGAGGCGCGCCGTGGCGATCTGAGCGAGAAGGCTCGCCTGGACGGCATGATCGATGCGGTGGAGAGCCACTACATCCAGCAACGCATCTGCGTCCTCGTGCACTTATGGCCGGATGCGCTCCTGGAGAGCGACGAAGCGCGCGGATTGATCCAGCAGTTCTTTCGCGACTGGCGCGATCTGCTCGCCGAACTGCTCCGATCCCACCATGGCGAGGCCGAAGCCCGCCGCCTTTCGATGGACGCCCTCGTACGGATCGAAGGTGCGGTTGTCTGGCTGCAGATCGCGGGCGAGGAGGACGCCCTGCGGGAATGCTGTAAACAGGTACGTAACTTGTTGTAGTGTCAAAAAAAAATGCTTTACACGTCCCCTCGCGGTCTGGTAGAAAAACCGAACGTTTGGTTTTGGCTGTTCTAGCAGGCAGACCCCAGGGGGAGTGCCAATGCCTTCGCCGATCGCTGATCTGGACCAACCCCGCCAGCGGGCGGTCGCCGCCATGCGGGCGAGCATCGCCCAGGACCTCTGGCAGCAGAATGCCGCGTTCGTCGAAAGTCTCAGGCAGCTGATCGCGGCGCACCCGGTCGCGAAGCACCATGCCATCGACGCGCTCTCCAGCGGGTCCTTCGACGTAGCCGCGTTACGCACGGTCCATCTGGAATACCGGCACGCGATCGTGCAGATCTTCACCGACGCCTTGCTGGCCGCGCAGTTGCAGACGCGCCAGCTGGAGCCGCGTCTCCGGCCGGGCTCCAAGCTCGCGCCGCGGTTTCTGATCACCCTCAACGACCTGGACGAGTTCGGGTTCCGCCCGGGCTGCGATGCCGACGGCAACTACCGAGGGGACCCGGCCCGCGCCCATTACCCGCTGTTCGAGCGCGTGCTGGACGATTACGGCATCTCCCAGCAACAGCGGCAGGCGTATCTGCCGAGCCCGATCTCCCGCAAGGTGCGCGAGTTCCTCGAACACAGCTACGGCAACTATCTCGACGTGGTTGTCTTGCTCGCGGCGGCCGAGGCGGAAGCCGTGCTGTTCAGCGCTCCCCTGCGCGAGGCCACCCGCGCGCTGGGTATCTGCGTGGACGAGGGCTACTACGTCGCCCACGACGCCCGCGCCGGGGCCACCGCGGACGACGACCACGAGAACGATCTGTGGCTCGCCCTGACCCAGGCGCTCACGCCCGAGCACTATCTGCGCGTGCAGCAGCTGTGCATGCGTTATTGCGATCTGTGGGACCAGTTCTGGACCGCTCAGCTGGCGCTGACACGCCCGGCGGCATCCCTGGCGAATGCCCAGGGGCTGGCCGAAGCGGTCTGAAGGGGGTTGGAGGGAGGAAAGCCCAGGACGGGTTTTCCGACGGCGAACGGAAGCGCCGGGCACAGGATGTGCCATCGCTGATCAGCGCGCCGGGCGGGATCAGCTAGGGGGCGGGTCCGGCGCAGGAGGCGTCGGACCCGTAGCCTCGTGGCGATCCTCGCCGCGAGACATAGGCACGCGGCAAGGATCGCCGCGCGGGACGGGTCACATGGACGGCATGTTGCTGGCGATCCGCGCGACCGGGAGCGCGCGGGCGCGGAGGACAGGGCGGATCGCTCGGAACGGTTCGGCGTCCGCCCCCATGGTGTATCGGGTGATGCCCATTTCGGCCCGTGACCCCACGGGCCTTTTTTTGGCGGCCTTTCCCCGGGACGCGGGAGAGATCAGGATGCGCGGCCGCCGAACTCGCCGGTCACCGTGTTCACCCACACCTTTTCGCCGTTGGTGATGTATTCCGGCACCTGGATCTCCACGCCGGTGCTGAGCTTGGCCGGCTTGGTGCGCTTGGTGGCACTGGCGCCCTTCAGTTCCGGTGCGGTGTCGACCACTTCCAGCGCCACGCTGGTCGGTACCTGCAGCCCCACCGGCGCGTCGTCGATCAGCTGCACGTAATAGCCTTCCACGCTTTCGACGATATAGCCGGCGTTGTCGCCGACCAGTTCCGGCCCCAGCACGTACTGGGTGTAGTCCTCCGCGTCCATGAATACGAACGCATCGCCGTCCATGTAGGAGAAATTGGCGGCGCGGCGCACCAGGTCCATTTCCTTGAGCTCGTCGTCGGCGCGCAGGCTGAGGTCGAACTTGCGTCCGCCCGGAATCGAGTACAGCGTGAAGCGGAACGTCACGTTGCCGCCACGCGCGGTGGGCGAGCTGCGTTCGATGTCGCGCACCTGGTAGACGGTGCCTTCGTGTTCGACCACATTGCCTTTCTTGACGTCGGAAGCTTTCATGGTTTGCGGGATTCGGTGATGAGGAGTGGAAAAAGAAGGGGCGGGACAGGGGAGCCGCAAGCGATTCCGTCGATCGCGGCTGCCGGTTCCCTCACTTGGGCTGCAGGCGCACGGCGCCGTCCAGGCGGATGGTTTCGCCGTTGATGTAGCGATTGGCGAGGATGAAGGCCGCCAATTCGGCGAACTCCTCCGGCTTGCCGAGGCGCGACGGGAAGGGGATCGATGCGGACAGCGACTCCTGCACCTGCGGCGGCATGCCGTCCACCATCGGCGTCCAGAAGATGCCCGGCGCGATCGTCGCCACACGAATGCCGAAGCGAGACAGCTCGCGCGCCATCGGCAGGGTCATGCCCACTACGCCGCCCTTGGAAGCGGAATAGGCGGCCTGGCCGATCTGGCCTTCGTAGGCGGCGACGCTGGCGGTGTTGATGATCACGCCGCGCTCGCCGTCCTCGCCCGCCTCGTTGCCCTGCATCAGCGCGGCGGCCGCCTTGGCCACGTTGAAGCTGCCCACCAGGTTCACCATCACGGTGGTGGCGAAGGTGTTGAGCGGCATCGGGCCTTCCTTGCCGAGCACGCGGCCGGCGCCCAGGATGCCCGCGCAGTTG
>JBCNOA010000256.1:0-6366 GCA_039594095.1 Dyella sp.
CGTCCATGGTGTGGAGGGGTTCTGCGGCTCCGGCTGCCAGACCGGCCTGCTGCAAGACGACGAACTGTTCGCGCGGCTGGCGGCTGCCAACGTAGCGCTGCTGCTGGTGAATGCGGTCAACCCGTACGGGTTTGCACACTTGCGGCGCGTGAATGAAGACAACGTTGACCTGAACCGCAACAGCGTCGACTTTGCCGAAGCCGCGTCCGCCAACCCGGCGTATCTCGAAGTCGATCCGCTGCTGCTGCCGCGCACGTGGCCGCCCAGCCAGGCGGATCAGGCAGCGTTGCAGCACTACCTGGTCACCCGCGGCGAAAAAGCTCTGCAAGACGCCGCAACGAGCGGCCAATACCGCGTGCCGGACGGCATGTTCTACGGCGGCAGCGCGCCGTGCTGGAGCACGCTGCAGATGCGCGGGATCGTGTCGCGGCACGCGGCCGGCATGTCGCGCCTGGTGTGGATCGACCTGCATACCGGGCTCGGCCACTACGGCCACGGCGAGAAGATCTTCAACAGCCCAGATCCTGCCGAGCTGGAGCATGCCATGCGCACCTGGGGTGCCGATGTTCGACCGATTGCTGCAGCGGGTTCGGTCTCGTCGGTCGTCAAGGGCGATCTGGTGGGCATCGCGTACGAACTGCTGCCTGGCATCGAGAAGACCTGCGTGACGCTGGAGTTCGGTACGCTCGCGCCGCTGGCGGTGCTGCAGGCGCTGCGCGCCGACCACTGGCTGCATCGCCATCCGGAGCAGGGCGCTGCGCAGCAGGCTGGCATCCGCAGGGCGCTACGCGATGCGTTTTATTGCGACGTGCCGGAATGGAAGGGGATGGTCTACGCGCAGACGCGCATGGCTGTATTGCAAGCTGTGGCGCGGGTTTCCGGCTAGCTCTGGGCGGGCTTGGGAGCGCGCACCGTCAGCGCACAGCCGGCCGACGCGGCGATGATGGCGAGGATTGCAACCCACTGGCGCCCGGTCAGTTGCTCGTGCAGCACGATCGCCCCGGCCAGCGCGCCGATGGCAGGCTCCAGGCTCAGCAACACGGAAAACGTCTTGCCCGGCAGGTGCTTGAGCGCCACCATCTCCAGCGAATACGGGATCGCGCTCGACAGCAGCCCGATGCCCAGTCCCGCCAGAATGAGCGATGGCGAGAGCAGGGCGGCCCCCGCCTGCGCCACCCCAAACGGAATCGCAAACAGCGCACCGACCACCATGCCGATCGACGTCGCCTGGCCCGCATGCAGGCCGCCGAGGTTCTTGCCCGTCAGGATGTAGAGCGCCCAGCACACGCCGGCGGCCAGCGCATACACCGCGCCCAGGTGGTCCACCTGACCGACCGACTTGTCGGCCACCGTCAGCATGAGCAAGCCGACCACCGCCAGCCCGATCCACACGAAATCCAGCGCGCGGCGCGACAGCAGCACGGCCAGCACCAGCGGCCCCGTGAATTCGATGGCGATCGCAATGCCGATCGGCAACCGCTGCAGCGACAGGTAAAACAGCAGGTTCATGCTCGCCAGCGTGACGCCATACAGCGCGATGCGGCCGGCATCTGCGCGGCTCAGGTGCAGGCGCCACGGCCGCCAGAACGCCAGCAGGATCACCGCGCCAATCGTCACGCGATACGTGACCGTGCCCGCCGCGCCCAGCACCGGAAACAGCGTCTTGGCAAACGAGTTACCGAGGCACACGGAGGCCATCGAACCCATCAGGGCAAGGATGGGCATCCAGGGGGAGTTGGACGTCGTCGAAGCAGTGGAAGCGGAAGCAGCGGAAGACATGAGCGACAGCGGAGGGGGGCGGCAGGAAGCGCGGCAGCGCAACGCCACAGCATAGCCGCGCGCCGCCGAGAAATCGTTGCATTCTCGGCGGCGCGGGCGTCGCTTTTTATCGAATTGGCGTGCTTACAGGGCGGCTGCGCTGGGGCGGATCACATCGATCAGCAACACGCGCTGGCCTTCGCGTTCGCCATCGGGGCGCGGCGTCACGCCGCGTTGGGGGCGCGGTGCGGCGAGCGGTGCCGGGTCTTCCGCGCTCATGCCGAAGACGGCCAGTCTGGACGCCGCAATGCGCTGTAGCGTGCCGCGCACGCCAGGCACGTCGAGGTCTTCAGGGTCGAAGCCGGTGGTGGCTGTCCAGTCGTCGCGGGCGATGTCCTGCAGGCCATTGGCCATCTCGAACTGCAACGACGCCCCAAAACCCTTCTGCAACGAGTGCGAGCCGAGCAGGTATTCCGCCGTCAGGAAGCCGCGCAGTCGCGTCCAGAATGCCAGCGAGCTGATATTGCCGCTCTTGAGCGCGTGGCTCGGGGCGACTTCCCAGCTGTGGTCGAGCAGTCTGTTGATGAGGCGGCCCCACGTTGGCACGTCTGTGCCGGCGGAGCAATCCTCGCCGGGGCCTTCCGGGCGTGCGAGCTGGCGCAGCAGGCCCGTGAACGAACCGGTGCTGGGCCGTGCGGCGCCGGCTTGCGGGCCGGAAGGCCAGCGCCATTGCAGCGGAGAAGCCGGCCGTGCGCCAGGCCATTGCGCGTAGTGCTGCAGGCCCGTGCAGGGCGTCAGGTAACGCCACTGGCGCTGGTCGCGGCCAACGCGGCGCAGCGGGTCCAGCTCAGCCGACAGGTCGAACTTGCCCAGGAAGGTTGCGTTGCGCGACTTGATCGGCGAACGCGCATAGACGTTGAAGTCGGGCCAGCCTTCGTACAGGTTGATCTGCGGTAGGGCGTGATGCTTGTCGAGCGTATCGTCCGGCTGGTCGATGCGGCGGCTGGTAAGAAAGAGCGCGCGGCAATCGAGCGTCGGCACCGCGCCGCGCAGGCGCAGCAGCACGAGCAGATCGCCGAATTCCGCAGGGCGGGCTTCCGCGCGCGCCGGGTAGGCGTGCGGCTGCTCTTCGGGCCAGAAGGTGGTCAGACGCAAGGCCGAACCCGGGAACGCGCTGCGCAACCCTTGCCGGAGCAGGCGCAGGCCGTCTGCGTGGCGCAGGATGCGCAGGACGGAAAGATCGTCGCGCAAGGCGGCGTCGGGGTGGGGCGCGCGGCCGCCGTGCTCTGCGGCCAGCGCAAAGCGCCACAGCGCGGTGTCGCTGGCCAGATCTTGTGCAGCGACATCGCGCACCGCACTGGAGCGGCCGCCGGACATCGGCTCATGGGCGTCGCCGGCGGTGTCTCCTGCTGCGGCATAGACGCTGGTGGTCGACCCGGCAATCGCGCCAAAAGGGCCCCTGAATGGCGGCCGGTTGCGCTCGGGCATGGCTATTCCAACATGGTTTTATCGATTCTCTGGCGCGCAGCATAGCACCATGCGACACACCAGAGAACGGCGCGGCGTCCCTCCCCTCGTTGGGGAGCAAGACGTGAAATCTCGGCGATCAGGCGGTGCGGAACGACGCCACGGCGTCGCGCAGCACCTGTGCCTGTTCTTCCAACGACAGCGCGGCGGCCGCGGCCTGCTCGACGAGCGCGGCGTTCTGCTGCGTCACCTCGTCCATCTGCGTGACAGCTTGGTTGACCTGCTCGATGCCAGAGCTTTGTTCCTCGGAGGCCGAGCTGATCTCGCCCATGATGTCGGTCACACGCTTGACTGCGATCACCACCTCGTCAATCACGCTGCCGGCTTCGGCCACCAGCGTGGTGCCGTTTTCCACTCGGCCGACCGAATCGCCGATGAGTTCCTTGATTTCCTTGGCCGCCCCCGCCGAGCGCTGCGCCAGGTTGCGTACCTCGCCGGCCACCACGGCAAAGCCGCGGCCCTGTTCGCCGGCGCGCGCGGCCTCGACTGCGGCATTGAGCGCCAGGATGTTCGTCTGGAACGCGATGCCTTCGATCACGCCGATGATGTCGGCAATCTTCTTGCTGCTTTCGTTGATGCCCGCCATGGTGTCGATCACGCGGCCGACCACCTCGCCGCCCTTGGCGGCGATGTCCGATGCGTTGACGGCCAGCGTGCTCGCCTGGCGCGCGTTGTCGGCGTTCTGACGCACGATGCTCGTCAGCTCTTCCATGCTCGACGCGGTTTCTTCCAGCGACGAAGCCTGCTCTTCCGTGCGTTGCGACAGATCGGCATTGCCGGCGGCGATCTGCTTGGTGGCGCTCGCAATCGAATCCGCCGATGTCTTGATATGGCTGATGGTGCCGGTCAGTTGCTGCTGCATCTGCGCCATGGCGACCAGCATGCTGTCGCGGTCGCCGGCGCGGGTTTGCACGTGCACGGCGAGGTCACCGCCGGCAATGCGGCGTGCCATCTCGGCGGCGTAGCTCGGTTCGCCGCCCAGCCCGCGCTGCACGTTGCGGATGATGAGCGACATGGCCAGCGACACCGCGCCGCCCACCAGCAGAATGACGATCAGATTGGCGATGAGCGAATGGCGGTACGCCGCATCCACTTCCTGCAGAAAGACGGCGCTGGAGATGTTCCAGTCCCACGGCACAAAGTGCTTCACGTAGCCGATCTTCGGCAATGCGGTCTCGCTGCCGGGCAGGCGGCCCTGGTATTCGGCAAAGCCGAAGCCTTTGTCTTTGGCGGCGTTGACGATGGTCGGGTAGACCGGTTTGCCGGTCGGGTCCTTGAAGCCTGCGGTGCTCTTGCCGACCATGTCGGCCAGCGTCGGATGCATCAGCAGGATGAACTGCGAGTCGACCACGAATAGATAGCCGGTGGAGCCGAAGCGCATCGAGGCCAGCGTCGACAGCGCGGCTTTCTTGGCGTCGGCTTCGCTCATGGCGCCCGATTGCGCGCGGCCGTGATACAGCTTGGCGATGCCCTCGGCGGCATCCACCAGGTTTTGCAGGCCGACCTTGCGCTCGTCGAGCATGGTTGCGCGGGTCTCCATCGCGCTCCAGATGCCGACGCCGATCAGCCCCAGCCACATCAGGCCCAACGCAAGACGCAGCTTTGCTTTGAGTGTCCACTGTCGCATGTCGCGTTTTCTCCACTTATTGTTTGACGTCTCCCCAACGGGGTAACGGCGGTGGAGTGGTCTTCTTTAATGGAGATACCGTGCGCGCAGTGTGCGGATTTCCGCAAAAAAAGAAGGCGCCGGCTTGCACCGGCGCCCGAAGAGACGGCACCCACCCACAAGGAGGGGGCGCCGCCGCGCGTTGGAAGGTTTTGTTGGTTTTCGCTATCGGCAGGCGATCATTGCTCGCGAATCCAGGTCTGCGTGCGGCCCAGCAGGCTGATGCCCAGGAAGCCGCGCACATTCAGTTTCTGACCGTCTTCGGACAGCGACATCTTGGCGCTGTAGACCTTGCCGTTTTCCGGGTCCAGGATCTGGCCGCCATCCCAGTTGTTGTTGCCGTCCGCCTTCAGACCCGTGAGGATCGTCAGGCCCTTGATGGGCTGGTCCTTGCGGTCGTCCGTGCACTTGGTGCAGGTCTTGTTCTCGTCGCCCGGCACCAGGATCTTGGTGACCTTGCCCGAGAACGTGCCGCCGTTATCGACGATCGTCACTTCGCCTTTCTGTTTGCCCGTGTTGTCGTCGATGGTCTTCCAGGTGCCGGCGGGGCTGACTTGCGCGAAGGCGCTGCCAGCGGCCAGTGCGAGTGCCAGGGCGCCAGCCAGGCGGGCGAGAGCGTGGGGGGTAGGTTTCATTGTGGAGTCTCCTTGTTGTCAGTCAAAAAAATCGGTGAGGGCTGATCGATGATGTCGGCGCAGGGATCAATGCGCGCTCAACGCACCGGTCAGGGGTGACAGCGGATTGCTGCCAGAGGTGCCGGCGGCGTTCGTGACGCCACCCAGCGCATTCGTGATCGGGGCGAGGGGGTTGCCGCTGCCGGCTGCGCCGCTCAGTGCGCTCGTGACCGGGGCCAGCGGATTGCTGCCGCCACTCACGCCGCCACCGAGCGCGCCCGTGATCGGCGCCAGCGGATTCGTAGACCCGCCGCCGCTGCCTCCATTGACCAGGCCACCGGTGCTGGCCACCGTGCCGCCGACGGCGCCGACCACACCGCCCACGTCAGCCGCGACGGGGTTGCCGCCGGCCGCACCGACTTGCGCCCCTGCGCTCTGCAGGCCGCCGCCAACCGTGTTGAGCGCGCCGGCCAGCGGGCCGCCGAGCATCGTCGTGCTGCCGACCGTCTGCGTGCCCTTCACCACCTGCGACGACAGCGGCACGATCGCGTTGCTGGTCTGCTGCGTGACCTGCTGCACCGGGCCGCTCGACGTGCCAATCGTGACGAGCCCGCCAGCACCCTGCATCACCTGACCCAGCGCAGACACACCGCTGCCCACCGGTGACGTCACCGGATTCAGCGGCGCCAGCGGGCTGCCGGCGGCACCCAGATCCGAGACGGTCTGCCCCGCGTTGCCGGTCGTCACCCCAGCGGAGCGGATCACGTCACCCGAGCTTTGCACCGTGGTGCCGACCGGGTC
>JBCNOA010000257.1:0-6361 GCA_039594095.1 Dyella sp.
GAAATTCCTGCCCGGCATGTCGGTGCCGGATTTTCACGGCCATCTGCCCGGCGCTGTGAAGGGCGGGCGCTCCATGGTCGCCGCCCCTTATGATGGCCGCGAACTGGGGCCGCTTTTGCCCCGGCTGCGCCGCTCACGAAGGTCGCGTTCGCTTGGGCCGCATCGGGGACGATCCGCCCAACCGACTCGCGATCACTGGCCGAACTTGACGCCCTGTTCGCTCGTACGCCACTTTCCAGACACTCCGCCCCAGCCCGCCATCGGCCACCATGCGACGCGAGATCGCCATCGTCGTTTTCCCCGGATTCCAGTTGCTGGACGCTGCCGGCCCCGTCGCCGTGTTCGAGATGGCCGAGCGCTTCCGGCCCGACAGCTATGCGATCCATGTGCTGGCGCCGGGCGGCGGTGTCGTGCGCAGTTCGTCGGGCGTGTGCCTGGCCGCCGCGCCGATGGAGTCCCGGCGTTTCGATACCGTCATTGTCTCGGGCGGTCATCTCGCGCAGATCGAGGAACATCAAGGCGACGTCGTGGCATGGCTAGGCGACGACCGGTGGCGCCGCGCCGCGGGCGTGTGTTCGGGAGCGTTCTTCCTCGCGCAGGCGGGACTGCTCGACGGTCGCCGCGCCACCACGCACTGGGCCGCGGCCGAACGCTTCCGCGAGTGCTATCCGCAGGTACGGCTCGATGCCGACCGGATGTTCGTCAGGGACGGCAATGTATGGACGTCCGCCGGCATCTCCGCCGGCATCGACCTGGCGCTGGCGCTGGTCGAGGACGACCTCGGCCCCGGACTCGCGAAGCGCGCCGCGCAGCAACTGGTCGTGCATCAGCGCCGTCATGGCGGGCAGTCGCAGTACTCCGTCCTGGTCGAACAAGGAGGCAAGACCGGACGCTTCGGCGATCTGATCGGCTGGATGCGCGCGCGCCTGGGCGAGCCGATGACGGTCGAGCGCCTGGCCGAGCGCGCCGCGATGAGCCCGCGCAACTTCGCTCGCGCGTTCGCGGCGGAGATCGGCGCGACGCCGGCGAAAGTCGTCGAGGGCCTGCGCCTGGAAGCCGCGCGCGTCGCCGTCGAGACCAGCCATCTCCATCTGGACCACATCGCCGCGTCGACAGGATTCGGCGACTCCAGCCGCATGCGCCGCGCCTTCGTGCGTGCGTTCGGCATGTCGCCGCAGTCGCTGCGCCGGAGCGCCGGCGCCTGACGCGCGGCGCCCTGCGCGCGTTGGCCGTTTTTGTCCGGAAATTGTCCTTGCCGGTGCCGGCCGTCCCCCATACAAGAGCGCTCAAGCCTCTCCACCCTCTTTCACGCAAGGATTCACATGCGCGCGATCCTGTTCGTTTCGGCATGGCTGCTGTGCCTGGGTACCGCACAGGCCTCGGCGCCGACCAGCGCTCCGGCGCCCGCCACCACCCGCCTCGACCACGTTCTGCTGTGGGGGCGAGGGATCGATCAGATCACTTCCGTCATGGCGGTGAAGCTGGGCTTCCAGGTACGGCCTGGGCGCGATCCCGGCGGCGTCGCCAACCGCTATGTGCGCTTCTCGGACACCAGCTTCATCGAACTGCTGGGCATCACCCGGCCCGATCCCAGCTTCGATCCGGGCATGAAAGAGGACCAGCAGGCACTGAAAGGCGGACCGGGCTCGCGCAGTTTCGGTTTCCGCACTTCATCGCTGGATGCGATCCGTCAATCGCTGCAGGCTTCCAACTATGCCGTCACCCCCTTCTTCGCCGGCCCCGACAGTGCGAAGCCGGGCTGGCGTCTGTTCGCGTTCGATCGCGCGCCGTTGTCGAGCAACACCTTCTTCATCGATTACGCCAGCAACTACGCGCCCGATCAGTTCGACCCGTCCAACGCCGGCGACTACCGCGCGACACGCGAACATCCCAACGGCGCACGCGCGCTCTCGTCGATCTGGCTGGTGTCGGCCGACGCCGACGCCGATCGCCGGCAACTGGAAAAGATGGGCTTCGGTCACGCGGTGCCCGTGTCGCTGCCCGAGGTCGGCGCGAAAGGATTCTGCGTGCCGGTCGGGCCGACCGCGCTGCTGGCGCTGCAGCCCGACGGCGCGGGCATCGCCGCGCAGACCATGGCCAGCGGCGGCCCGCGCATTCTGGGTGTGAGTTTCGCCGTCGCCGATCTCGGCCGCGCGCAGCGTTGGGTCGAGCGCGGCTATGAGCGCGCGTTGCCGACCTATCGCGGCCTGTATGGCGAGTCCTTCCTCGCGCCGACGCAGGACGATCTGGGCCTGTCCATCGAATTCCATGCGTTGCGGCCGGGCGACGCACCTTGTTCGTCGGCGCGCCCCTGATACAGACGGCTGGCGAAGAAACGCACCGGCGCATGCAGCGCCGGTGCATCGGTCATAGGAACCTCTTTCCTGACGCGACTGACCTGCGTCAGAAGCGCACCGACAACGCCGCGGTCAGATCCTGGTCCACGAAGCGCTGGCTGCCCGCCTGCCCCGTGTAGCTGAGCGAGAACACCGCGTCCGGCGCCAGGGTGAAATCCAGTCCGGCATCGAGCACGCCTGTGTTGCGACTCACCACCAGGCCGTGCAGGTTGTAGGCGTTGCCGCCCGCGCGGAACGCCAACGCGTGGTCGACATCCACATCGCCCATGGCATGACGCCAGGCGATGCCGGCGCGCGCGTTCACGCCGACCGTACCCAGCTGGAAGCTGTCGGCCACGAAGTGCACGCCCAGGGTGGAATACGTCACGTCGGCGGTGTGGCTGCGCCCGACCAGCGCCGCCGGACCGCCGGCTTCGCGGAATGCCTCGATGCTCTGGCGCGCCTGCGCCAGTTGCAGGTAAGGCTGCCATTGCGCGCCGCCCCAGCGCAGCGCGTAGCCGAGTTCGCCGAACGCCTGGGCGGTATGGCCGTAGTAATCGGCGCCGAGGCTGGAGGCGGCCAGTCCGGGCACCTGCACGGAGCGGTCCGTGACGATGTGATGGCGCATGTAAGCGGCGCCGAACTTCACCGTGAGGGCGTCCCACTGCGTGCCCGCATAGGCGCCATAGGTGGTGCTGTGCACGCTGGCCGTGGAGTAGCGGCTATCGGCATCGAGCGACGCATGGTCGTAGCCGAACAGCAGACCCACGCGCCAGCGATCGGCGAAGACGAGCGTGTCGACCCCGCCCATCACGCCGCCTACGTCGCGCGTGACGGCACCCGCGTTGCCGTCGTTGCCCTGGTGGCTCCAGCCGCCGGCGGCCTGCGCCCACAGATGGCTGCCGTCGGGGCAGCCCGCCGCACAGGAGAGCCTCGCGAACGCTGCGTCGCGGGCGAAGTGGCTGTCCTCGATCATCTGCGTACCGACCGCGGCGTGGATCTCGCCGGAGAGGCGGTCGTAAGCGGCGCGCGCGCTGGCCGGATCGCCGGGCCATTGGCTCTGCAGCGAGGTGCGCAGCGCGCTGCGCGCCGGCAGCGACTGCAAGGCGTTGGCCACTGCCACCTGATTGGACGAACCGGATGCGGCGAACGGCTGGCTCTGCGCGAATGCGGGTGCGAAAGGCGCCGCCAGCGTGGCGCCGAGGAACATGAGCTGACGGACGCGGCGGCTTGCGAAACGTGTGGAGAGCCGATCGTGAGGCGCGCCGAGACTGCGATTGCGTTTGTGCATACAAAGCTCTCGATGATCGCCACCGGGGCGTGGCAACCGCCGAGTATCCCTACCGCACCGCAAAATTATGTGTCCATGATTGGGGAATCGGCGCCGCCGCGCGTTGGAACACGAAAATCGGCGCAGCGGTTCAGCGGCCGATCACGAAAGCGGCGCCTTCATGCCTTTCACGCTTTCCGTGAACTTAAGCGTCACGCTCCGGCCGGCCCTTCACCCCAGCCCTCTCCCCGGAGTGGAGAGGGGACGTCAGTGCGGTGAAGCATGGACGGCTCAAACCCGCAGCAGCGTCTTGATCGCGCGCCGCTCATCCATCGCGCGGTAGCCTTCGGCCACATCGGCGAGCGGCAATTCAAGATCGAACACCTTGCCGGGGTCGATGGCGCGCGTGAGCACCAGGTCCATCAGGTACGGCAGGAAGCGGCGCACCGGCGCCGGGCCGCCGAGCAGGCCCACCTGCGCGAAGAACAGCGACTGGCCGTCGAACTCCACGCCGTGGGGCACGCCGACGAAACCGACCATGGAGCCCGGGCGCGCGGCCTGCAACGCTTGCTGCATGGACTCCTGCGTGCCTACGCACTCCAGCACCGAGTCGGCGCCTACGCCCTGCGTGAGTGCCTTGATCTGCGCCACGCCCGCTTCGCCGCGCTCCGTCACGATGTCCGTGGCGCCGTATTCGAGTGCCAGCGCCTGACGTTGCTTGTGGCGACTCATGGCAATGATCCGCGCCGCGCCCATCTGCTTGGAAGCCAGAACGCCCATCAGGCCGACCGCGCCGTCGCCGACCACCACTACCGTCGAACCCGGCTGCACCCTGGCCGCATCGGCGGCGTACCAGCCCGTGCCGAGCACGTCGGACACGGCCAGCAGGCTGGGAATGAGGTCTTCCGAGGGATGTTCGTCGGTCACCACCAGCGTGCCGTCGGCCAGCGGCACACGGGCGTATGGCGCCTGTGCGCCGCTCATGAACTCGCGCTGCACACAGGACGACTGAAAGCCGTGCCGGCAATGCGGACAGGTGTTGTCGGAGAGGCAGAACGAGCCGACCACGAACTGCCCTGGCTTGACGGTGGTGACTTCGCTACCTACTTCGACGACCACGCCGCAGTATTCATGTCCCATGTACGCGGGGCCGTTCGAGGCCTGCAGCCCGCGGTACGGCCAAAGGTCCGAGCCGCAGATGCAGGTGGCCGACAGTTTGATGATGGCGTCCGTGGGCTTGACGATCTTGGGATCGTCGACGTGCTCGAAGCGCACATCGCCGGGACCGTGCAGAACAGTGGCGAGCATGGGTTCTCTCCAATCGATAGATGGGAAATCTTCGGTATCGCCTCGGAAATCAATCCGGTTCCACCGCGCCGAGATAGACGGCGTCGCCGACCGGCTCCAGCCAGGTCACGGGGCTGTCGTTCATCCACTCCTGCACGCAGACATGGCTCATCGCCGTGGTGTCGGTGGCGCCGTGCCAGTGCTTCTGCCCGCAGTTGCAGAACACGACGTCGCCTGCGCGGATCTCCTTCTTCGGACCGCCCTCGCATTGCGTCCAGCCCACGCCAGAGAGCACGAACAGGTGCTGCCCCAGGGGGTGGGTATGCCAGTTCGTCCGCGCGCCGGGCTCGAACGTGACGACCGCCGCGGAGGTGCGGCCGGGCGCGGCCGGATCGAACAGCGCATCGATCCTGGCATCGCCCGTGAACCAGGCGGCCGGCCCCTTGATGGAAGGACGGGACCCGTTCCGGAAGATGCGCATCTGCATGTCCATTTCCTCGGTACCGAAAGACAGCGACCAGTCTGGCCCCCGCACCGTCCCCGAACTAGATGATGAATGCTTACATGGTCTATAAGCCTGACTACTGAATCGGCGTGCCAGACTCCTGCCATGGCCAAGCGCAATCTCGACGACCTGCAAAGCTTCGTGATCGTGGCCCGCGAGGGCAGCTTCACGCGCGCCGCCGCACAGCTGGGACTGACGCAATCGGCGCTCAGCCAGTCGATCCGCAACCTGGAAGCGCGCCTCGGTATCCGCCTGTTGACGCGCACCACCCGTAGCGTGTCGCCGACGGAAGCCGGCGAGCGCCTGCTCCAGACGGTGGGCCGCCGCTTCGACGAGATCGACGCGGAACTGGACGCGTTGACGGCCTTGCGCGACAAACCGGCGGGCACCGTGCGCATCACCTGCTCGGATCACGTGCTGCGCGGCACGATCCTGCCCAAGCTGCTGCCGCTGCTGCGGCAGTATCCCGACGTGCGGATCGAGTTCGACGTCAGCTATGGCTTCAGGGACATCGTGGCCGACCGCTTCGATGCCGGCGTGCGCCTGGGCGAGAGCATCGACAAGGACATGATCGCGATGCCGATCGGTCCGCCCCTGAGGATGGCGGCGGTGGCGACGCCTGCCTACCTGGCCGGGCGCGCCACGCCCCGCAAGCCGCAGGATCTGCTGTCGCATACCTGCATCAATCTGCGGCTGCCGACCTACGGCGGTCTTTATGCCTGGGAGTTCGAGCGCCGCGGCCGCCCCGTCAACGTCCACGTCGAAGGGCAGCTCACCTTCAATTCACCCCCGCACATCGTGCAGGCGGCCTTGGAAAGCATGGGCATCGCGTTTCTCCCCGAGGAAGAATTCGAGCCGCACCTGAGCAAGGGCCGCCTCGTGCGCGTGCTGGAAGACTGGTGCCCGTTCTTCCCCGGCTACTACCTCTACTACCCCAGCCGCCGGCAGCCTTCGCCGGCCTTC
>JBCNOA010000258.1:0-6303 GCA_039594095.1 Dyella sp.
AGCGATGCTGAACGCGCCGACGCGCTGGGGGCGCGCCGATGTGCGACTGCTGCCCGACGGCCACGGCGCCGTGGAAGGCGAAGTGCGGCTGCCGGATCATAAGCTGCCCAGCGCCATATGGCTGAGCCTGCGTGCGCCCGAAGGCAAGCGTCTCGGCGACGTGCACGTGGACGGCGTGGCGGTGAAGGAACGGCAGGGCGAAGCTATCCGCCTGAGCGGCGCCGCCGGGCAGGTGCTGCGGATTTCCGCGGCGTTCGTCTGATGCGCCATGTCTGCGCGTGAAGCCGTGAGCAGGCAGATGAAGGCCCGCTCTGACGAGTCTCCCCGTCACTCCGCGTACACATTCCTCGCGCTCATCGCGGGCCCACTATGCGGAATTCCGCACCACCCTCCCGCAAATACGACAAGACGATCCTCGCATGTGACGGCAGGATGAAAGCGTACGCATCGGGGATGCGTCGCCAACCGCCGGCCGCATGGCCGATTCGTACGGGGAGAGGGCATGCCGCCAGGCTGTAGCGATCACCGCAGGCGATTCCTGAAAAACGCGGCCGTCGCGGCCGCTTCGTTCGCGGTGGCGCCGCGCGGGTTCGCCGACGTCGCCGATCCCGCCAAGCCCGGCACGCACGCCGTGCGCGAACAACCGGTTCGCCGCATGCAGTCCTTCGGACTGGGCCAGGTCCAACTGCTCGACAGCGACTTCTCGCGCGCCGCGGCGGTCAATCTTCGCTACCTGCAGACGCTGCCCGTCGACCGCCTCGCCCACAGCTTTCGCACCCAGGCCGGCCTGCCCTCGTCCGCGCGGCCGTTGGGCGGTTGGGAGAAACCCGATTGCGAATTGCGCGGCCATTTCGCCGGCGGCCATTACCTGTCCGCCGCCGCGCTGGCGCATGCCAGTCTCGGCGATGCATTGATGAAGCAGCGCGGCGACGAACTGGTCGCGGCGCTCGCCGCTTGTCAGCGACCCAACGGCTACCTGAGCGCGTTCCCCGAAAGCTTCTTCGACCGCCTGAGCAGCGGCCAGAAGGTATGGGCGCCCTTCTACACCATCCACAAGATCCTGGCCGGCATGCTGGACATGTACACGCTCACCGGCAACCGCCAGGCGCTGGACGTGGCCACCGGCATCGGCAACTGGACGGTGCGCTGGCTCAACGGCTTTTCCGATGCCGACATCGCGCACATACTGAAGACCGAATACGGCGGCATGAACGAGGCGCTGTACGAGCTGTACGCGATCACCGGCAACGAACGCTATCGCGACGCGGCGCACCGCTTCGACCAGGCATCGCTGTTCGATCCGCTAGGCGCTCATCGCGACGAGCTGCAAGGCCTGCACAGCAACACGCAGATCCCGAAGGTGCTCGGCGCCGCGCGCCGTTACGAACTGACCGGCGAACCGCGCTACCGCCGCATCGCCGAATTCTTCTGGGAAACGGTGACGCGCAACCGGACCTATGCCACCGGCGGCTCCAGCAACGACGAGTTCTGGAAGGCCGGCCCCGGCGACCTCAAGGACCAGCTCGGCCTGTACAGCGCCGAATGCTGCGTGGCCTACAACCTGCTCAAGCTCACTCGCTACGTCTACGCGTGGAGCGGCGATCCGCGCGCGTTCGACTACTACGAACGCACGCTCTACAACGCGCGCCTGGGCACGCAGGACGCGGACGGCATGAAGCTCTACTACTACCCGCTGCAGCCGGGCGCGGCAAAGTTCTACAACTCGCCCACCGATTCGTTCTGGTGCTGCACCGGCTCGGGAGCGGAAGAATTCGCGCGCTTCAACGACAGCATCTATTTCCGGGACGGCGACGATCTCTACGTCAATCTCTTCATCGCCTCGGAACTGGACTGGCCCGAGCGCCGGCTCCGCGTGCGGCAGGAAACCGCCTTCCCGCGCGAACCGCTGACGCGCCTGCGGGTTTCCCTGCTCGCACCGGCGACGTTTGCGATCCACCTGCGCATTCCCTCCTGGATCGACGCCGGTGCCGGCGTGCGCGTCAACGGTCAGGCGCTGGACGTGTTCGCCTCTCCCGGCAGCTACCTCACGCTGCACCGGGAGTGGCGCGACGGCGATCGCGTGGAGCTTGACCTGCCGATGCGGCTGCATACCGAAGCGCTGCCCGGCGACGACCGCCTGCGGGCAGCGCTTTATGGACCGCTAGTCCTTGCCGCCCGCCTCGGCGCCAAGGGGCTTACGCACGACATGCAGTACTGCGGCTACGAAGCCGCGCCCAAACCCGAGCCCAAGCCCCAGCCGGCGCCTCGCGTCGCCGCGGGAGCACGCACCGGCGAGACGGATTGGCTGCGCACGGTATCCGCCCATGAACTCCGCTTCGAAGCAGGCACGCGCGACGGCCACGTCGCGGTGGCGCCGCTGAACGAAGTGCACGGCGAACGCTACGCCGTGTACTGGCAATTCGATTCGGACGCGCCCGGCGAAAGCTGAGCGCGCCCTGCCCGCACCGCGCGGGCTGCCACCACCGCGACGTCCGCCGCCGGCGCCCGGCTCCGGCATGGGTTCCCGTTGCCTGGAAAAAACACTCGCCCAAGGAGGGCTCCGCACGCACGCCCGTTCCGACGCCACACGCCATCCGAGGTACCGCCCATGTTTCCGACATACGCCGCACTTCCTCGTTTTCACCGAACGCCAACGCGGCGTGCGCTCAGCCACGCGGTGAAGTTCGCGTTGACGACAGCGCTTCTCGCCTGCTCGGCTCACGCCTTCGCGCAGGACGCCGTCGCCGACACACCCAACCCGGAAAAGGCCAAGAATCTCGAAGGCGTCACCGTGACCGGCTCGCGCATCCGGCGCGTGGACGTGGAGACGGCCAATCCCGTGGTGACCATCGACCGCGCACAGATCGCCGCCACCGGCAAGCCCACCTTGGGCGACCTGGTGCAGGAACTGCCTTCGATCGCGGGCAATGCCACCAATGCCAACACCAACAATGGCGGCGGCACCGGCGCGGCGACGATCTCGCTGCGCGGCATGGGCGACAAGCGCACGTTGATCCTCGTCAATGGCATGCGCCTGGCCTACAACGACGTCAACAGCATTCCCGCCAATATGATCGACCGCGTGGAGGTGCTGAGCGACGGTGCCTCGGCGATCTACGGCTCCGACGCGATCGGCGGCGTCGTCAATTTCATCCTGCGCGATCGCTTCGACGGCGTGCAATTCACTGGCGACTTCGCCGAGAGCGGCCACGGCGACGGATTCCGCCGCAACTTCACGCTGACCGCCGGCCATAGCGGCGACCGCGGCAGCGTCGTGGCCGGCGTGGGCCACCAGAGTCTGGATGCGGTGTCGGCGCGCGACCGGGCGTTCTCGCGCAACGCGCTCAATCTCAACAACGGCAAAGTCGTCGTCAGCGGTTCGTCCGCCACTCCCGCCGGCTCCATCACCCTGCCCCGTTCGGTGGCCGGCCCGCTGGGCTGCACATCGCGCGTCTCGCTCAATCCCGGCGTCGCCGGCGTCACCTCGCCGGGCGATTACCACTGCTACAGCGTCGCCGATACCTACAACTATCAGGGCGACAACATTCTTCAGACGCCCCAGAAGCGCGACAACTTCTTCGTGCTCGGCAAATACAAGTTCACCGATGCGGTGGAAGGTTTCGCCAACCTCTACTACACCAAGACGCAATCGGATTCGCAGCTCGCGCCCGTGCCTGTGTTTGCCAATGGCGACAACTTCCTGGTATCCAAGGACAGCTACTACAACCCGTTCGGCGTCAACTTCGGTACGGACCGCGCGACCGGCGACAACTACGGCGACTTCAATACGCGCTTCAGCACGCTGGGCTACCGCCGCTATGTCTACAACACCTATAACCTCCAGGTGACGCCCGGCCTGCGCGGCAATATCGGCGACAGCTCCTGGCAATGGGATGCCGCCGTCAACTACGGCAAGGTGCGCCAGAAGTCGGTCAACAACGGCTTCCTCGATTACGCCGCCCTGCAGCAGGGCATCGGCCCTTCCTATCTCGACAGCGCCTCCGGCAACGTGGTCTGCGGTACGCCGGGCAACCCGATCGCCGGCTGCACGCCGATCAACATCTTCAACGTCCGGGATCCCTCGACGATCGCGGCGCTCAAGAGCATCCAGCGCAATCCGGTGACGACTACCGACTACACGGTGAAGCAGTTCGAGGCCAATGCCAACGGCAATCTGTTCGACCTGCCGGCCGGCACGGTCAACCTCGCCACCGGTATTTCTTACCGCAAGGAGAGCACCTCGACGCGCACCGATCCGCTGGCCGTGGCCGACCTCAACGGACTGTGCGGGGTGGTGGAATTCTGCACCTCGGTACTGGCCGGCAGCTTCAATGTGAAGGAAGCCTACGCCGAGACACTCATTCCGTTGCTTTCGGGCAAGCCCTGGGCGCAATCGCTGAACCTGACGCTGGGCACGCGCTGGTCCGATTACAGCAGTGCGGGCAGAAGCACCAACAGCAAGCTGTCCGTGGAGTGGCGGCCGGTGGAAGACCTGCTGTTGCGCGGAACGGTGTCCGAAGTGTTCCGCGCGCCCAACATCAACGAGCTGTACTCGGGCATCGCGGGCGACTCGCCGACCGTGAACGACCCCTGCAACTTCTACTCGGGCGGCCATCCGCAAGCCTGCGCCAACGTGCCTTCCGACGGCAGCTACAGCCAGGCCAACCCGCAGATCTCGGCCAAGACGTCCGGCTCGGTCGTCGCCGGATACCAGCTCAAGCCCGAGCAAGGGAAATCGTTCGACTACGGCGTGGTGTACGACCCTCACTGGCTGCCGGGCCTGTCGTTCAGCGCGGACATCTGGCGCATCAATCTCAACGACACGATTACCGCGATCTCGGCTCAGACCGTGCTCAACCAGTGCTATGCCAATCCTTCCAGCGCGTTCTGCGGCTTCATCCACCGCTTCTCCAGTGGAGACATCAACTACGTCGCCGAGCCGACGGTCAATCTGGGCGCGTTGTCCACCAAGGGTGTCGACAGCAGCGTGGCCTATCGCTTCGACACCGAGCGTTACGGCCGCTTCGGCCTGCGGCTGGACACGACTTACGTGGCCCGCTACGACGTCAATCCGGATCCTTCGGACCCGACGACGGTGACCATCCACAACGCCGGCCGCTACACCTATGCCTACGGCAACTTCCCCCGGTGGCGCGGATTGGCCACGTTGAACTGGTCGCGTGGCGCGTGGAGCGCCAGTTGGCGCATGCGCTACGTCGGGCGCACCCAGGTCGGCAGCGCCGACACGCGCCAGCAGCTGTCGGCGGACCTGTCCATCCCCGCCGTCGTGCGCACGGTGGGCGCGTACACGTACCACAGCCTGCAGGCCGGCTATGAAATGAGGCCCTGGCACACGCGCCTGGACGTCGGCGTGGACAACGTGACGAACAAGCAGCCGCCGCTGCTGTATCAGAACAATGTCACCAATTCCAACACCGACGTGGCCACTTACGACGTAATGGGCCGCTATTACTGGTTGCGCGCCACGGTCACCTTCTGATCTCTCGCCGGCGACGGCGCGCCGGATATTCGCCGCATGCAGGATCGAAGGCCCCGCCCCGGCGGGGCCTTTCGTTTCGCCGCCCGAATGGGCCGAACGCGCCGCTTGCCCCCGCTTTTGGGCCGGTGCTGCGTCGCAACAGCGACGAATCCGAGCGCATACTAGAATATCGGACTGTGCTTACCGCCCCGACCTCTGGTCGGGGTTTTGACTTTCAGGCTCGCGCAAGCCGCGGCCGCGAAACGACAACCGCATCCCCAACCGCGCCACCCAAAGTGGAGTTCCAATGATTTTCGAAACCATCGCCAATACGGGTCACGAAGAAGTCGTCTTCTGCCACAACAAGGACGCCGGCCTGAAGGCCATCATCGCGATCCACAACACGGTGCTGGGCCCGGCGCTCGGCGGCCTGCGCATGTGGCCGTACAAGACCGAGCAGGATGCGGTCAACGACGTGCTGCGCCTGTCGCGCGGCATGACCTACAAGAACGCCGTGGCCGGCCTGAACCTAGGCGGCGGCAAGGCGGTGATCATCGGCGATCCGTCGAAGGACAAGTCGGAAGCGCTGTTCCGCGCCTTCGGCCGCTTCGTCAACTCGCTCAACGGCCGCTATATCACGGCCGAGGACGTCGGCATCGACGTCAACGACATGGAATACGTGTTCCGCGAGACCGAATACGTGACCGGCGTGCACCAGGTGCACGGCGGTTCGGGCGACCCGTCGCCGTTCACCGCGTTCGGCACGCTGCAGGGCCTGATGGCCGCGCTGCAGGTCAAGCACGGCAACGAAGACGTGGGCAAGT
>JBCNOA010000259.1:0-6270 GCA_039594095.1 Dyella sp.
GGACGCCGGCGTGCTGGCGAGCCTGAGCGGCGGCGCCGACGTCAGCGCGAAGATCACGCTCAACGGCACGGTCAGCGACAACCACGCCGACCACGTCGTCACCGGAAGCAATGCGATCAGCGCGGGTTCCTTCCAGGGGGCGGCCGGCGTGCCGATGGTGATTCAGAACACCGGTAACAATGTGCTGATCCAGAACGCCACCATCATCAACGTGCAGTTCCGTCCATGAAAGGCTGGCTGCCGCTGGCCATGCTGTCCGCGCTGTGCTGGCACGGCGCGGCGCCCGCGGCGTCGTTGACCGTGCCGGGCGCGCAGGGGCAGAGCATCTACCTGCGGCTGACCAGCCTGAAGGAGGCGCGCTTCCGCAACACGATCCGGCAGAAGTACGACTTCAGTTGCGGCTCGGCGGCGGTGGCGACCTTGCTGACCTATCAGTACGGCTATCCCGTCAACGAACAGGCAGCGTTCGAGCAGATGTATGCGCAAGGGGATCGCGCCAAGATCGGCAAGGAAGGCTTTTCGCTGCTCGACATCAAGCGCTATCTCGCCGCCAACGGTTTCCAGGCCGACGGCTTCGAGGTGCCGCTGGACAGGCTCGAGCAAGAGCATCTGCCGGCGATCGTGCTGATCGACGAGCGCGGCTATCACCACTTCGTGGTGGTGAAGGGGCTGTACGACGGGCGTGTGCTCATCGGGGATCCCGCGCTGGGCACGCGCTCGCTGCCGCGCGCGCGCTTCGAGGCGATGTGGAAGAACCGCCTGGTGTTCGTCATCCACAACCGCCGTTCGCTGGCGGTGTTCAACAGTCCGTCCGACTGGCGCGCCGCACCGATGGCGCCGCTGGGGAATGGCATCGATCGCCGCGGTCTGGACGGTATCACCATGCCCAAGCGAGGGCCGGGGGACATATGAGCAAGCATGCGCTCAGGGTGGGGCTGAGCCTCGCCATGCTGGCGTTCGGTCTGGTGGGCGCGACAAGAGCTCACGCGGGCGAGAACGGTCCGGCCGGGTGGACGCCCGTCGACGACGCGCGCCTCGATGCGGCACGCGGCGGCTTCGACTGGGGCGGCGGACTGGTGGCCTCGCTGGGTATCGACCGTGCCGTGTACGTGAACGGCACGCTGGTGACCTCCCTGCACATCCAGGTCCCGGATATCGCACGCCTGAGCACGACGCAGGCCAGCGCCCTTTCCTCGGCGATGAATAGCGCGACGGTCGTGCAGAACGGACCGGGCAATACCGTCGATCCGGCGGCGTTGGGCCAGTCGATGGCGGCCACCGTGCTGCAGAACACGCTCGACAACCAGCGGATCGCCGCACAGACCATGCTCAACGTGTCGGTGAACACGCTGAGCGCCTTCCGCAGCCTCAACTTGCAGCAAAGCCTGCAGGCCGCCATGGCCAACCCGCTCGGCCACTGAGACGGCACGCGGGACTGCACATAAGGGGGAGACGTCATGACCAGGGTTCATTCGGTGCACGAGGATCCAAGCGCCGCTTGTCCGCTCCGCGGTGGGCGTGGCTGGCGGCTGATCGGTGCGGCCGCGGGCTTCGTTCTGCTCGCCGGCACGGGTGCGGCGCAGCAGGCGCCGCCGACGGCAGCAGCAGCGACGCCTGGCGGCTCACCTTCGGCGGTGACGGAAGTGGATGACCTGCACCGCGAAGTGAAGGTCCAGGGCGAGCGTCTGGAAGCCATGCGCAGCCAGATCGCCATGCAGATGGAACAGCTGGAGGCGATGAAGCGGACGCTGGCCGCGCAGGAGGCGGAGTACCAGTCGCTGCGGCACGCCGTGGGCATGGATGTGCTGGACAGGCAACGCGCGGGCAATATCCGCGCGGGCGGATCCTTCGCCACCGCACAGCCGATGCCCTCGCCAAACGACGTGGCCGTCGCGCCGGCCGCCGAAGATACCCAGCCCGTCGGACAGGCGCCGCAGCGCGATACGCGTCCGCCCGAGGTCGCGCCGATCTTCGATCAGCCGGGCGTACTGACGCCTCGCGGCAAGCTGATCGTGGAACCCTCATACCAGTTCGGCTATTCGTCGGCGGACCGTGTGGCGCTGGTGGGCTACACCATCATCCCCGCGATCCTGATCGGCTTGATCGACGTGCGCCAGGTGAAGACCACCACGCAGACCGGCGCCATCGCGCTGCGCTACGGCATCACCAACCGGCTGGAGGCCGAGGTGCGGGTCCCCTACGTGTACGGGCACACGGACACGATCAGCCGCGAAATCTTCACTGGCACGGCAACCGATCGCGTGTTCGGCGCCAGCGGTCATGGCCTGGGCGACGTGGAAGCGACGGCGCGTTACCAGATCAACGATGGCGGAGCCGACAAGGCCTATTACGTGGCCTGGCTGCGCTTCAAGTCGCGCA
Source organism: Dyella sp. (assembly GCA_039594095.1). GTDB lineage: Bacteria > Pseudomonadota > Gammaproteobacteria > Xanthomonadales > Rhodanobacteraceae > Dyella_D. The sequence continues at coordinate 2,380 of JBCNOA010000259.1, forward strand.
CCGGGCGCGATCCGTTCGAGGTCACCACCGATTGCGTGCAGCGCTGCGTGCAGAACGCGACCGGCACGGGCCTGCCGCTGCAGCTGCCGACCGGCAGTGGCTTCTATTCGGTACAGCCGGGCGTGACGTGGCTGTATCCGTCCGATCCGGTGGTGTTCTTCGGCAACGTCAGCTATCTGCATAATTTCCCGCGCAGCAACGTCAGCCGCACGCTGCTGCTGGCGGGCAGGGAGGAGCTGGGCAAGGTGAAAGTAGGCGACGTGGTGGACGCGAGCATCGGCATGGGCCTGGCGCTCAACGAGAAAGCGTCCTTCAGCATCGGCTACGACCAGAGCTGGGTCGGAGTGACCAAGCAGAACAACCGTACCGTGGCCGGTTCGGCCAAGACCGTGCTGGGTACGCTGCTCATCGGCGGCTCTTACCGCTTCAACGACAAACGGACGCTCAATTTCACGCTGGGCGTGGGTGTGACGCGCGATACGCCGGACGCCACGGTGACCGTGCGCATGCCCATGACGTACTGAAAACCGAAGGGCCGGCATGGCGGCCCTTCGTTGCGCTCAGAGACCTTCCGCCTTCATGGCAGCGCGCACGCCCGTGTCGTCGCGCATGCGCCGGGCGAAGCGTTCGAGGTGCGTCAGGCCCGAGAGATCGACGGCCTTGCCCTTGGCCCAGCGCTGGACCACGAAGAGGTAAGGGTCGGCGATCGAGCGCGCGCCGGCGAGCCAGTCGTGCTCGGACAGGCGCGCATCCAGGCTCTCGAACATGCCGCGCAGGCGCGTGCGTGCGTTGGCCTGCAGCTCGGCGTGCGCGGACTCGTCCGCGACGAAGCGCTGGGGATTGAACAGCGGCTTGAAGGCCTGGTGCACGTCGGAGTTGAGGTAGGCCAGCCAGCGCATCACTTCGGCGCGTCCGCGCGGGCCTTCGCCGGCGAGTTTCGCTTCGGGGAAGCGATCGGCCAGGTAGGAAAGGATCGCCACGTTTTCGGTGAGCAGCCAGCCGTCGTCGTCCTGCAGGGTGGGAACCTGGCCGGAAGGATTGACTGCCAGGTACTCCGGCGAGCGCAGCCGGTCGCGCGCGACCGCGTGCGCTTCGTAGGGCGCTCCGATCCATTCGAGCACGATGTGGTCGGCGAGCGAGCAGGCGCCGGGGATGTAGTACAGCTTCATGGCCTTCCTTCGATGGGGCGGAGCGGCGCGCAGTGTGACCGTCCGCCCAGCCACGCTCAAGCGGATCGCGACAGGCGTCGGCGCTGAACGTACCAGCCGCCTCCGCAGACGACGGCCACCAGCAGCACGTCCAGCGCATACCTGGCCCAGCCATGGGCATCGAACCAGGGGCTGAGCCAATGGTCGTGCGCGATCATGCGCGCCGCGGTCCAGGCGATGGCGCCGGCGCCGATGTACACGATGACGGGGAAGCGCTCGATCAGCTTCAGGATGAGCGTGGATCCCCACACCACCAGCGGCACGCTGATCGCCAGGCCGAGAACCACCAGGACCATGTGGCCGCCGGAGGCGCCCGCGATCGCAAGCACGTTGTCCAGGCCCATCAGCGCGTCCGCCACCACGATGGTGCGGATCGCCGACCAGAAGCCGGCCGCGGCGCTGACTTTGTGCCCGTCGCCCTCGTCGGAGCGCAGCAGCTTCCAGGCGATCGGCAGCAGCAGCAGTCCGCCGGCCAGCATCAGTCCGGGCAGCTTGAGCAGATAGACCACCACGGCGGTCAGCGCCACGCGTACCGCCACGGCGCCGAAGGTACCCCAGAACACGGCCTTCTTCTGCAGGTGTCTGGGCAGATTGCGCGCGGCGAGGGCGATGACGATGGCGTTGTCGCCCGCCAGCACCAGGTCGAGCAGGACGATGGCCATCAGGCCGGAAAAGAATTCAGGGGTGAGGAAATCCATGCGGTCCGGTTCCTGCGCGCGGGACGAATGCAGCAACCACGGGCGCACGCAGCCCCGCGATTACCGCAAAAGTCTCGTTCCCGGCGGAACCGTCGCAGTGACCGGAGCGGTGCCCCGCTCGTGATGACGACCACTGCGCGGACGCCCTAGGCAGCGGCGCCCGGAACTACTCCCCTTTGGGATAAGTATCGGGCCATTGTGGGTGTCGCGATGCATACCAGTCAAGGCAACGCCCTTAAGGAAAAGGCTTTCTCTCGCTACAATATGCGGGTTTTGCACCGCAACGAGGGTCCGCCGGGTGGCGGGCGCGAGCGGCTGCCGGCCCGTGGTCGACCGGGCGTTCATCTCCAGGGTTCCGATACTTATGAATACCGTCTATCGCCAATCCCTCCCCGGCACAGCGCTGGATTATTTCGACGCGCGCGCCGCCGTGGAGGCGATCCAGCCGGGCGCTTACGACACGCTGCCTTACACCTCGCGCGTGCTCACCGAGAACCTGGTGCGCCGCTGCGATCCGGCGATCCTCGCCGAATCGCTCAGGCAGATCATCGAGCGCAAGCGCGATCGCGATTTCCCGTGGTTCCCGGCGCGCGTGGTGTGCCATGACATCCTCGGCCAGACCGCGCTGGTGGACCTGGCCGGCCTGCGCGATGCGATCGCCGAGCGCGGCGGTGACCCGGCCAAGGTCAACCCGGTGGTTCCCGTGCAGCTGATCGTCGACCACTCGCTGGCGGTGGAATGCGGCGGTTTCGATCCGAACGCGTTCGCTAAGAATCGCGCCATCGAGGATCGCCGCAACGAAGATCGCTTCCATTTCATCGACTGGACCAAGAAGGCGTTCGAGAACGTCGATGTCATTCCCCCGGGCAACGGCATCATGCACCAGATCAATCTGGAGAAGATGTCGCCGGTGATCCAGGTGCAGCGCGACGAACACGGCCGAGGCGTCGCCTATCCGGATACCTGCGTGGGCACCGACAGCCACACGCCGCACGTGGATGCGCTGGGTGTCATCGCCATCGGCGTGGGCGGTCTGGAAGCCGAGAACGTGATGCTCGGGCGCGCCTCGTGGATGCGCCTGCCGGACATCGTGGGCGTAGAGCTCACCGGCAAACGGCAGCCCGGCATTACCGCCACCGACATCGTGCTGGCGCTCACCGAGTTCCTGCGCAAGGAGAAAGTGGTCGGCGCCTATCTGGAGTTCCGCGGCGAAGGCGCGGCCAGTCTTACGCTGGGCGATCGCGCGACCATCTCCAACATGGCCCCCGAGTATGGCGCTACGGCCGCGATGTTTTTCATCGACGATCAGACCATCGACTACCTGCGGCTCACCGGCCGCAGCGACGAGCAGGTCAAGCTGGTGGAGACGTATGCCAAGACCGCCGGTCTGTGGGCTGACACGCTGGCCCATGCGCAGTATGAGCGCACGCTGACGTTCGATCTGTCTTCGGTCGTGCGCAACATGGCCGGCCCATCGAACCCGCACAAGCGGCTGCCTACATCGGATCTCGCCGCACGGGGCATTGCCGGCCAGTGGAAGGAACAGCCGGGCCAGATGCCCGACGGTGCCGTGATCATCGCTGCCATCACCAGCTGCACCAATACCAGCAATCCGCGCAACGTGATCGCGGCGGCGCTGCTGGCGCGCAACGCGAATGCGCGCGGCCTGACGCGCAAGCCGTGGGTGAAGAGTTCGCTCGCGCCCGGCTCCAAGGCCGTGGAGCTGTACCTGAAGGAAGCGAATCTGCTGCCTGAGCTGGAGAAGCTCGGCTTCGGCATCGTGGCGTTTGCGTGCACCACCTGCAACGGCATGTCCGGCGCGCTCGATCCGGCGATCCAAAAGGAGATCGTCGACCGCGACTTGTACGCCACGGCCGTGCTGTCGGGCAACCGCAACTTCGACGGGCGCATTCATCCTTACGCCAAGCAGGCGTTCCTCGCGTCGCCGCCGCTGGTGGTGGCCTACGCCATCGCCGGCACCATCC
>JBCNOA010000026.1:0-30202 GCA_039594095.1 Dyella sp.
AATTGATCCGCAAAGGCCTGGCGCCGGGCCAGAACCTGCGCGTTCATCCCGGCCACGTCGGCGCCTTCCAGGGCTCGGTGAGCTTCCAGATCGTGACCGTGCCCGGCATCAAGAACGCCCTTTTCGGCGGCGACGGCATCTTCCTCGCCTCGCTCACCGGCCCCGGCACCGTGTGGCTGCAGACGTTGCCCATCTCGCGCCTGGCGCATCAGCTGGCGGAATACATGCCGAGCGGCGAAGGCGGATCCAGCCGCGCGACGCTTGGCGGCGGGTTGGTTGGTGGGATCGTGGGGTCGTTGTTGAGCGGGGACGATCGCTGATCCGACCTCGGCCGGGGCGGGCATGGCCCGCCTCTGCAGGGGCATGGTGGACATCGCGGCGCTGGCTTGGTCCCATGCGTGGTCACGAACATCCGTGATCGCCGCTTGAGAAAACTGGAGTTTCCGCATGTCGCCATGGAAGGCCGCTCTCGCACTGGGAGCCTCGCTTGCGTTGGCCGCCGCCGGTTTGTGCGGCGCCAGCCGCCCGATACTCGTTCTGGCGGCACTCGCCTGGCTTGCCCTGATGTTTTTCCTCTTCCGGCGGAATGCCTGGTCGCGACGCAGCCGCGCAGGCTTCGCCAGCGTCCGCGATCTCGCCTCGTCAGGCATGTTCCAGCCCTCGCCTACGGGCCTGATCGTCGGCGAGATGCGCGGCAAGCTCATGTACGTGCCCGGCCGGCAAGGGGCTCTGCTCGTCGCGCCGAATCGCTCGGGCAAGAGCGCCGGCATCGCGATACCCAACCTGCTGAGCTACCAGGGGTCCGTTGCGGTGCTGGATGTCGCGCGGGAGTATTTCGATCTCACCAGCGGATGGCGGCAGCAACAGGGGCAGGCCGTCTATCGGTTCGATCCTTTGGCCGACGACGGACGGACGCATCGCTGGAACCCACTGCATGAAGTGTCGAACGACCCCGCCCTCCGCCTCGCGGACCTGACATCGCTCGCCGGAGCGCTCTATCCCAGCCATTGGGGCGACAGCGCCGATGAGGCGCATCGTGCGCGCCAAGCCTTCGTCGCCCTTGCGCTCTACCTGTTCGAACAGCGCGATGCGGCGCGATCCTCGTCGGCGGCACACGTCGACCCCACCTTGGGCCAGCTTTACAAGCTCGCGTCCGACGAAGGCGTCGACCCGAAAGGCGCCCTGCGCACCCTCTCCTGCGCCCCGTTCCTGAGCGACATGGCCGCGCGGGCCTTCGATCTTCTGCTTTCGCAAGCGGACGAAATATTCGCCTTGACCATGGACAGGCTGAGAGAACCGCTGCGCCGCTTCGCCAACCCTGTCGTCGATGCGGCGACGAGCGGCAGCGACTTCCTGCTGACGGATCTGCGCAAGAAGCCCATGACGATCTATGTCGCCCTTCAACCCTACGCATCCAGCGAAGCCAACCTTCTCGCCAACCTGCTCATCAGCCAGCTCGTCGAACGCAACTCGCAACGGCTTCCGCCACAGCACCCGGAATCCCCGCATCCCTGCCTGATGCTGCTGGACGAGTTCACGGCCTTGGGAAGGGTGAATGCGCTCGCGCGCCGTGCGTCGTCCATGGCCGGCGACAGCTTGCGGCTTTTCCTCATCTTCCAAAGTCTTTCGCAGCTCGACGCGTTGTATGGCAAGGAAACGGCCCGCGCGCTGGTCGATCATCTGGCGCCGAAGATCATCTATACCCCTCGCGAGCAACGCGATGCCGAGGAATGTTCGGCGATGATCGGCGATAGCGCAGAGGAAGGCCACGCGCTGATGCCTCCGCAAGCACTGCGGCACTTGAGCAACGACGAGGAAGTGATCGTCGGCGCGCTGCCGCGCCCCGTGATGTGCGGGAAGATCCGCTATCACCGGCGACGGTTCTTTACCCGCAAACTGCTACCGAAGGCGGAAGTACCGACGCTGCCGATGGGCGTTCCAAGCCACTCGGCCTGAGCGTGTGCTGGGTGGTTTGACTCGACGCCATCCCGCAGCCCCGTCTTGCGGCTTCAATCCAAACTTGACCGCGGCGCACTTCCTTCGTCCGGAGAAAGAAATTCATTCGGCCAATCGCCGCGGTCGACTAAACCCTCGCGGGCGCCTATCGGATCGGGTGGCAACGGGACTACAGAATTGGCCGACTCTAAGAAGGCATTCGCCTGCAGACATTGCTATTTGATTCTGCAATTCTCTCTTTCGACAGGGTGGCCATAACGTGGATAGCGCGTTCGTTCCGCCAACGATGGCCCCTCTCTTCGACACCCTGGATTGCCTGCGCCATTAGCGCGCGCAGGTAGGGAACACTCGCTCCGCGGAAAAGGAGGCTTCAGTGAGACTTTCACTCATTCTGATAAGTGGGATGGCGGCCTCGGCCGGTGCACTCGCAACGACAGCGACGGAAGCGGGAACCGCACGAGCCATAAACAAGACATGTGGAGTAGCAACGGTAACGATTGCATGTGCGCCAAAAAGCGCAGATTGCACGCAAACGATCCTGACATTGAAGGCTAAGGGTGAGAAACCACGGACTCTACCCAAGCCCAAAGGGTTGGCGAACTACACGGCAGTAGGGCTGGCCTGTGTATCCGCGAAAGACCATACGGACTATGTCTCGGTGCAGTATGGCTCTCTCCCCGAAGGTTGCGATTTCTGCGAATGGATCGCTCTCTACTCGACCCGAGGAGAGCTGATGACCAATAACGATCCGCCCATTCTCAAAGATGAAACGCTACCGGAAGTACATCAGCAGTATCCGAACAACGAAGACTACTCGGCCACCTCCAGAAGGCTTGGATTGACCAAGCCAGCATTCGATTTCTTCCCGCGTTAGGCGCAGGGAACACAACAGCAGGCCTACGAACAGGCGCGGACACAATCTCCATCAACAGACGAAATCAAAGCTGCAGATGGGACGCTGATAACTCGTGCACGGCGACGATCAGTGAAGTAAGGCCAGCAAAGGGCGGGGAAGCCTGCCCTTATTCGCCACGCGCATGTATGTCGTGAACTCGATGGAACGTCGCGTTATGACGTTCTCGTCCCACGGGTCTTTATCGCTCTCGAACTCCTCGTACCTCTTACGCGCCGCGCACCTCGCTACCGGCGTCGCTATCGGAGCCGCCCGCGACTGGACCATCCCCCCGCACCGTCTTGAGCCGCGCATAGACCCTAGCCGGCATCGACCGCAAGCCCAGCGCCGGCTTCTCGATCACATGCCAGGAAACGACCGCTGCCGCGAGCGCCAACAGCCAAGCGACCAGTGAGTTCGTCAGCGCTGAGGCGCCGGGCCACGTGCTCGCCACGGCCTGCTGCATGGGGAAGCCCCACAGGTACAGGCCGTACGAGTAGTCGCCGAAGCGGTTGTAGCCATACCACGGGGTGTCGTAGGCGAAGGCGAACACGAAGCTCGTCAATGCGAGCGCCAGCGCGAAGGGGTACAGCGCGCTTCCATGCGCGATCCATGTGAGCGCGCCGGCCGCGACGACGATGGGCCAGCCGACGTAGATCCATCGCCGGTTGATCAGGCAGAACGCACCCAAGGCGAAGTAGCCGGCGAGGCGCACGAATTCCGGACGCGGCACCAGCGGGATGGCTTCCGGTCTAACGATGCCCCAGACGATCAATCCCGCGATCAGCGCGTTGGCGAGGTACGCACGCCCGAGAATGCCGGCGACGCCGGCCAGCGCCACCCACAGATACATGCGCACTTCGGCGGGCAGGGTCCAGATGGATCCGTTGACCACTGCGTGGGTGGGGTTGCCCTCGAAGACACCGGGAAGGCCATAGATCAGGCCTCGGCCGAGTTCGAGATTCTTCTGCACGTAATGCAAGACTTGGTGGTCGCGCACATAGTCGGCCAGCGGCAGCGTGGTGAACAGGCTGCCCAGCGCGTAAGCCGACACCAGCAAGCAGAAGGCATAAGCCGGATAGATCCGCAGCAAGCGTGCCCACAGAAAGCTGGGCAAGTGCCGTCGGCGCAGATAGCTGCCCGCGATCATGAAACCGCTGATGGCGAAGAACGCATTGACGGCGAGATCGCCCGAGTACGTCCCCATGCCGAGCCATACGAACAGGTCCTGACGAGTGGCGTCCCCGCTGATCGCCGGGCCGTGGCCGTAGATGACCAGGCTGGCGGCAAGCAGGCGCAGCAGAAGGAAGTTGTCTCGCCTTTGCTCCGAGGCGACGGCTAGCGTCCTTACTTGGAACACACTCATCCACGACGTCCTTATCGACACCCGGAACGAACGCCCCGCCCGGCGAGAGGCGATTCTAGGGCATCCGCACTAGCGCCGCCGGGCGTCCAGCACAATGGCGCCGGCGAGCCAGCAGGTCAGAACCGATCCGTACCGGCCAGGTATCGCCATTGCCCCGGTTGCAGACGCGCCATCGAAATGCGCCCGACCCTCAGGCGCTTCATCGCCACCGCTTTCAAACCCACCGCGCCGCACATCCGCTCGATCTTGTCCGGCCCGATGCGCTTCAAGGCGAAGCGCAGGTGCGTTTCGTTTTGCCAACTCACCTTGATCGGCGGCAAGGCGTAGTGGTCGAAGACCAGGCCGTGGTTGAGCAGGGCGAGGCCGTTCGGTGCGAGCGTGCCTGTCACTTCCACGACGAACTCCTGCTCGATGCGGTCGGCATCGTCTTCCAGGCGTCGCTTCACGCGCCAGTCCTGCGTGAACACCAGAAGGCCGCTGGCTTTATCCGGGAGCGGAAGCGGCGCTTCCAGGCGGGCGAAGTGGCGCTTCAGAAGACGCACACCGGAAGGGTCGTCCTCGGCGTGACTCTGCGGGCTCACCAGCGCGCGCGCTTCGTCGACCGTGACGCCGGCAGGTTTATGCAACACCAAGGTGGCGGGCTCGGGGGGTTCCAGTTTCGCGTGCGGATCGATCTCGATACGCTCATCCAGCACCTTGAACTGCGGCTCCTCGACGGTCACGCCGTCCACGCGCACCCAACCGCCTTCGATATACATCTCCGCCTCGCGCCGTGAGCACTGGGCCAGGGCGGCGACGCGTTTGGCGAGGCGGGCGGGTTCGGTCATGGGTGCTGCCGGCAGATGATGTTCGCCATTATAGGCACCGCCGTCCGGGCGCCAGCGCGATGACAGCGGGGCTGTGAGTGCCCACGAAGCCGTGCCGCCGCTCGCGCCCTAGGGAAAGGTCGCGCGAAAGGCTTTCGCGCGACGACGGCGCAACCACGGAAAGCTCCGCCGGCTGGCTCCATCGCGCCGAGCCCGCGACAGGACAGGGGTCTCGTGCCCACCACCATGGCCTCAAATGACCATGACAAGCGTGGAGCACCCACTGCACCGTGCCGCCTTCTCTTCGACGGATGCGCCGCCATGTCATTGAAAGCCTCCCCAATCCTGCGAATGCTTGCTCCCCTGCTACTCGCATGGACCGCCTCCGACGGCGCCGCGGCCGCCACGCCGCCTCCCGCCGCCGCGGTGCAGGCCACCTTCATCCACCCCGGCGTGATGCACACGGCCGACGATCTCGCTCGCATCAAGGCGCATCTGACGCAGGCGCCGTGGTCCGACGGCTACCTCGCGCTGAAGAACGATCCGTACTCCTCGCCGACCTATGGCGTCCGCGGCGGTCATTGTCCGAAGGTGGTGCGGGGCACGCCTTCCGTGTGCATCGGCGAATTCAACGACGATGCCAACGCCGCCTACCAGCAGGCGCTGATGTGGGCGTTGAGCGGCGACACGCGCTATGCCGCGAATGCCATCCGGATTCTCAACGCCTGGTCCGGCACGTTGACCTCCATCGAGGGCCACGATGCGCCGCTCGCGGCCGGCTTGAACGGATTCAAGTTCGCGGCGGCTGCGGAGCTCATCCGCTACACCCACGCCGGCTGGTCGGCGCGGGACATCGCGGCGGCGGAGGCGATGTTCCGCAATGTCTTCTACCCGGTGATCAAGGACTTCGCGCCCTATGCCAACGGCAACTGGGACTCCAGCTGCATGAAGGCGATGATGGCCATGGGCGTGTTCACCAACGACTGGGACATGTTCAACCGGTCGCTCGACTATTACTACAACGGCCCTTCCAACGGCACCCTGACCCACTACGTCATCAACACCTTCGGCGAAACCCAGGAAAGCGGTCGCGACCAGGCCCACACGCAACTGGGCATCGGCAACCTCGCCGAGGTAGCCGAAACGGCCTGGGCGCAGGGCTTCGACCTTTACGCCGCGCACGGCAACCGCCTGCTGGCCGGCTTCGAATACGTCGCCTCGTACAACCTGGGCAACGACGTGCCTTTCGTGCCGATGGTCGACACCACCGGCAAGTACCGCCACGACACCATTTCCAGCCAGCAACGCGGCGCGTTTCGCCCGGTCTACGAGATGGTTTACAACCACTATGCCCGCCGCAAGGACGTCTCCGCGCCCTATACCAAGCAAGTGGCCGATCGCCTTCGCCCCGAGGGCCGCACGCCCTACGCAGACAACAATGGTTTCGGCACCTTGCTGTTTACCGAAGACGCCATCCGCGTACTCGATCCCCGCGGCACGGGCAGCGCGCCCACCGGTTTCACGGCCTGCGCCAACGAAGGCGGCAATTGCAAAGTGACGCAAGGTACTGGGCTGGTCGCCTACGGCGCGCGCGGTGTCTGGCATTACCGGGAAGTCGGTGTCGGGCAGTCGGTCGATTGCACCAACGCGGTCTTCGGCGACCCGCTGGTTGGCGTGGTGAAAACCTGTTCCGTGCAGCAGTGATGGCGCCGTCGTGAAGAGCCTGATCTGAAGCGATGCCGCAGGGCGGAGGTGCGTCACGACCTCCGCCTTTCGTTGAGCGGCGCTCTTGAGTAAGTGTTTATCGCCGGATGATAAGAGCTGCCAACGCGTCGCGAGTTGCCACTATCGTCGATCTAAACCAGTCGATCTAAATCAGCCGATCTAAATCAGTCGATCCAAACCATTGGCTCGCTATGAGACACGGTTATCGAAAATCGAAAAGAAGCGCGGGAATAGACGTGTTTTTCACAGCCTATCTACGGCCGTCCATTTAGTTTCGCTTCAGACGATGAAACATCATGGATCGCATGGCACCCAGCGTGTATTCCTGGGCATGCGCGCCATGCTCAGCAAGTCTCACGAGCGATCAAGTCGAATAAGGAGCGTATCGACTTTCCTCCCTGCGCCGACCCGGCGACAAAGACTCACGTTTCTGAGCACCCCCTCCTTTCGGGAGCGGGGAACGTTGTCTTGTACCCAAGCAAGGAGTGCGGCTATGTCTTCGAAAGAAGCGAAAATCAATCTGACGCTGGCCTTTGTGCTCAACAACGCCACTATCGACGACAAGGGCAATGTCCTGCAGAACCCGAGCGCGTCGGTGGTGCAGGCGAATATCGTCAATCGCGTCAAGCAGTCGACGTATGCGAAGGACTTCACCCTGGTGTGGGGTCCTTCCGTTTTCCTGGACCCCGGCACCAAGAATGGCTCCGACTCTGACTCCAAGGGTTATTCCGCCAATGTCACCGCCGTTTTCAAAGGACCCTCGGGCGATTTCCGCGTGGTGACCAGCGGTACCAACGGCAAGTCCAACTACGACGTCAACGAGGAGGACAACGACATTCTCCAGACGCAGGCAAACGCGCTGATCTCCGACGCGCCTTCGGACGCCAACATTTCCAATGGCGCCATGGCCGGCGCGAACAACATCCTCGGCACCACCGCATCCAATGGCGATCTGGTCAGCTATTTGCAGAGCCAGTTAGCTTCCGGCGGCGCGGTGACCGTAGTCGGGCACAGTCTCGGTGGCGCGCTCGCGTCTGTACTGGCGCTCTACCTGAAGGCCAAGCTCTCTTCGGCCACGCTCAGCTGCTTCACCTTCGCCGCGCCGACCGCCGGCAATCAGCAGTTCGCCGATTACTTCGACCAGACCATGGCGGGTGCGTCCACGCGCTTCTTCAATTCGAAAGACACGGTGCCCAATGCCTGGAGCGCGAGCACTATCACGAATATCAAGAAGATCTACTCCCCCGATGTCGCGACCCCGAGTGACATCGTCAAGAACATCGACAAGAACCTCGGCTGGCTGGCTTTGCTGAACTACCAACAGCCCACAGCGGGGCGGCAGCAACTCACCGGAGCAGTCAACGAGACGCTCGTCGAACACAACGACCAGGATTTCGCGCGTCAGGCCGGCTACCAGCACATAGAGGCATACCTGGACTTGCTCGGCATGCAGGCGACCGATGTCTGGCAGCCGCCGGTTGTCGCTACGCCCGCACAAGCATCGGCTGCTTGATGAAAGCGCTGAGATAGGTCCAGAGACGTTGTATTAGCCGGGCGCTCAGGCGCCCGGCCTCATCGCCCAGACCGGCGCGAGCGCGCCGATCTCGGGAGCGCCATCGGATACCGCTATCTCGAAAGGCGCCATGGCCGGCGCGCAAGTCATCGACAACAGCACTCTCTCAGACAGCGGCATGGCACCCATGTCCAGTGGAGAGGAGAGGCGATCGGGAGGATCATCGAACCGGTCGTCCTCCAAGCGTTCTCCATCGGAATGCACGGGAGAGGTGACATTCCGGCCATTTCCCTCACCCCGCCGGAATCACCAGCGATCCACCCGGATACTGCTGGCTCATGAACTCCACGAATGCCCGCACTTTCGGGCTCTGCAATCGCCGCGACGTGTGCAGGACCCACAGCTCCACTTCGTCGCCGGCGATGCCCCAGCTCACCAGCTCGCCTTTCTCCAGCAGGCCGCCGATGATCGATTGCGGCACCATCGCCGCGCCCGCGCCGGCGGCGATGGCGTCGCGCACCATCAACAGCGATGACAACCGCAGCACCGGTTGCGGCGCGACCGTGAACTGGCCGTTGCGCACGGTCCACAGATCGCCTTCGCGATAGGTCGGCATCACCACCGCCGGCACGGGAAAAGGTTTGTCGCGGCGTCCCTTGGGCATGGGCACGGACGGCGCGGCGGCGAGCACCAGCCGGTCGCGTGCGAAGCAGCGGCCGACCAGATCGCTGTCCTTGCGCGGATTGACGCGAATGGCGACGTCGAAATGTTCGTTGACCAGATCGACACGGCGATCCTCCGCCACGGCCTCGATCTGCACTTCCGGATAGAGCACGCGGAACCGCGCGGCGAGCCGCCCCAACGCCAACTGCGAAAACAACACCGGCGCCGCGATGCGCAGGCGTCCACGCGGCGCGGACAGGCTTTCGCGCGCCGCCGCGACCGCTTCGGTCACTTCGTGCATGGGCCCTTCGGTCCGGCTCAGCAGCAATTGGCCGGCTTCGGTCAGCGCCAACCGCTGCGCGCCACGTTCGATCAAGCGGATACCCAGCGCTTCTTCGAGATCGGCGACGCGACGCGACAGTGTCGCTTTGGAGCGTCCGCTCGCGCGGCTGGCTTTGCCGAAGCCGCCGTGGGCGGCCACCAGCTGGAAATCTTCGAGGGCGTTGAGGTCCATGGTGTCTCACCTTTGGAACGACATGTCCACATCTTAGAGTCTGTGTTTCGAATGCGGAACTGCCTACCTTGGGTCCCACGCAACCACTCATGCGCACCCAACCCAAGGAGATTCCCCATGAACACCATTCGCACCCTCACCCTGACCCAGTACGGCGGACCCGACGCCATCCAGGTCGCTTCCGCGGAAGCGCCGACCGCCGGCCCGGGCCAGGTGCTGGTCCGCGTCCGCGCCGCCGGCATCAACGGGCTGGATTGGAAAGTCCGCGAAGGCTACGTCCGTGACGCGTTCCCGTTGCAGCTGCCCACCACCCTGGGCATCGAACTGGCCGGCGTCGTCGAGGCGGTCGGCCCGGGCGTGACCCGGCTGCGCCAGGGCGACCGCGTGATGGGTCCGCTCGGCGGACTGGGCGCTTACGCCGACCTGGTCGCGGTGAACGAAGCCAATCTCGCGCTCGTGCCCGACACGCTGAGCTTCGTGGACGCCGCCGCGCTGCCGTTGGCCTCCGTCGCCGCCTGGCAGAGCCTGCACTTCGCCGGCCCCATCCATGCCGGCCAGCGCATCCTGATCCACGGCGCCGCCGGCGGCCTGGGCGGGTTCGCGGTGCAGTACGCGCATCGGGCGGGCGCCGTGGTGTACGCCACCGCGCTGAGCGAACACACCGAGTACGTGCGCAGCCTGGGCGCCGATCACGTCATGGCCTACGACAAGGAACAGTTCGAGGCATCCGTCAGCGACATCGACCTGGTGCTCGATTACGTGGGCGGCGAAGTGCTGGCCCGGTCATGGTCGGTACTGGCCGAGGACGGCGCCATCGTCAGCACCGCCTCCCCGGCCATCCTGGCCAATACGCCCGCCGGCCGCCGCGGCCTGTGGTTCATGAACACCCCGGACACCGCGCGGCTGCAAGCCATCGCCGACGACGTGGCGAACGGACGCCTGCGCTCCAAGGTCGCCGCCGCCGTGCGCTTCGACGAACTGCCCGCCGCGATCGAGCGCAACCGCACGCAACCGCAAGTCGGCAAGACCGTCGTCGACTTCGCCCTCTGACCTTCCCATCTCCCCACTCGAGGAAAAGACCATGAGCATCCTGATGACCGGTGCCTCCGGCACCGTCGGTTCCCAGATCGTGCAACGCCTCGCCGCCAGCGGCGAAGAAGTGAAAGCGCTCGTGCGCACACCGGGCAAGATCGCGCTCCCCGCGGGCGTGACGGAAGTGGCCGGCGACATGACCAGCGCGGCCTCCATGCGCGCGGCACTGTCCGGCGTCCGCACCCTGTTCCTGCTCAACGCCGTCACCGCCGATGAAACCACGCAGGCGCTGATGACCTTGAATCTTGCCCGCGACGCGGGCATCGAACGCATCGTCTATCTGTCGGTGATCCATGCGGACCTCTACACCAACGTGCCGCATTTCACCGGCAAGCATACGGTCGAGCGCATGATCGAAAGCCTCGATATGCCGGTGACCGTCCTGCGCCCGGCGTACTTCATGCAGAACGACGAACGCATCCAGTCGGTGGTCGAGAGCTATGGCGTCTATCCGATGCCGATCGGCCAGGCCGGCGTGAGCATGGTGGACGTGCGCGACATCGCTGACGTTGCCGTGGTCGAACTGCTGGCGCGGCATCGCGCACCGCAGCCGCTGGCGCGCCGCACGATCGACGTGGCCGGCCCCGAAGCACTGACCGGCGAATCGGCCGCACGCATCTGGAGCGAAGCGCTGCAACGCGAGATCCACTACGGGGGCGACGACCTCGACGGCTTCGAGCAGCAGATGGCCGCTTACGGACCGGACTGGCTGGCCTACGACATGCGCCTGATGATGGCCGGCATCCAGCAGCACGGCATGCATGCGAAGCAAGATGACGCGTACACGCTGGCGAAGATCCTGGGGCGTCCGCTGCGCACGTACCGCCAGTTCGTGCAGGAAGCGGCGGGGTCAGCTCACTGATCAATGCCGCGCACAGCGAGAAGGATCGAGGCACGACGCCTCGATCCTTCCGCGGGTTTTCCGATCATGAGGCGCAAGCGGACGGGCTCAGATCTGCGCCTGTCCGCCATCGGCGAAAAGCTCGGCGCCATTGAAGAAGCTCGAGTCGTCGGAAGCGAGGAACGCCACCACCTTGGCGATCTCAGACGCCTCGCCGAGCCGGCCGATCGGCACCAGGGAGGCCAGGTAGGCGAGCAAGCCATCCTGCGCATCTTTGGACTCGCCGCCCAGCTCGGCCAGCCCGACCGTGCGGATCGAACCCGGGCTCACTACGTTGACGCGGATCTGGCGTTCCTTCAGGTCCAGCACCCAGCTGCGCGCCAGCGCGCGGACGGCGGCTTTCGATGCGCTGTAGATGCTGAAGGCGGCCGTGCCTTTGCTGCCGGCGATGGAGCCGGTGAGGATGATCGACCCGCCCGCCGGCATCAGCGGCAGCATGGCCTGCACGGTAAAGACCAGCGCCTTGACGTTGCGGTCGAAGGTGTCGTCGAAGTGCTGCTCGGTGATCTGGCCCAGCGGCGCCATGGTGCCGCCACCGGCATTGGCGAAGAGGATGTCCAGGCGACCCTCCTTGTCCTTGATCAGCGCGGCGAGCGCGTCCAGGTCCTCGTGCCGTGTGACGTCGCCGCGCACGCCGATGGCGCCTGCTCCGATAGCCGCCACGGCGGCGTCGAGTTCCGCCTGGCGGCGGCCGGTGACATAGACCTTGGCGCCTTCGCGGACCAGCTCCAGCGCGGACGCCAGGCCGATGCCGCTCGTGCCGCCGGTGACCAGGGCGATCTTGCCTTTCAGTCGGGTGTTCATGGGATGGCTCCGTAGTTGAGTGATGCGGGTGAGTGATGCGATGGGCATACGGTAGGCCCCGGGTCGCGGCGGATTAAGATGAGCAGCCGCACATCACTATTCACACCGGTGAATAGTCGCCACCGGAGCTCCCATGGATCAGTTGACCGCGCTGCGCGTATTCGTCCGGATCGCCGAATCCGGCGGCTTCGGCAAAGCATCCGACGCGCTGGACATGCCGCGCGCCACGGTCACCAAGCTGATCCAGGAGTTGGAACAGCACCTGGGCGTGAAGCTGTTCCAGCGCTCCACGCGCAAGGTGTCGGTCACCGACGAAGGCAAGGCCTATTACCAGCGCGCCACGCAAGTGCTCGCCGACCTCGAAGACATGGACACGCTGTTCTCGGATCCTAAGGACGGCCCGCGCGGCCGGCTGCGCGTGGATGTCGGGTCCTCGCTGGCGAACCTCATCCTGTTGCCGCGGCTGACGGAGTTCCGCGCCAAGTTCCCGCACATCCGCCTGGAACTGGGCGTCAGCGACCGACACGTCGATCTGGTGGGCGATGCGGTGGATTGCGTCATCCGCGGCGGCGCACTCACCGACACTTCGCTGGTCGCACGGCGCATCGCCAGCCTCGACTATGTGACCTGCGCCAGCCCGCTCTACCTGCGTGCCCACGGCACGCCCTCTCATCCGGACGAACTGCGCGACCGGCACGACCTGGTCGGCTATTTCTCGTCGCTCACGGGCCGTTCGTTCCGCTTGGTGTTCCACCAGGGCGACGAAGTGACCGAGATCGACCCACGCGGCAGCGGCGGCGTGCTGGCGAACGAGAGCACGGCGCATCTGAACGCGCTCGTGCACGGCCTGGGCGTGGGCCAGACGTTCGGCTTCATGGCGGCGCCGTATTTCGAAAGCGGCCGCCTCGTCCGGCTGTTACCGGACTGGCAGCGGCCGCTGCACGACCTGCACGTGGTGTTCGAGCGATCCAAGCACGAGAACGCCCGGCTGCGTGCCTTCGTCGAGTGGGTGGCGCGCGTCTTCCACCCCTACGATTGCCACCCGGATCGCGCCAACGGCTGACCGGCTGCCGGCGACACGGCATCACGCGGCTCGGCCCTCCAGCCATCCCGCCAACCCGGCCAGCACCAGCTTGCCCGCGAACGACCACGGGTAGCCCCGGCGGCAGGGCAGATCCGCGGGAAGCTCCTGGGCCGGCACGTTACCGATGCAGGCACGCATGCGCACCGCCGGCACTTCGCCAAGAAAGCGGTCGCGATGCATCGACACCCAGTGCCTGGCGTCGTCGAAGCCGACGTACATCAGTGCGTTGCAGCAGGTGGCGACGTAGCGGGTGGTCGGCGACGCGGGCGTCAGCTTCAGCGCTTGCAAGCACTCGTTGCCGCGGACCGGGCGCATGCGGTCCTTGCGGAACACCAGAAAAGGGGTGCCGCCAAAGGTGTCGAAGACGGGGAGGGCGCCCGGCAGTGCCTGGATCCGCCGCCCGGCGGCCTGGCAGTCGCCGCAATGGCAAGCGACTGCATCGATCGGCGGACCAGACGTTTCGAGCAGAACGGCGCCGCAGGCGCAGGTCGACGCATGGCGTGTCTGGGTTGGCATGGCTGGCTCCTTGTACGGCAGGCGAAGTCATCGGCAATGGATTGGCCGGAGATGCGTCATGAACCGGCGACAGGTAGTCGTACGCGCGTCACGTCTTTCGACAGAGGACGGTCTTTTTTCCGGCGCCATGTCGAACGGCGCCGCTCCCAATCGACTAGGAGTGGAGACCACCCGAAAAAGGAGCCCCCATGCGTTACGTCTGCCTGGTCTATTTCGATCCAAGGAAAGTGTTCGACGGCAGCCCCGAGTCCAACGCCGTGCTCGCCGCCACCGGCGCGCACAACCAGTATCTGGACGCCAACGGCCAACTAGTCTTCGCCCAGGCGCTGGCGCTGCCGGACGAGGCGATGACCGTGCATGTGCGCGGCGGCCGGATGTCCGCCACGGACGGCCCTTTCCTGGAAACCAAGGACATGCTGGGCGGCCTGGTCGTGATCGAGGCACCGGATCTCAACGCGGCGGTGCAGATCGCCGCGGGCCTGCCCTTGGCGTCGCTGGGCACCGTGGAGGTGCGGCCCGTGCCCGACTACTCGAAACCCCGTCCGGTCCTGTGATGGAACTGGGCGCATACGTCGCCCTGGAAGCGGCCTATCGCAGCGAAGCGCGCCGCGTGCGCGCGACGCTGATCCGGTTGCTGGGCGATTTCGACACCGCGGAAGAGGCGCTGCACGAGGCGTTCGCGGCGGCGGCCGCTCGCTGGCCCGTCGAAGGCATTCCTGCCAACCCCTATGGCTGGCTGGTGTCGGCCGGCCGCTTCAAGACCATCGACCGCTGGCGTCGCGAGGGCCGGCTCGCGCAGGCGCTGCTCGCGGCGCCGCCGTTCGACGAAGTCACGCCCGCCCCCGAGCTGCCCGAAGCAGTGGAGGACGACGAGTTGCGGCTGATCTTCCTGTGCTGCCACCCGGTGTTGTCGCCGGACGCGCGGGTCGCGCTGACCTTGCGCGAGGTGGCGGGGCTGACCACCGAGGCCATCGCCCGGGCCTACCTGGTGCCCACGCCCACCATCGCGCAGCGCATCGTGCGCGCGAAGGCCAAGCTGCGCGACGCGCGCATTCCTTACGAGACGCCCTCGCCCGCCGACTTGCCCGCCCGCGTCGATCCGGTGCTCAAGGTGATCTACCTGATCTTCAACGAGGGCTACCTCGCCACCGATGGCGACACGCTGATGCAGCCGCTGCTATGCGCCGAAGCGCTGCGGCTGGGCCGGCTGGCGGCCGAGCTGCTGCGCGATGCGGAGGCCCAAGGCCTGCTCGCCCTGATGCTGCTGCACGACGCGCGCCGGGCCGCCCGCACCGACACGGCAGGCGACTTCGTCTCCCTGGAGGACCAGGACCGCTCGCTGTGGGACCGGGTCTGCGCAGCCGAAGCCGCCGCCCTCATCGCCCATGCGCGGGCCAGGCGAACCGCCGGCCCCTACCTGCTGCAGGCGCTGATCGCAGCGGCGCACATCGAGGCCGAAAGCTTCGAGCGCACCGACTGGCCTCGCATCGTCTCGCTCTACGACGTTCTGCAGCAGTTGGAACCGTCGCCCGTGGTCGCCCTCAACCGCGCCGCGGCCATCGCCGCGCGCGACGGGCCGGAAGCGGGGCTCATGGCGATCGAAGCGGCCATGCGGACAGGCGAGCTCGAGCACTACACCTACGCCCACGCCGCCCGAGCGGACGTTCTCCGCCGGCTCGGCCGCGCGCAGGAAGCGCGCGCCGCCTACGAGCGCGCGCTGGCGCTCACGCGGCAGGCAACGGAACAGCGGTTTCTGCGGCGGAGGCTCGGGGAGCTCGGCTAGGAGGGAGGATCGCCGGTTTTCGCGACCCGCCGCTGGACGATCGGGTCCACGCCCGAAGCGCGAGCCCTGCCCAATGCGCAGTGCATCGCACAGGGAGCATCGAACCGGTTTCGACACGCTTCCTCGCACGCACCCCCTGCTACACTCCGCCGCCCATCGACCTCGGGCCCCGCGACCTCGGCCCTACCGAACTCCAGGGAATCCAAGGCATGAAGCTCTTCGGCTACGCAGACAAGGCAGTCAACTCGCAGGGTCCCCTGAAGCTCTCCGAGGTCACCGTGGTCTGTACGCCGGACGAACTGCGCGCCATCGCCGAAGTGCTCACCCACTTGGCGAGCGATATGGAACGTGCCGAGTTCGGCCACGTCCATCTCGCCGACCGCATCGCGGGTCTGGAAGACAGCCCGCAGCTCATCGTCATGAAGGCGGAAGCGTAAGCCTGCGCTTGCGCACCGGTGTCGAAGAGACGCCATCCCCGACCAGGTCAGGCCAAGGACGCGGCACGCTCATGACATACACGGACGGCCAGGCCATGCTGGCGGGCGATGAGGTGCTGATCAACGGCCGGTATCGCGGCACCGTCATCGCCGCCATCGACCATGGAAGCTATTTACCCGGGCAGGAAGCCTGGGCCAGCCTCGGCTGCGGCGCGGTGATCGATACCGATTTTGGAGGTCTCGTGCATTCCCCGGATGGTAGCCACGAGTACTTCGAACGGATCCGCCGCGGCGGACCGGACTAGTCGCGCATCTTTCTTGTCGATTTGCGTTCGCTCCGCTCGTCGGTAAGCAGCCAAGGCAATGTCGCCCCGGCTTCATCCACACCCATAAGGTCAAACTCATGAGCAAGATGATCTTCGTCAACCTCCCCGTGACGGACCTCAAGCGATCGACAGCGTTCTACGAAGCGGTCGGCGCGGTGAAGAACCCCTCGTTCTCCGACGACACCGCCTCGGGCATGGTGCTCTCCGACACCATCCACGTGATGCTGCTCACCCACGACAAGTGGCGCCAGTTCACCAGCAAGCCGATCGTGGATGCGCACGCGAACGCCCAGGTGCTGCTGTGCCTTTCGGCGGACAGCCGCGACGACGTATCCGCGCAGGTCGAGAAGGCTGCGGCGGCAGGCGGCAAGGCCGACCCCACGCCCGTGCAGGACTACGGCTTCATGTTCGGCCGCAGCTACGAGGACCCGGACGGCCACATCTGGGAAATCATGTGGATGGATCCCAGCGCCATCCCGCCGCACGGCTGAGCAAGGCGGAAGGAGGCCGATCGCCGGGGACGTTCGCCAGCGCACTTTGCGTCCCTCGCATCGCCGCCGCGCCCGGATGGATCGCCCTCGGCAAGCAAGGCCCCTCTTCGACCGAAGAGGGGCTTTTTTTGCCATGGCGACCGCTTGTCCATCGCCCCGACCGAAGTCGCCCAAGGCATTCGCTTTCGCGCCACTCAGCCGGCGTAGTGAGTCAAGGCATAGATGACCAGCGCCACCAACGCCAGGAAACCGAGGCCGATGGCGGAGGCCGAGGTCACGGCGGCCACGGCGAACGCGCGTCCGGTTCCTACCGGCAATCGCCATGCCATCACGGCAAGCGCGACGCCCGCGACGAGACAGAAGGGCAGGTCAGCCAGCGACGTGACATCGATCATGCCCCGCTGCAGC
The DNA here is from genome assembly GCA_039594095.1 of Dyella sp. Lineage (GTDB taxonomy): Bacteria > Pseudomonadota > Gammaproteobacteria > Xanthomonadales > Rhodanobacteraceae > Dyella_D. The sequence goes on from JBCNOA010000026.1 coordinate 17,278, forward strand.
AGCGAGCTCGCCGGGAGGAAATGGAAAGACGCCAGCAGGATGAGGCCAGCACCGATCAGCGCCAGCGGACTTCGGGCCATGCCGGCGAGGATCGCCACGACGAGGACGGCGATGTACCAAGACGCCAGGACGGCGCGGAAAGTCTTGACCGGGAACCATCGCGCACCGCAGGTATCCAGCGCGCGGCAACCCTGCGCCAGGATGGCGGCCGTCGCCTGACGACCATCGTCATAGCCGGATGCGTCCTCTGAAGGCCGGCGCAGCACAAGCGTCGCGAATGGAAATGGCGCACCGGGCATTTGCAGTCCCAACGCAGGGAACTCCATGGTGCCCTGCGGGAGGAAGGTGAAACCTTCGCCAAGCAGCGAGCGCATCACATCCGGATCGACGGCCGGGGCGGCCGCGGCGCTAGTGTCCAGTGCGCACCACAGCGAACGCGAGGCGCCTCCCGGAGTGACCGATGGCTGACCCGAATCGCCGTCGACGCAATCGAAAACCTGCTTGGGATTGCCCGTCAGCGCGAGGCGAATATGCATGCGCCCCAACGGCGTGTCCGAGATATTGGTGGCCAACACGCGCAGCCGATATTCGTAGCTCTTCACGCCTTGGCGGTCGTAGTAGCTGCTCCACACACCCGGCGCTACGGGTTGCATGGTTTCCTTCTGCGGCATGTAACCTGGCGCCTGGGCCGCTTCGTCGATGGCGATACGCAACGTCTTCGCCATGACGTCCCGGCGCAAGGCATCCAACGGCGGATGGCCGTCCGCCTTGGCCGCCACCGCGGCGGCGACACTGGAGGCGGGCGCCTCAGGTAGGCCGAGCATGCGCGTCCAGGCGCGCCTTTCCGCATAGGCGGACACGGCACGGCTCTCATCCGCCATGCCGAGCACGTTGAGGGTTGCCATCAGACGCCGGTAACCGTCCACGTCCGACGGCGGCGCACTTTCCATCAACGCGCGTACATAGGGGCTGCTTCGGGAGGCCAACGGCGGCTCGCCCATCGGCGATACCGGGTGGCCCCCCAGCCAATGAAGGCCTGCGGCCAGATAAATCGCCATCGCAAGGATGATGATCGATAGATAGCGCATGATTTCCCCCTTTCTTGGGAGGAGGATACGTGGCCGCGGGAGCCTTTTCATGGCCATGCCGCGCATGCGCTTGCGAGAGGCCGTCTACCGGGCCGGGAAATCCGTCTCGCCACCGGCGCCAGTCAAATACGACGGCGCATGCACTTCCTCACTGCTTCACCGGGCGCATCGCCCGACAAACCGCGTAACGATTTGCTGCTACTTTGCGCCGCGTTGCGGGCGCGCAAGCCGACGACAGCCAGCTATCCACGACCAAGGGGGACGACGATGGCCGACACCATGGACGACATCCGCCGCAAGGCGGCGAGCGCGGTGTTCGCGCTGGGGCAGCGCAGCGCCAGCAAGGGGCGCATGGAGGCCGAGGGATCGCCGAAAGCGGGCTGGATACGCAGCCCCGGTGACCCCGCCTGTAGCTTCATCCATCCGGCCAAGCTGCGCGAAGCGCTGGCGTACTACGACATCGCCATTTCCATCATCGCGCCAAGCGATCCCAATGCGAGCTTCACCATCTATACGAAGGCGCTTCTTCTGGAAGAACTCGGCGATTACGCGGACGCGGAAGCCGCGTACCGCTCGTTGCGAGATACTCGCTACGAAAGCCCGGCACAGCTCGGCCTGAAGCGTTGCGCCCAACGCCGCGCGGGCGGCTACGACGCGCAAGCCGAAATGCGCGCTGGCTTCGATCACCTCGCGCAGACTCTGCGGGGCCGGCCCGGCGCGGCGGATCTGCTGGCGGCCATGCAGCACGTGCAAGAGGCATTGACGACGCTGCCGGATAGCCGCGTCGGCCAGGCGAAGGCGCCGACGCCCGAGACGCTTTCGGACGACGATGAAGAGGCCGCCAGCGCGTTCGCCCAGCGCTTCGTCGATCTGCTGCTGGATCGCGATTACGCGGGAGCCCGCCAGCTGCTGCATGCCGATCTGTCCGGGCTGACACCGGACGATCTCAAAAACTCGTTCGAAGGGCTCTTCACCGACGAGCCCTTCCCCGAAAGCGCCCACGTGTTCGACGCCTTGCGTGAATGGCCCGCCAAGCTGGCGAGCGACGTCGCCAGCTTCTACGTCACGATCGAGAGCGAGAACGCCGAAGCGGTGTCGGTCATCGTCACGCGCGATGGCAGCGCACTCAAAGTGCGGCAGATCGAATGGGGCAGACCGTGAGCTGGAGCGCCGCGCCACGAATATGCGCTCGCAAGCACGCACGGCTGTGCACTGTCTCCGGTCGGGTAGCCGAGGCGTGCCCTCCTCACCATTGGCGCCCGGGGCGCGGCACGCCCTGAGTTCGCGCGACCGGCCTCAACTGCCGGCTTCGCGCTCCAGCACCGCGGCCAGGCGCATGAGCGCTCGCCATGCATAGCTCTCGCGGGCGTTGCCCAGCGTGGCGGTTCCGACGATCTCGCGTGCCGGCGACGGCCGTTCGCCGCATTGCTCGACGCGGACTCGATATGTCGCCGCCAGCGGCACGAGCTGATGCGTATTCGGTGACTTCTCGGCCGGTACCGGGCCGCCGTAGAGGCTGGCCAGCGCCGGTTCGTCCAGAGTCGAGAGATTGACCTTGTCGACCGCCGTGACGCGGCAGCGCAGCGCTGCATCCTCGGCGACCGCGGTGACGAAGCGCGCGGCATCGCCCACGGCGACGCGGCCGATGTCCTCTTCGCCGACGAAGGCCTCGCCTTTGATGCCTTCCGGGCCGATCAGGTCGAACAGCTGTTCGCCACGCGGCAGCCACGTGCCGGCGGGGAGCCCTTCGCCGCGGATCTGCACCACGCCGTCGAAGGGCGCGCGCAGCGACAGGCGTCCGGTCTCGCGCTCCAGCCCTTCCACCGTCGCATGCGCGGCTTCCCAGCGCTTGCGCAGCGCGACGCCCTGCTGGAGCAGTTGCGGATCGAACGGCTGCTGCTCCACCTGCCAGCGCAATTGCGCCTCTTCGGCACGGGCCGCCTGGAGGCGGTAGTCGAGATCCGGCGAGACGAGCACGGCCAGCACCTGGCCGGCGCGCACCTTCGTGCCGTCTCGCGGCACGGCCACGGCATCGGAGACATAACCGGCCTCCGGCGCGTACAGCCCCTGCGCGTGCTGCGGGCCAAACACCGCCGGCGCGCGGATGCCGCCGTGCCAGGGCAGCACGAACCACGCCAGCAGCAGCGCGGCGAGCACGGCGCTGCGCACCGTCTGCCGCCGCCAGGCGAGCAAGTGGCGGCGACGCCAGCAGGCTGCCGCCTCGACCGCCACCGGGCGCACGAGGAACCAACCGAATTCCACCGCGAACAACAACAGGCCCAGCGCCTTGAAGAAGGCGTGGTAGACGATCAGCGCGATGGAGAAGAACACCACCAGCCGGTACAGCCAGGTGACGTAGGCGAAGGCGATAAGGAAACGCCGGCGCGACGGCGTGCACGGTTCCGGCTGCGGCTCGCCGAAACCGAACAGCCACTCGCGCATCCGCCAGCGCCCGAAGGCGAAGGCGCGGTCGTGCAGATTGGGGATGCCGACCCAGTCGGACAGCAGGAAATAGCCGTCGAAACGCATGAACGGGCTGGCATTGATCGTCAGCGTGCTGATCCACGTCGTAGTGGCGAGCAGGAAGGCCGCCGCGCTGAGCGGCCCGTCGGGCAGGACGCTCCAGGCGAGCGTGGCGAAGGCGGCCAGTGCGATCTCCGCCAGCATGCCGGACGCACCGATGCGCAGCCGTGCCGCGCGCGAAGGGACTTTCCACGCCTCCGTCGTGTCGGTGTAGAGCATCGGCACCATCACCAGCAGCGCGATGCCCATGGTCGGCACGCGACAGCCGTAGCGGTAGGCCGTAAAGGCGTGCCCCATCTCGTGCAACACCTTGGCGAAGGCCAGCGCCGCGCCGATCGCGAGCAGGCCGTGCCAATCCGCATAGGCGCGGAAGGTATGCACGAACACGTCCCAGCGGCGCGATACCAGCGCCAGCCCGAGCAGGGCAGCCGCGGCCACGGCAATCCAGAACGCGGGCCGGTAGACGAAGTCCACATACCGCGCGCCGCGGCGCAGGAACGGCATCGGATTCCACAGGGGAATGCGGATCATCAGGTAATGCTTGAGCAACCACATCGCGCGCGAGATCCGTCCCGCCTCCGCCATCGCGCTGAGGCGACCGGTGTCCTCCGCCGTGGCGGCCACGAACAGGTTGGCATGGCGCAGCAGGCGCAAGAGCGCGTCGAAGTCGTCCAGGCCGACCGTCAGCGTGGTCTCGCGGCAGACGGCGTCGACGATCGCCTGCGCGTCGCCCAGCGGCCAGCGCGAGAGTATTTCGAAGGCCGGCCAGCCGAGCTGGTAGAACCGGTTGGCGGCCGGGTCGTGCAGCATCCAGGTGGGCGAGCCGTCGGACGCCGGCGCGCCCCGGGTCAGACTCAGCTCCTGGCGCAGCGCGGGCAGACGCGACATCGGCTTACCAGCCCAGCCACTGCCGCGCCGCAGCCAGCGGCCGGCGCAGTAGGTAATAGGACAGCGGCACCCAGCGGCCGTGGATGCGCGCGGTACCCATCATGCCCAGCGCGGGCACGGTGCCTGCGCCGGTGAAGCTCGCCTTGATGCGATACGCCACGATGCCTTCCGGGGTGGGTTCGGCGCGGTAGGCCACGGTGTCGATGCGCGCGCCGTAGCTCACCAGCGGCGAACTTTTCGGATACAGCGTCAGCGCATCGCCGGGCTTCACGTCGATGTTTTCCGCCACCGGCAGGTAGGCGGTGAGCTCCACGTGCGCCGGATCGGCGAGCAGCATGACCTTCTCGCCCACCGATACGGCGCGGCCGTTCCAGTCGTTCGGATCGGAGAACACCGCCACGCCGGCACGCGGCGCGGCGACGCGCAGGCGGGCCAGCTGCGCGGCGGCGTAGTCGCGCTCCACCGCGCTGGCGTCGAGCTTGCCCTTCTTCTGCGCCATTTCCAGACGATCCTTGTCGTCGGTGACAGCCAGCTGCGCGGTCTGGCGATACTCCTCCTGCGCGGCGTCGTAGTTCTTGCGCGCCAGCGCATCGCGCGAGGCCAGCGTGGTGGCGTCGAGCGAGAACAGCGGCGCGCCCGCGGCCACGGGCTGGTTGGGACGCACGTCGAGCCGCTCGATCACGCCGTCCAGCGGCGAACGCACGACGAACGGATCCCGGGCCGTGACTTCCGCCGGCGCAAGCACGCTCAGCGGCACGGGAACCGCGCACAGCAGCGCCAAGGCCACCAGCACGCGGCGCCGCCACTTGCCCTGGCGCAGCAACGCCAGCGAACGCGCACCCAGCGACGCCTGCGGCTCGAACGCATGGAAGGCATGCGCCCATACCTGCGACAGCTCCACGAGCAGGGCGACCTCGTCGGCGCCGAACGGCTCGTCGCGCGCCAGTACGACCGCGCCGAGCAGATGCTGCCTGGCATCGGCCACCGGCAGCCACAGCGCATGGGCCGGCCACCATGCGGCCCATTCCGCGGCGAGTTCGTGTGGCAGGTCGGCGGCGGCGAAGGCACGCGGCCGCAGGCGATCCGCCGCATCCGGCGTGTCCTCCGTCTCCGCCGCGCGCCGGCGACCGAGCGCGCGGCACACGGCATTCAACCACTGCACGTAAGGCGCGCCCGGATCGGGCTGCGGCAGGCCGGATACGGCGGCCACCGAACCGGCCGGCACGCCGTCGGTGCGCCACCACGCCGCCTGCCGATAGGGCACCAGCGCCTGCGTCTCGTTGACGACGATGAACCCCAGCTCCGCCTTGCCGCCGGCCTGGCGGGCGCGCGCGGAGAGCTGCCAGAGCTGCGCGAGCCGGCGCGCATCGATAGAGACTTGCGCGTTCATGCCGGCCACTACGGTTTGGCGAACGTGGCCCAGCCGCTCATGCCGGGCAGGAGCTCGGGCGCGTCGCCGGTCAGGGCGGCGGTGACGTTCACCGTCTGCGTCACGGGGTCGACGCGCGCGCCGATGCGTGCAAGGCGCGCATCGTAAGTCTTGCCGACTTCGTCGACGTGCACGCTCAGCGGCGAGCCGGCTTTCATCCATGCCAGCCACTTCGACGGCACGATCATCTTCAGCTCCAGATGCCCGGTGTCGACGATGGTGAGCAGCGGCTTGCCGGCTTCCACGAACTGGTCGGGCGCGGCCGTGCGCTTGACCACGCGGCCGGCGAAGGGCGCGCCGATCGTGCACTTGCGCACCGTGGCCTGCATGTACGCCACCTCGGCGGCGCCGGCCTTGGCCTTGCCCCTGGCCTGCGTCACTTCCAGCTCGCCCACCGAATGCAGCTGCGACAGCTTGGTGTCGACCTCCAGCAGCTGCTGCGCGGCTTCGGCCTCGGCCTGGGCCTTGCGCAACTGCGCGGCGTACAGCGAGCAGTCGAGCGATACCAGCGCCTGGCCGGCACGAAAAGCGTCGCCTTCGCGGAACGGCAGGCTGGCGATCTTGCCGGCGATCTCGCTGGAGAGCTCCACTTCGTCACGCGACACGAGCTGCACGCGGATGCGTCCGTCATCGGCGGCGGCATGCGCTTGCTCCACCGCCATCGCGGGTGGCGCGAACCACGCCGCCGCCATGCAGCCGGAAAGAACGCAGCCCGAAAGAACGCCGCCCGAAAGAACCCGGCGCCACGTCATGACTTGCTCCCGCCCCCTTGGGCGAGCGCGTCGCGGCGCTGCTGCTCGGTGACGATCGCCTGCTTGAGCGTGGCCAGGTCATGCGACGTCACGGTGTCGGGCACCGGATCGAGGCCGAGCGTCAGCAGCATCTGCCCGTAGGCGCTCTCCAATTCGCCGTAGCTCTCGTACTGGCGCAGCTCGGTCATCATCGCGCCGGCCGCCGCGCGGATCTCGTTGAGCTTGCCGACCGCGTTCGCCGCCGCGGCGTTGCGCGTGTGCTCCAGGATCTGCTGGTCCACGCTGTTCATCTGCTGCAGCAACTCGAACTGGCGGCGCTTGGCGGCCAGCTCGGTGCGGGCGACGTGCACCTGGGTCAGCACCGCCATCGACAGCGCCATGCGTTGCGTGCGCGCCACCTCGGCCTGCGCCTTGGCGGCGCCACGGATGTGCTTGATGTTCAGCACGTTGAGCAGGTTCCAGCTCACCCGCAGCCCGGCGTCGCGCCATTCCTGGAAGGCGAGGAAGCTGTTGCTGTCGTAGTGCGCGCCCAGCTGCACCTCGATGCCCGGCAGCAGCTTGGCCATCGCTTTGTGCGTTTCCTCCACGCTGATGCGCTCGTTGTAGCTGGCTTCGACCAGCTCCGGGCGGCGCTCCAGCGCGGTGGTCTCCATCTGCGCCACCGGCATGTCGAAGTGCGGCGCGGCGAAACCGGCCGGCGGCGCGAGCGTGAAGTCCTTGCCTGGCTCCAGATTCATCAGCGAAGCCAGCCGCGGCTTGGCCTCTTCGAGCTGGCTGCGCACCGCTTCGAGCTGACGCATGATGTCGAGCAGCTCATGCTGGTAGTTGAGCGTGTCGAGCGGCGAAGCCAGGTTGGCCTGCTGGGCGCGACGGGAGTCGTCGAGCGCCGCCTGCGCCGCGTCCAGCAGCGGACCGATCCGGTCGTGGATACGCTCGGCGCCGGCCGCCTGCCAGTAGGCCTCGCGTACCTGTTGCATCAGCAGTTCCACCACCTTGCGGCGGCGCTGCTGCAGCACCAGCACGCGGTCGGCCTGCTCCTTGGCCTCGTAGTAGCTCACGCCGAAATCGAGCGCGTTCCAGGAGAAACCGAGATCGCCCGTGCGCATGGTCTTGTCGCTGGAATACGAGGGTGGCACCGCGGTCTTGCTCGGATCGTCCAGCAGCACCGAGCGCGAGGCCAGTTCGCGGTCGCGCGCGGTGTAGCCCGCGGCGGCGGTCAGCTTGGGCAGCAGATCGAAGTTGGAGAGATCGAGCTGACGCTGGGCCAGCGCCTCTTCCATCATTTTCTGGCGGTGGTCCAGGTTGTAGCTGATCGCGCGCGCCAGCGCTTCTTCCAGCGTGATGGGGCCGGCCACCGGCTCCTGCTGGCCGAACAGCTCGGCGCGCCCGTCCGCCGCGAGCTTGGCGCGCTCGGCGTCGGAAAAGGGTTTCGGCTGGATCATGCAACCGGACAGCAGCAGCACCGCCGACGTCGCAAGCATCAGCGGAGTGCGGCGCAGCCAGGTCCCGGCGGGTGTGGCGGAGGAAACCGGATTCACGTTGGATAGCCCCTGTTCGAAAGTGGATTAGATGTGCGTGGCCGGCGCCGGCGGCTGCGCGCGGACGGCGCCCGCGACGTGCAGCGCCTGCCGCTCGCGCGCGAATTGTTCGTTGAGCGACGGCTTGGCCGCGGCCTGCGGCGAAGCCGGTGTGGACGGATGCGGGACGGTGCGCCCATGAGCCGGCTTTCCGACCTCGATGACGACATCGCGATACGTGAGGTGGCCGCGCTGATCGACCATGGTCACCCGCAGGTGCAGCTCGTGCGTCTTCTCGTGCGGAGCATGGCCGCGCAGCGTGCCGGTCGCGGCGTCGTAGCTCACCCAGGCCGGCAGCGAGCGGCCATTGGCCTGCACCACCGAGACGATGCGCTCGTCCGGCCCCGCCAACGACGCCAGTCCGACAGTGAATGGTGCCGCAGTACCGACATGCTCGGTGGATACCGGGATGTTGAACGGCACGGCGATCGGATCGGGCAGGACGCGGACCGCAGCGTCGACGCGCGTGCCGCCCTGCGCGTCGTAGGCGTGCGCATGCCGTGCTTCCGGCGCGGTGAAAGTGATCGTGTACGGCTCGGCCGCGGCGGTGCCCAGGAGCGCCGGCTCGGCGAACGCGTTCAGGACGGCCGGACTGCCGGCGGAAAGCTCGCCATGCGGCGGTGCCTGGACGGTATCGCCCATCGGCATCGGCGCGGCGGCGAACTGGCCGGCCTGCCCCGCGAAGCCGGCGTTGACCGCGATGGTGCGCGTAGCCGCCACGCTGTCCCGCGTGCCGTCGTTCACCACGAACGCGACGACGCGATTGCCGGCGGGCGCCGCGAGGCCCGTATCCGCATAGGTCACGGCGGCCAGCGCCGCCTGCCATTGCGCGAGCGTCGCGGTGCTTCCCGCCGAGCGCAGGGTCAGCACGCCGGTGGCCGCGTCGTAGGCGCCGGCGATGTTGCCCATCGTCGCGCCGTCGTTGGCGAAGTGCAGTAGATCCTCGCCGGCGCGGAAGCCCGCGACGATGGAGACCGTCGCGCTCGCCAGCGTCGTGTTGTCCCGATCGGCGACCGTAATGCCCGCATCGACCGCGATCGGCGCGGTCACGCCGACGCCGCCGAAGATGCCGTGGCCGCCCGAGGTGGCGACGACCGGCGTCTGGTCCGTCGCGGCCACGGTGACGGTGCGCGTCGCGGCCGCGCTGGTCTTCGCGCCGTCGTCGACGCGGAAGCTGACCGTGCGCACGGCGGTGTCCGGCGTGATCGCCGTATCGGTGTAAGTCACCGATCTCAGCGCCGCCTGCCACTGCGCCACGGTGGCGGTGCCGCCGGCGGAGGTCAGCGTCATGATGCCGGTGGCGGCGTCGTACGAGGCGGCGATATTGCCCATGCTCACGCCGTCGTTGGCGAAGCCGAGCACGTCCTGGCCCGCACGGAAGCCGCCGCCGATCGCCACCGTGGCCGAGGCCAGTGTGGTGTTGTCGCGATCGGACAACACGATGCCCGGATCGATCGCCACCGGCGTGGACGTCCGATTGTCTCCCGTCACGAAGGCGGCACTACCGGTGGTCGTCGTCGCTACCGGCGTCTGGTCCGTGTCGGCGACGGTAACGCTGCGCGTCGCCATGGCGCTGCTCTTGCTGCCGTCGTTGACGCTGAATCCGATCGTGCGCGTGGCCGTCGCCGGGGTGACGGCGGTGTCGGTGTACGTCACCGACGCCAGCGCGGCCTGCCACTGGGCCACGGTGGCGGTACGGCCCGCCGAGCTCAGCGTGAGCACGCCGGTGGCCGCGTCGTACGACGCGGCGATGTTGCCCATGGTCGCGCCGTCGTTGGCGAAGGCGAGCACGTCCTCGCCCGCGCGGAAGTTGCCGCTGATCGCCACCGTGGCCGAGGCCAGCGTGGCGTTGTCGCGATCGGACAAGGCCAGGCCCGGGTCGACCCTGACCGGCATCGACGCCGCATTGTCCGCGGCGACGAACGACGCGCTGCCGCCCGAAGCCGTCACGACGGGCGTCTGGTCGGTGGCCGTTACCGTCACGCTGCGCGTGGCGGCGACACTGCTCTTGGTGCCGTCGCTGGTCTGGAAGCTGATCGTGCGCGTGGCCGCGTCGGGCGTAAGGGCCGTGTCGACATAGGTCACGGATCTCAACGCTGCCTGCCACTGCGCCACCGTGGCGCTGGCGCCCGAAGAGGTCAGCGTCATCACGCCGGTGGCCGCGTCGTAGGACGCGACGATATTGCCCATGGTCGCGCCGTCGTTGACGAAGGCGAGCAGGTCCTGCCCCGCGCGGAAGTTGCCGCTGATCGCCACCGTGGCCGAGGCCAGCGTGGCGTTGTCGCGATCGGAGACCGACAGGCCCGCATCGACCGCGACCGGCGCGGAAGGCGCATTGTCGCCGGCGACGAACGCGGTGCTGCCGCCCGTGGCCGCCACGATCGGCGACTGGTCGGTAGCGGCGACGGTGACCGTGCGCGTGGCCGTGTTGCTGGCGAGGCCCGCGCCGTCCACGGCGGAGAAGCTGATGGTGCGCGTGGCCGTGTTCGGCGTGATGGCCGTGTCGGTGTAGGTGACCGATCCGAGCGCCGTCCGCCACTGCGCCAGGGTCGCCGTAGCGCCGGCCGAGTTCAGCGTCAGTACGCCGGTGGCGGCATCGTACGAGGCCGTGATGTTGCCCATCGTCGCGCCGTCGTTGATGAAAGCGAGGCGGTCTTCGGTGCCGTGAAAATTGCCTGTGATGGCGATCGTCGCCGAAGCGAGCGTCGCGCTGGCGCCATCGGTCAGGACCAGCCCCGGATCGACGGCGACCGGCGTCGAGGCCGTGTTGTCGCCCGCCGCGAAGGCAGCGGAGCCGGCGTCGGTGGTGAGCGTCGGCGGGCCCAGCACGTCCACCGCACGCGTCGCCGCCGCGCTGGTCTTGGTGCCGTCGCTGGTCGCGAACGATACGGTGCGCTGACCCGGCGCGGCCGAGGCGGACGCCGAGAACGTCACGGCGCTCAGCGCATGGGACCACTGCGCGTCGGAAGCCGTCGCGCCGGAAGAGGTGAGCGTCAGTACGCCGGTCGCCGCGTTGTACGAGCCGACGATGTTGCCGAAGGTCGCGCTGCTGGTATTGATGAAGGTCAGCGTGTCGCCGCTGTGGAAGCCGCCGGTGATCGACACCGTACCGGCGGACTGCGTGGTGTTGTCCAGGTCGCTGACCGTGATGCCGCCATCGATCACGGCGGCACTGGAACCGGCCACGTAGTTGGCGACGCCGCCGGTGCTCGTCACGATCGGTGTCTGATCGGTGTCCGTCACCGTGACCGTGCGCGTCGCCGTGTTGCTGGCATGAGCCGCGGCATCCACTGCACTGAAGCTGATGGTGCGGGTCGCATTGTTCGGCGTGACGGCCGTGTCGGTGTAGGTGACCGCCGCCAGCGCGGCCTGCCACTGCGCCAGCGTGGCCGAGCCGCCGGAAGAGGTCAGCGAGAGCACGCCCGTGGCAGCGTTGTAGGTACCGGCGATGTCGCCGAACCGCGCGGTGTCGGTATTGAGGAACGCCAGCACGTCCTCGCCGCTGTGGAAGTTGCCGGTGATGGCCACGGTCGCGGAGGCCAGCGTCGGGCTCGCGCCATCGGTCAGGCCCAGTCCCGCATCGATGACCACCGGCGTGGAGGCCTGGTTGTCGCCCGCCACGAAAGCAGCCGAGCCGGCGTCGGTGACGATGGTGGGCAGGCCCAGCACGTTCACCGTATCGGTCGCCGCCACGCTGGTCTTGGTGCCGTCGCTGGTCGCGAACGACACGGTCCGCAGGCCTGGCACGGCACTGCCCGCCGCCGCGAATGCCACTGCGCTCAGCGCGTGCGACCACTGCGCATCGGTGGCCGTCGCCCCGGAAGATGTCAGGGTCAGCACGCCGGTCGACGCGTTGTACGAGCCGACGATGTTGCCGAAGGTCGTGGCGTTGTCGTTGGTGAACGTCAGCACGTCGCCGACGTGGAAGCCGCCGGTGATCGCTACGGTGCCGGAGGACTGCATGGTGTTGTCCAGGTCGCCGACGGCGATGCCGCCATCGATCACGGCGGCGCTGGAACCGGCCACGTAATTCATGGTGCCGCCGGTCGTCGTCACGATCGGCGTCTGGTCGGTGTCCGTCACCGTTACCGTGCGCGTCGCGTTTGGGCTGACATAGCCCGCGTCGTCCACCGCGCTGAAGGCGATCGTGCGAGTGGCATTGCTCGGGGTGATCTGCGTATCGGTGTAAGTGATCGAACGCAGCGCCGACTGCCACTGGGCCAGCGTCGCGGACGCGCCGGACGAGGTGAGCGTCAGCACGCCGGTGCCGCTGTTGTAGGACCCGGTGATATTGCCCATCGTGGCGCCATCGTTGACGAATCCCAGCACGTCTTCCCCGGCGTGGAAGTTGCCGACGATGGCGACGGTCGCCGACGCGAGCGTGGTGCCGCTTCCGTCCGTGACGGTGAGGCCGCTGTCGATCGCCACCGGCGTCGAGGTCGCGTTGTCGCCGGCGACGAACGCGGCCGAGCCCGCGTCCGTGGCGATCTTCGGCGGCGCGGTCACGGTGACCGTATCGGTACCGAGGGCGCTGTTCTTGACGCCGTCGTTCACCTGGAACGCCACGGTCCGGCTGCCGGGCAGGGCATCCGGACCGGCCGAGAATGTCACGGCGCGCAAGGCATTGGCCCACTGCGCCACCGTGGCGCTGGAGTCGACGGTGGTGAG
>JBCNOA010000260.1:0-6268 GCA_039594095.1 Dyella sp.
GGCGCGGACCCGGAACGGGCGAGTAGGGCACGGCATTGAGCAGCTTGGGGTAGTAGTCGCCGCCGGCGCGCTCCCAGGCAGAGGCCCAGCTCCAATCGAACACGAACTCGCCGTGCGAGTTGCCTTTGATGTAGAGCGGCGCGGCGCCCACCAGCCGTTCGTTCTCGTAGAGACCCAAATGATGGGCACGCCAGCCCCATTCCTCGCGGATGCAGCCGGTGGCTTCAAGCGCGGCGAGGAAGGCATGGGAGAGGAAAGGATGGGCTTCGGGGCGCAGCGCGTCCCACGCGTCGGCGGGGATCTCGTCGATGCGCGGATGGAAACGGGCTTCGAACACGGTCTGCCGTTGCGCGGCCACCGGAGGGTGATGGCCGCGCGTCATTCAGTGGACCGCCGGCAGCAGAGCGGCGATGCGTTCGACGAAGGCTTCGGGCCGGCCGTAGTCCTGGTGGTGTGGCAGGACCTGCATCGCGCCGTGCACCTCCAGCACCAGGGTGGGAAAACCCTGGCCGCCCACCTCGCCGAGCAAGCGCCGGCTGGCCTGGATGTGTTCGAGCGCATCGTGGCCGATCGCGCGCTGCAGTGCCTCGGCGAAATCCGCGCCGACCAGGCCAATCTCTTCGGCCAGCTCGGTCAGCACGTCGCTTTCCACCACGCGCAGGCCGCGCCGGTAATGCGCGTTCTGGATCGCCGCGAGCACGGGATAGGCCGCGTCCGCATGCAGCGACTCGGCGGCCAGCACCGCGGCGATGGGCGGCAGCGAATAAAGCACGGTGCCCTGCTCGGCCAGCAGACCTTCCGTATAGGCCTCGCCGAAGGGCTGGCCGCTGATCTGCTCGATGCGCTCGTCGGCAAGGACGATGTGCTCGGCCATCTGCGGCGTCAGTTCCCGCGGCTCGGCGAACAGGCCGCCGCCATGCAGGCGCAGCGTGAGGCGATCGCCGAGCATGGCGACCGCGGCGCTCACCAGCGGTTGGGCGCCATAGCACCAGCCGCACAGCGGGTCATGGATGTAGTGCAGGGTGGCGGACGGAGCGCTCATCAGGCCGGAGTCTGCTGGTCCAGCCAACGCTCGGCGTCGAGCGCGGCCATGCAGCCGAAGCCCGCCGAGGTGATGGCCTGGCGATAGACGTGATCGGCCACATCGCCGGCGGCGAACACGCCAGGCACCGAGGTCATGGTGGCCAAGCCGTTCTGCCCGCTGCGGATCTTCAGATAGCCGTCCTGCATGTCCAGCTGGCCCTCGAAGATGCCCGTGTTCGGCGTGTGGCCGATGGCGACGAAGAAGCCGGTAGCCGCGATGTCGCGCGTGGCGCCGCTGTTGACGTCCTTCACGCGCACGCCAGTGACGCCGCTGTTATCGCCCAGCACTTCGTCCACGGTGTGGTTCCACACCAGATCGATCTTGCCGGCCGCGGCCTTCTCGAACAGCTTGTCCTGCATGATCTTTTCGGCGCGCAGCTTGTCGCGTCGATGCACCAGGGTGACCTTGCTGCACAGATTGGACAGGTACAGCGCCTCTTCCACGGCGGTGTTGCCGCCGCCGACCACGACGACTTCCTGCTCACGGAAGAAGAAGCCGTCGCAGGTGGCGCAGGCGGAGACGCCCTTGCCCTTGAAGTGCTGCTCGCTCTCGATGCCCAGGTACTTGGCGGTAGCCCCGGTGGCGATGATCAGCGCGTCGGCGGTGTATTCGCCGGAGTCGCCCTTGAGGCGGAACGGACGCTGGCTGAGGTCGGCGCTGTGAATGTGGTCGAACACCATCTCGGTCTTGAAGTGTTCGGCGTGCTCGGCCAGGCGAGCCATCAGATCCGGACCCTGCACGGCCTTGTCGCCCGGCCAGTTCTCCACGTCGGTGGTGGTCATGAGCTGGCCGCCCTGTTGCAGGCCGGTGACCAGGGTCGGCTTGAGGTTCGCGCGGGCCGCGTACACGGCCGCGGTATAGCCGGCGGGGCCGGAGCCGAGGATCAGCAGGCGGCTGTGCTTGGGGGTGCTCATGGTTATAATCCTTGGTGTTATTTGCAACTTGGAATTGCTATTCGTTCCGGCCTTTACGGCGGTTTCCTCACACCGGTTCAAGGGCGCGGCGAAACGTCGGAGCCCGACAGAATGGGGAAGACGGATGCACGATTCAAGGCGGCCGCCTCGGCCGCGCATGGCCGGCGGGTTCATCCCGCGCTCAAGGGCCGGCGCCGAGGATCGGCCGCTTGCGCTTCGTCCCGGCCGTGGCCGGGGCGCTGGTTAGGGTCCTGCTGGGGGCGGGGCCGGATTCATGAGACCCGGGGCCCTGGCTTTTGCCCGGGTGACGCAGTAGAAGCTGGCCCCTGGGCCGGCACGCGAGGAATACGGTGGCGCGTAGCGCGAACGTCAAGAAAGCGAAGGAAAAGGAACGCACGGGCCTCAGCGAGGAGTTGAAGCGTCGCCTGCGCGAGGCCGGGGCACTGCTGCTGCTGCCGCTGGCGCTGTATCTGCTGGTCTGCCTGTTCAGCTACAACGACCAAGACCCGAGCTGGGGCCATGCCAGCACGGTGGAGCACGCGCGCAACTTCGGCGGCGAGGTGGGCGCCAACATCGCCAACCTGCTGCGCTACATCTTCGGCCTGGTTTCTTATTGCTTTCCCTTGCTGCTGCTCGGCCTCGGCGTGCAGGTGCTGCGCAACCGCGGCGCGCGCACGGTGCAGCCATGGGAGCCTTCGTTGCGGCTGATCGGCTCGGTGTTTTTCTTCATCACGGCGCCGGCGCTGCTGTATCTGAAGTTCCCCACGGAACCGGTACTGCCCCAGGGCGTGGGCGGCATCATCGGCATGTGGGTGGGGCGCGGCCTGCTGCACGCCTTCGGCGACACCGGCGCGCCGCTGCTGCTGCTGGCGATCTTCCTGATCGCGGTGACGCTGGCCACCGGCCTGTCCTGGTTCAAGCTGATGGATCTGACCGGGCAGGGCATCCTGAAGATCGCCGGCTGGTTCGGCGGCAAGCTGAAAGAGGCGCCCGAAGTGCTGGCCGCACGCCAGGCCCGCGCCGAGCGCGAGGTGGTCAAGAAGGTCGAGGCGGTGAAGCAGGCCAAGCGCGAACCGGTGCGCATCGAAGCGCCGCCACCGCCGGCGCCCAAGAGCGAGCGCGCCAGGGTCGAGACGCAGATTCCATTGTTCACCGGCGCCTCCGCGGCCGGCGAACTGCCGCCGCTGTCGTTGCTGGACGAAGCGCCGCCGCAGGGGCCGGGGTATTCCGAGGAAACCCTCGAAGTGCTGTCGCGCCAGGTGGAGTTGAAGCTCAAGGACTTCCGCATCGAGGCCAAGGTGGTGGGCGTGTACCCGGGCCCGGTGATCACCCGTTTCGAACTGGAACCGGCCGCGGGCGTGCGCGGTTCGCAGGTGTCGAGCCTGGACAAGGACATCGCGCGCGGCCTGTCGGTGGTGAGCGTGCGCGTGGTGGACGTGATCCCGGGCAAGAACGTGATCGGCCTGGAGATTCCCAACGCCAAGAAGCAGATCGTGTACCTGTCGGAGATTCTGCGCTCCGAGAAGTACGACCAGACCAAGTCGCCGGTCGCGCTGGCGCTGGGCAAGGACATCGCCGGCCGCCCGGTCGTGGCGGATCTGGCGAAGATGCCGCACCTGCTGGTGGCCGGCACCACCGGCTCGGGCAAGTCGGTCGCGGTGAACGCCATGGTGCTTAGCCTTCTGTACAAGGCCAGCGCCAAGGACGTGCGCATGATCATGATCGACCCGAAGATGCTCGAGCTCTCGGTGTACGAGGGCATTCCGCATCTGCTGGCGCCGGTCGTCACCGACATGAAGGAAGCGGCCAACGCGCTGCGCTGGTGCGTGGCCGAGATGGAACGCCGCTACAAGCTGATGGCCGCGGTGGGCGTGCGCAACCTGGCCGGCTTCAACAAGAAGGTGAAGGACGCGGAGAACGCGGGCCAGCCGCTGCTGGATCCGTTGTTCCGTCCGAACCCGGAGATGCCGAACCTGGCGGCCGAACCGCTGGAGCCGCTGCCGTACATCGTGGTCATCATCGACGAATTCGCCGACATGATGATGATCGTCGGCAAGAAGGTCGAAGAGCTGATCGCCCGCCTGGCACAGAAGGCGCGTGCGGCCGGCGTGCACCTGATCCTGGCGACGCAGCGTCCGTCGGTGGACGTGATCACCGGCCTGATCAAGGCCAATATCCCGACGCGCATCGCGTTCCAGGTGTCGTCCAAGATCGACTCGCGCACCATCCTCGACCAGTCCGGTGCGGAAACCCTGCTGGGCCACGGCGACATGCTCTACCTGCCTCCGGGCACGGCGACGCCGGAGCGCGTGCACGGCGCCTTCGTGGACGACCACGAGGTGCACAACGTGGTGGCCTGGCTGAAGGCGCAGGGCTCGCCGCAGTACATCGAGGGCGTGCTGGAGGAAGTGCAGGCCACCGCCGACGGTAAGTTCATCAACGAATCCGGCCTGCCGCAGGACGGCGAGGAAGGCGGCGACGCCGACGCGCAGCTCTACGACAAGGCGGTGCGCATCGTCACCGAGACGCGCCGCGCATCGATCTCGGGCGTGCAGCGCCATCTGCGCATCGGTTACAACCGCGCCGCCCGCCTGATCGAGCAGATGGAGCAGGATGGCGTGGTGAGCGCTCCGCAGCACAATGGCAACCGCGAGGTGCTGGCGCCGCCCCCGCCGAAGTGACCGGCCTTTCCATTAAGCGATGGCGGCGCACACTCCGCCGCCATCGCCGATCCAAGAAACAGGGACTTCCATGAATCGCTTCCTCGCTTTCTGCGCTGCTCTGGCCCTCACGGCCGGCGGCGCCGTCCATGCCGCGGCCGGCCCCGCCCGCGCGCGGCTGGATGCCTTCGCCAGCGGCTTGCACTCGCTGACCGGCAAGTTCACCCAGACGCTCACCGACGCCAACGGCAACGCCGGCAAGAGCAGTTCCGGCACGCTGGCGCTGGAGGCGCCGCGCCAGTTCCGCTGGGAGACGCTGACGCCTTACAAGCAGACCATCGTCGCCGACGGCAGCCGCGTTTGGCTGTACGACCCGGATCTGGAGCAGGTGACGGTGCGCGTGCAGAGCACCGAGGAAGCGCACAGCCCGCTCACCGTGTTGACCGATCTCAAGCAGATGGACCGGGACTTCAAGGTGGTGGAGCAGGGCGAGCGCGATGGCCTGGCCTGGCTGCGCCTTTCGTCCACCGCCAAGGATCCGCAGTTCGACTATGCCGACCTCGGATTCGATGCCAATGGCCTGGCGCGCATGACCTTCCGCGACCAGCTGGGCGCGGTGACCGACATCCGCTTCTCGGGCTGGCAGCGCAACGCGCAGATTCCGCCGGCCACGTTCAATTTCGTACCGCCGAAGGGCGCCGACGTGATCGGCGACGCGCCGGTGATCCAGACGCAGCCGCTGAAGGACTGATCGCTCCCCCATGTTGCGCCAGCTGCCGCGCTGGGCCTGGATCGGCGGAGGCTTGCTGGCCTTCATCGCCGGGATGATCAACGCAGTGGGCTTCATGGGTTTTCGCCACCAGGCGATCACCCATCTCACCGGCACCGCCACGCTGATGGGCGTGGCGGCCGCCGAAGGCAATCGCGGCGAGCTGCTGCACTGGGCGCTGGCGATCCTGGCTTTTCTTGGCGGCGCGGTGCTCAGCGGATTCATCGTGCAGCAGCACACGCTCAAGCTCGGACGGCGCTACGGCGTCGCGCTGATGGTGGAATCGGCGTTGCTGTTCGCCGCCGTGCCGCTGATCCACGACGGCAACGATGCCGGCCTGTACCTCGCCTCGATCGCCTGCGGCCTGCAGAACGCCATGGCCAGCACGTACAGTGGCGCCACATTCCGCACCACGCATCTCTCCGGCATCTTCACGGACCTGGGCATCTATCTCGGCCAGCGCTTGCGCGGGCTGGAGGTGGACATGCTGCGCATTCATGTGTGCGTGCTGGTATCCAGCAGTTTCATCGCGGGCAGCGCGATTGGCGCGCTGGCCTTCGGCGTCCTGGCCGAGCGCACGTTGCTGCTGCCGGCGGCGATGACCGGTGTCATCGGCCTGGCTTATGCGGTCTACCGCCATCGCCATCTGACCGACTGAGCGGCGGCATCGAGGCTGGCGCGGTATCATCCCGGCATGTCCGCCCGCGGTTCCTCTCCCGACCTCTTTCCCGAATCCGACGAGCTGAAGCCGCTGGCCGAGCGCATGCGGCCGCGCAGCCTGGACGAAATCGTCGGCCAGCAGCGCGTGCTGGCGCCGGGCAAGGCGCTGCGCCGTGCGCTA
>JBCNOA010000261.1:0-6254 GCA_039594095.1 Dyella sp.
CCTTCCACGCGCAGCAGGCGCTGGAAGGTGCCCTGCTGGCCGGTGAAGCCCTGCACGATCACCTTGGTGTTCTTGTTGACGAGAACGCTCATGCTCGATTGCTCCTCACTTCGCGGCGGCCACGGCTTTCTGCGCCGCGTCGTTGAGATCGTCGGCCGGCGTGATCGCCAGGCCGGAATTGGCCAGCAGCTCGCGGCCCAGCTCCACGTTGGTGCCCTGCAGGCGCACCACCACCGGAATCGTCAGGCCCACTTCCTTCACCGCGGCGATGATGCCCTCGGCGATCATGTCGCAGCGGACGATGCCGCCGAAGATGTTGACCAGGATGGCCTTCACCTTGTCGGAAGAGGTAATCAGCTTGAACGCCTCGGTCACGCGCTCCTTGGTGGCGCCGCCGCCGACGTCGAGGAAGTTGGCCGGCTCGCCGCCCGCCAGCTTGATCACGTCCATGGTGGCCATGGCCAGGCCCGCGCCATTGACCATGCAGCCGATGGTGCCGTCCATCGTCACGTAGTTGAGGTTGTGCTGCACGGCAGCCGCCTCGGCCGCGTCTTCCTGGCTCAGGTCGCGCATGGCGGCCAGGTCCGGATGGCGGAATTCGGCGTTGTCGTCGGAATTGACCTTGCCGTCGAGCGCGGCGAGGTTGCCGTCCTCGAGGATGGCGAGCGGATTCAGCTCGACCAGCGACAGGTCCTTCTCGTTGAACAGCTTGTACAGGCCCAGCATGATCTTGGTCAGCTGGCCGACCTGCTTGGCGTTGAGGTCCATCGCGAAGCCGAGCTGGCGGCACTGGTACGGCTGCAGGCCCTCGACGAAGTCGACCACGATGGTGTGGATGTCTTCCGGGGTGTCCTTGGCGACCTGCTCGATGTCCACGCCGCCGTGCTTGGAGGCGATGAACGAGATGGCCTTGGTATCGCGGTCCACCAGGATCGACAGATACAGCTCCTTGGCGATGTTGGTGGCGTCGGTGACCAGCACCAGGTTCACCGGCAGCGCGCGGCCGGCGGACTGGTAGGTCTCCATGTTGGTGCCCAGCATGCCCTTGGCGGCGGCACGGACGTCATCGAGGCTCTTGCAGAACTTCACGCCGCCGGCCTTGCCGCGGCCACCTGCGTGGATCTGCGCCTTGACCATCCATTGGGAACCGCCCAGCGCCTTGGCGGCGTCGACGGCGGCGTCGGGAGAGTTGGCAACCTTGCCCGGCGGCACGGCGATGCCGTACTTGGCGAACAATTCTTTGGCCTGGTACTCGTGGAAATTCATTCGATACCTCGAGCGAACGGGGAAAAACGTGATGGCCGCGTCCGCGCGAACGGACGGGCATGGGGGAACGGACGGCGACGAACACTCGGTGCAGGCGCTGCCGGTGCAGTGCGCCGCCGCCATGCCTCGACATGACGAAAACCGCGCAATACGGCCGAGCATTTTCGCGGAAGCGGGCCGGGATGGAAAGGGGCGGTCTGCCGCGCCCCCGCCAACCGGCGGGTGACAAAGCCATGACGGCGGACGGTTCGCGCCCCCCCCGGCCGGGGGAGAACCGGCCGCGCCCCGCCTTAGTGCGCTCTATACTTCGCCCACCGCGACCCGCCGAGAGTGCCTGGCCCCGTGCCCCATACCGCGCCGCCCGCCTTCGCTCCCGCCCGCACGGCCACCGAGTCGGTGCGCCACGAGTTGTTCTTCCTCAATTACTTCCGGCTGGCACAGGCGCTGGTTTACGCGGGACTGGCCTTCAGCCCGCCCGCGCTGGGCTGGCCGCACCTGAACGACACGGACACGGCCCGCGTGGTCGCGCTGTGCTTCCTCGCCTTCGCGGTGACGGTGGCGGCGCTGACCCGCCGCACCATGCCCTGGACCCGCCTGGTCACCTCCGCTTCGCTGGTGGTGGACATCGTCGCCGCGGTGCTGGCCATCGGCGCGATGCAGGACGCACGCATCGGCATCGCGATGATGCTGGCGGTGAATCTCGCGGCGGGCGCGCTGCTGCTACCGCTGCGGCTGGCCCTGTTCTTCGCCGCCCTGGCCACCCTCGGCATGCTGGGCCATTCGCTGTTCAACCCCGGCGGAGAAGTCGCCGTGGCCGACCGCCAGCTGCTGGAAGCAGGGCTGTTCGGCCTGGCCTATTTCGCCATCACCATGCTGTGCTACGTGCTGAGCCGGCAGTTGCGCGCCACCGAGGCGCTGGCGGAGCAGCGCAGCATCGACCTGGCGAACCTCGCCCAGGTGAACGAGCTGATCATCCGCCGCATGAAGACCGGCGTGCTGCTGGTCGACGACGCCAACCGCATCCATCAGATCAACGAATCGGCCTGGATGCTGCTGGGCAACCCCAGCGCCGACCAGCGCGATCTGGGCCGCGTGGCGCCGGAACTGTCGCGTCGCCTGTACCACTGGATGACCTCGGGCAAGCTCGACGAAACCGCGACGCAGCTCGCCGACGGCACGCCGGAAGTGATTCCGCGCTTCAGCCGCCTGGCGCCCAACGACGACTCGCTGGTACTGATCTTCCTGGACGACACCTCGCTGGTCTCGCGCCGCGCCGAGGAGCTCACGCTCAGCTCGCTGGGCCGGCTTTCCGCATCGATCGCGCACGAGATCCGCAATCCGCTCGCCGCCATCCGCTACTCCGCGCAGCTGCTGGCCGAGTCGCACGATCTGGGCGCTACCGACCAGCGCATGGTGGAGATCATCAACAACCACTGCGTGCGCCTGAACGACATCATCGAGAACATCCTGCAGCTCTCGCGGCGCGAGCGCTCGCGCCCGGAAACGCTGGACCTGGGCCGCTGGGCGCAAAACTTCGTGGACGAGTACCGCCAGGGCAACGACCTGGGCGGCGATACGCTGCGCGTGATCAGCAACGGCAACGAGCCGGTGGCGGCGGTAGCCGACCCGCAACAGTTGCAGCAGGTGGTGTGGAACCTCGTGCAGAACGCCTTGCGCTACGGTCGCATGCCTGGCGAGCCGGCCCGCGTGATGGTGGTGGCTCGCCACGGCGAGCACGGCGTGCCGATCCTGGAAGTGATCGACCGCGGCCCAGGCATCGCGCCCAAGGTCGCCGCGCAGATCTTCGAGCCGTTCTACACCACGCACGAATACGGCACGGGCCTGGGCCTGTACTTGGCGCGCCAGATGGCCGAAGCCAATCAGTCCTCGCTCGAATACGTGCGCGTGGCCGGCGGCGGCAGCTGCTTCCGCCTCGTGCTCACGCCGCCGGCGCGCGTGCCGGGCAGCGACGCGGCCGGCACGGCGGTAGCCTGAGACGCCGCCCGCCGGCGGGAGACCGCCATCAGGTGGCGCGCACGATCAAATCGACCGGCAGCACCTCGGAGCGCACCGGCTCGTCGCGAATCATCGCCAGCATCTTGCGCGCGAGCAGGCCGCCGCCTTCCTGCCAGTCCTGGCGCACCGAGCTGAGCGGCGGCTGGAAGCTCGCCGCCAGCGGCATGTCGTCATAGCCCACCACGGAAACATCTTTCGGCACGCGGCGACCCAGTGCCTCCAGAGCACGCACCGCACCCATCGCCAGCAGATCGCTGCACGCGAACAACGCGTCGAATGGCACGTCGCGCGACGCCAGCGATTGCACGGCGTCCATGCCGGAGGCCAGGGTGAACTCGTCGCGGCGGATCAGCAGCGGCTTCACGCCGTGCTCGGCCAGCGCATCCACGAAACCGCTGAGGCGCTCGAAGATTTCCGGATGCCCCGGGTTGCCAACGAACACCGGATTGCGCCGCCCCTGCGCGATGAAGTGCTCGGCCACCGCTTTGCCGCCCTGGCGATTGTCGCTGCCCACCACGATGTGGTCGTCGTGCTCGCCCCGCGCACCCCACACCACCATCGGCAGGCCCAGCTTGTCGAAACGGCGTACCGCGTCCTGCCGCACACCCTGGCCGAGCAGGATCATGCCGTCGGCCGCCTGCACCGCCGCGGCGCTGGCGCCCTGGCGCGTGGTCAGCAGCACGCTGTAACCGGCGGCAGTCAGCTCCTGCGAAATGCCGCCCAGCAGCATGAGCGGATAGGGATCGAACATGGTGCGGTCGGTGCTCGGCTTCATCTCCACGATGACCGCGACCGTGTGGCTGCGCCGCAGGCGCAGGTTGCGCGCGCTGACGTTGAGCTTGTAGCCCCGCTCGCGCGCCAGGTCCTGAATGCGCTCGCGGGTTTCCCGATTGACCAGCGGGCTGTCGCTCAACGCCCGCGACACGGTGATCTTGGACACGCCGGCCAGCCTGGCCAGATCCGCCATGGTCAGGCTCGCCGGACCGGTCTCGCCGATGGGCTTTCGTTTGCTTCGACTCAAGACCGGGCCTCGGCCAGTTCCATCGCATTGCTCCAGAGCGGATGACGGCGGGAGAAGACGACGCGGGATGGCCGTCCTCGACGCAGCGCGCAGTGTGTCGATTTGCGGCCGAGGCGTCCAACCGGCAGCGAGACGACACGCCAGCGACCGTCGGCGGCCGATCCGCCGCCAGCGTGTGCCAGACCCCGCCAAAGCCGCGTGATTACTGCTTTGCAGCAAATGATATCGATATCTTGATATCGATATCATTTGCTGCGAAGCTCGCCGCCCACAGGCTGGCCAGGTGCGGCTGCGCCCCCGCCTAGAACAACCACAAGACATCTGGGGAGTACATGTTGGATCACCTCGTTTCCGCGTCAGCCGCGGCCGTCGCCGTGCAGCCCGAACGGACCGGCGCCGATCTCGCGGCCGCGGATCCCGCGACCATCAACCCCTGGACCCTGACCCGCCACGGCACCGATCCGGCGGGGTTCGCGCAGGACGAAAGCCTGTTCGCGCTCGCCAACGGCGCGCTCGGCGTGCGCGGCGGCCTGGAGGAAGGCGACAGCCCCAGCCAGGGCAGCTTTCTGTCTGCCGCGTGGGAGCGCACGCCGATCGAGTACCACGAGCGCTTTCCCGGCTTCGCCGCTCACACCGACACCCGCATTCCGGTGGCCGATGCGACCCGTATCCAGCTGCGCCTGGGCGACACCCCAGTGCGCTTGGCCGAGGGCGAATGGCTGGCCTTCGAACGCCGCCTCGACCTGCGCCATGGCTGTTACTGGCGCTTCCTGCGCTGGCGTTCGCCGGCTGGCGAAACCCTGGAGATCGAGGCCGAGCGTCTGGTGAGCTTCGACGAACCCGGTCTGCTGGCGCTGCGTTACCTCGTGCGCTCGGTGGACTACACCGGGCCCATCACGCTGGAGTCGTCCATCAGCACCGCGCGCGACGCGGTGGAACAGGGCGACGACCCGCGCATCGGCACCCGGCTGGACGGCGGCCTGCACACGATCGACGCCGCCGCCGAACAGGACCTCGCCTGGGTACGCCAGCGCACCACGCACAGCGGCATCCGCCTGGTCTGCGCGCAGACCCATGCGCCGCGCGACGGCAGCCTGGACGCGCAGCTGGCCAATCTCGCGCCCCACGGCGTGGTGCAGACCTACACCGGCATGCTCGCCCCCGGCCAGACGGTGACCCTCGAGAAATACGTGGCCTATGCCTGGACCGCGCCGCACGGCGACGATGCGGACGATGCACTGCTCGACCGTGCCCGCACGATTCTCGAACAGGCGGTGGATCGGGGTTACGCCGAACTACTGGCGCGGCAGCAGAAGCACTTGGCTCCGCTGTGGGAGGCGGCGGACCTCGCCATCGACGGCGACCCGTCCACCGAACAGGCGCTGCGCTTCAACCTGTTCCACCTGTTCCAGTCCAGCTGCCGGGACGGCCATGGCAGCGCGGCCGCCAAGGGCCTGACGGGCGAAGGCTACGAAGGCCATTATTTCTGGGATGCCGAGGCCTTCATCCTGCCGGTGCTCGCCACCACCGCGCCGGAACTGGCCCGCGGCATGCTGCTCTATCGCCACCGCACGCTGGACCGCTCGCGCTTGCACGCCCGCGAACTCAATCACGCGCGCGGCGCGCTGTTCGCCTGGCGCACGATCAGCGGCGACGAATGCTCGGCCTACTACCCGGGCGGCTCGGCGCAGTACCACATCAACGCCGCGGTCGCCTGGGCGATCCGCCTGTACGTCGATGCCACGGGAGACGTGGATTTCCTGCGCGACCACGGCGCGGAGATGCTGTTCGAAACCGCGCGCGTGTGGATGGACATCGGCCACTTCAATGCCCGGCGCGGCGATGCGTTCTGCATCCACGAAGTGACCGGACCGGACGAGTACTCCGCGCTGGTCGACAACAACCACTACACCAACCGCATGGCGCAGCGACATCTGCGCGATGCCGCCGC
>JBCNOA010000262.1:0-6253 GCA_039594095.1 Dyella sp.
TCTTCTTTGCTTGCCCAAAGAAGAAGTAACCAAGAAGAAAAGGCACCCTGCGCGGCGCCCTCCGCGGCCTTCGCCGCTGCGGGTGCGTTGAGGGCTGGCCGGGCTTTTCGACAGGGCATCCATGCCCTGATCGAAAAGGCGGGGACGTCCTGTCCCCGCCCGCCTTCGGCGGCCTGATCGTCCAGCCCTCACCGCCGCGAAGGGGACCCGAAGATCAAGAGCGAAGGGCGCTCGTGCCGAGCGTCGCGGCTTATGCCGCTTGCTCTGGCTATTGGGATAGAGCGGTTCTTTGGTTGCTTGCCGCAGTACCGCACTTCTCCTTCTCCCCGTCGAGGAGAAGGAGGGATGAGGGGTGGGTGCTTGCGGGAGCGCCGCCAGGGTGCGAACCCTGCAGCGGCTTGCAACGGTGCGGCCTCGCCCTCAGCTTGTCATTCCCCTCATCCCTTTTCGGGCACCATGCCGTTTCGGCATGGCAGGACATTCCATGATCTTCCGTTGGTTCGAATCGCTGATCGATGCCTTCAAGGAGCCTGAGGAGGGTATGCCGCCCGCTTCGGTGTGGCGTTTCTATGTGTTCTATCTGAGGCAGGTGTGGCCGGTGTTCGCCGCGGCGATCGTGGTCGGCTTCGGCGTCGCCATCGTGGAAGTGGCGATGTTCGGCTTCATCGGCCGCATCGTGGACATGGCCAAGGGTGCGCCCGTGGCGGACTTCTTCCGCGTGCACGGCAACGAGCTGCTGTGGATGGGCTTCGTCACCTTGCTCGCGCGGCCTGTGTTGATCGGCTTGCACGACTTGCTGGTCAACCAGGCGATCGTGCCCAACCTGACCAGCCGCATCCGCTGGCAGAACCATCGCTACGTGATCCGGCAGAGCCTGGGCTTCTTCCAGAACGATTACGCCGGCCGCATCGCCAACCGCATCATGCAGACGGCCGGTTCGTTGCGCGAGTCGGCGGTGCAGATCGTCGATGCGATCTGGTACGTCACCATCTACACCGGCAGCGCGCTGGTGATGTTCGCGCATGCGGACGTCTGGCTGGCGGCCCCGCTGCTGGCATGGCTGGCGTTGTACGTGGCCACGCTGGCGTACTTCGTACCGCGCACCAAGGAGCGCTCGTGGAGGCAGTCCGAAGCGCGCTCGCGCCTGATGGGGCGCATCGTCGACGGCTACAGCAACATCCTCACGCTCAAGCTGTTCGCGCACACCCGCCGCGAGGAAGCCTATGTGGCCGAGGCGATGGGCGAGCAGATCCAGCGCATGCGCGCGATGACCCGCCTGACCACCGCCATGGATGCCACCATCGCCACGCTCAACGGTTTCCTCATCGTGGGCACGTCGGCGCTGGCGATCTGGCTGTGGAGCCAGGGCCGGGTGACCGTGGGCGCGATCGCGCTGTCCACGGGGCTGGTCATCCGCATCCACAACATGTCCGGCTGGATCATGTGGGTGGTCAACGGCATCTTCGAAAACGTCGGCACCGTGCAGGACGGCATCGAGACGATTTCCAAGCCGCGTCAGGTGCAGGACCGTCCGGGCGCCGTGCCGCTGAAAGTGGCGCAAGGCGGCGTGCGTTTCGACGACATCCACTTCCATTACGGCAAGCAGGGCGGCGTGATCGCCGGACTGGATCTGGTCGTGCGGCCCGGCGAGAAGATCGGCCTGGTCGGACCGTCTGGCGCGGGCAAGTCCACGCTGGTGAACGTGCTGCTGCGCCTGTACGACCTGGAAGGCGGACGCATCCTGATCGACGGCCAGGACATCGCGCAGGTGGAGCAGGAAAGCCTGCGCTCGCAGATCGGCGTGGTCACGCAGGACACGTCGCTGCTGCATCGCTCGATCCGCGACAACCTGCTGTACGGCCGCCCGGACGCCAGCGAGGACGATATCCGCGAGGCGGTGCGCAAAGCTCGCGCCGACGAGTTCATTCCGCAGCTCATCGACGGCGAGGGGCGCCGCGGCTATGACGCGCACGTGGGCGAGCGCGGCGTGAAGCTCAGCGGCGGGCAGCGCCAGCGCATCGCCATCGCGCGGGTGCTGCTGAAGGACGCGCCGATCCTGGTCCTGGACGAAGCCACTTCCGCGCTGGACTCGGAAGCCGAAGCGGCGATCCAGGAGAGCCTCGAGCTGCTCATGCGCGGCAAGACGGTGATCGCCATCGCGCACCGCCTTTCCACCATCGCGCGGATGGACCGCCTGGTGGTGATGGACAAGGGCCGCATCGTGGAGACCGGCACGCATGCCGAGCTGATCGCCCATGGCGGTCTCTACGCGCGCCTGTGGAAGCACCAGACCGGCGGGTTCGTGGCGGCGGAGGACGATGCCGCCATAGCCTGACGGCGGTACCGGTGGGCCCGGGCCTGCACGATGCCCATCCTGTGAACTGCCGCATGTTTCCATAGGCCGGCCCTACCGCTCGTCGGCTTTTTCATGCCGTCAGCCCCGCGAAAGCTTGTCGCAATTACTTGCGGTACGTAAGCTCGGCGGCAGTTTCACAGGGGGATGGCCCATGCGGACCATGGCGCGACAGCGAGGCGTCTCGCTGATCGAAGTATTGATGGCGGTTCTGATCTTCAGCGTCGGCCTGATCGGCCTGGCCGGCTTGCTGGTCATGGCGACGCGCTCCAACCACGCGGCCTACCTGCGCACTCAGGTCACCTTCCTGGCCGGCAACATGGCCGATCGCATGCGCGCCAATCCCATCGGCTTGTGGACCGGGGCCTACGATGGCGAGGCGAAGGCCGACGGCTCGGCCAAGGCCTGCACGGCCGCCGCTTCCTGCACGCCGGCGGACGTGGCGGCGCGCGACAAGTCGACGTGGGCGACGCTGCTCGCCACCGCGGTGCCCGACGCCAAGGCCAGCATCCGCTGCGACCGAACCGCGGCAGGCTTCACGCTGTCGCCCGAGCAGATCAACATGCGGCCGCCCTTCGGAGGCAGCTGCGCCATGACCGTGCAGTGGACCGAACGCAAGGCCGGCGACAAGAGCCACAGCGAGGCGGCCACGCAGACTTTCGCCTGGGTGTTCCAGCCATGAGCGGCGGATACGCACGTGCGCCGCGCAGCCAGGCCGGCCTCACTCTGATCGAACTGATGGTGGCGATGGTGCTGGGCCTGTTGGTGGCGGCCGGCATCATCTCGGTATTCCTTTCCACCTCCAGCAGCCATCGCGTGCAGAGCCAGATGGCGCGGCTGCAGGAGGACGGGCGCTTCGCAATCACCCGGCTCGTGCAGGACCTGCGCATGGCCAATGCGCAGTACTGCACGCATTCCGGCGGCGTGAACAGTCAGAGCGGCGGCATCTATCTCTCGCAGTTGCGCGCGCCGACCGTGCAGGCGGACGGCCTTGCCGAGGCCCTGTCCGACCTTACGACCAAGTGGGGCAGCAGCCCTTACCCCGACCGGCCGGTCAGCCCCTACAGCTTCCCCTCGTTCCTTTCGATGCGCGGCTACCAGTGCGATAAGACCTCGTGCGTGCCGGAAGCGCCCGACAGCCTGCCGTCGCCCGGCAAGGAGGCCGGCAAGCGCGTGGCGGGTACGGGCGTGCTGACGCTGCGCTATCTCGACGCCTCGGGCGGTTGGGCGCTCGGCGGCGCGAGCACCGTGAGCGGCGCGGCGGACGGTTCGCTTCACCATGTCACGGTGACGCCGGGCCAGGGCGAGCCTGCGATCGCCGACGTCTACAAGGCCGGCGATCTGATGATGCTGGCGGACTGCTCCAACAGCCAGATCTTCTCGGCCAATTTGCAGGGCAACGCGTTCTACCCCGATGCCCCCAGCACGGGCCGCAACCTTGGCATGCCAGTGGCACAGCAGCCGCTGTCCGCGCCGCGCCTGTTCGACTTCAGCCGCGACTTCCACACCGTCACCTACTACCTGCAGGTGGTGGATACCGGCGACGGCGCCACCACGGGCGCGCTGATGCGGCGTGACAACGGCCAGGCCAGCGAAATGGTGCGCGGCGTGGAGCGGCTGGATTTCCTCTATGGCGTGGAAGACTCGAACGGCGGCACGCGCTATCTGTCGGCCGCGGAAGTGGACGACCGCGCGAGCGGCAGCATCGCCTGCCCGCCGGGGCCGCCGAACTCGCTGGATACCGGTGTCGGCTGCCTGTGGCGCGCGGTGAAGAGCATCGAAGTGCATGTGCTCATGAGCGGGCAGCAGGTCCACGGCACGCTGACCGCCAACGAACAGCGCTACGCCTACAGCATCGACGGCGATACCTCGCCGAAGGCTCCGGGCGATGCGGCGCGGGCTGTCACGCCAACGGACCAGGGCTTCGACAACCGCATGCTGCGCCGCGAATTCAGCGCACTGGTCTCAGTGCGCAACTACAACCCCTGAGGCGGGCGCGCGCAGCGCGATCCGCCCATGCCTCATCCGGAGTGACCCATGCCGAAATCGCCCGAGCCGCGCCCGAGCGGCACCGCCCGACAGCAGCGCGGCGTCGTGCTGGTCGTCGCGCTGGTCTTCCTGTTGCTGCTGACCATGCTGGCGGTAAGCGCCTCCGGCCATTCCCTGCTGCAGGAACGCATGGCCGGAGGCCTGCGCAACGCACAGCTGGCCGAGCTGGCGGCCGAGACCGCGCTGCGCGGCGCCGAGTGGCGCCTGTGGAAGGCGGCGGGCGTAGGGCCGATCAACTGCGGCACGTCCCTCATCACCGACTGCTACGTCTATGACCCCGCCCGTCCCATCGCCGATGTGACGGATTTCCGCGGAAAGGGGGGCTGGGTCACCAAAGGGGCCACCGAATACAAGGGCAGCAGCGGCAGTCAGGACTACACCACGCTCAGCGGCAGCGGGCTGGACGACGAGGCGCGCAAGGTCGCCGTCCTCGCCAAGAACCCGTTCTACATCATCGAAGACCTGGGGCCGGAACTACCGCCCGGCGTCGGTCCTTCGCACGAAAGCGGCGTCACCAGCAGCACCGCCACCGGGCCGACCAACACGGGCCGCCACATCTATCGCATCACCGCGCGCGCCACCGGCGGCAACGAGAACGCCGTGCGCGTGGTGGAAAGCACGTTCGCCGCCAAGGGCAACTGAGGGTGCAGGGGATCCAATGAGCAAGCGCAACGCGATGAACATGCGTGGCCGGGCCACGGCCGTCGGCCTCGTCCTGGGGCTGATGGCGGGCGGTTCCGCGGTCTCGATGGCCGCTACGGTGGAACTCAGCCCGGGTCCGCCGGCCGCGACGGTGACGGTGGCGCCCAACCTGGTGCTGACGCTGGACGACTCCGGTTCGATGAACTGGCATCACATGCCGGACCAGCGTCCCTACGACGGCAGCTCCTGGGTCAGCGCGAGCACGGACCAGCAGCAGGACGCGACCGCGAATCGTACGTTCCCGAAGGACGGCGCGCCTTTCCTCTGCGCGGGCGTGATCACACCGGGCATCACCGATCCGGCCGATCCGCGCTCCTGGAGCATGAACGGTGTCTACTACAACCCGAACAACCAGTACCTCCCGCCGAAGAAGGCCGATGGCAAGTCGATGCCCGATGCCAGCTTCTTCGCTGCCTGGGACAACGGCATCATGGAAAACCGCCCGACGAACGCCGTGCGGTCCTCGACGCGGGACCTGGGAAGCTACGGCTTCTGCGGGAATGCCGGGGCGGGCTACTACAAGTACACGCGCGCGGCCAGTACGTTGCCGGTGGATGCTTCCACCGGGCGCTTGAACAGCACCGCAGTCGCGAATCTGTTCGCCAAGAGAACGGGCGATTGGGTGTGGGTCCCCATCACCAGCGACGCCGAAAAGAAAAACTTCGCCAACTGGTACTCGTATTACCGCACACGCACGATGGCCGCGATCAGCTCCATGTCGCTGGCGTTCGATCCGCTCAAGGACAACGTGCGCGTGATCTGGCAGAACATCAATGCGAATCAGCTGGCCGCGAACAAGGGCATCTACAAGTTCGTCGATGGCGCAGCGACGAAGAACGTTCGCAGCGGCTTCTACGATTGGTTGTTCGCCACCCCCGCCACCGGCGGTACGCCGAACCGGTCGGCAGCCAAGCGGGTAGGCGATTACTTCACGGGCCGCAGCGGTGCCGTCGACAACAATCCTTACTGGGATCGCGACGTCAACAAGGAGCTGATCTGCAGGAAGAACTTCCACATCCAGATGACCGACGGCCTGTGGAACAACGACGGCGGCATCGGCGCTCCGGGTCAGGTGGATACCGTGAGCGTCGCTCTGCCCGATGGCCGCGCGTTCTCCATCGCCGACCGGGAGAGCAAGGAGATCCGGAA
>JBCNOA010000263.1:0-6252 GCA_039594095.1 Dyella sp.
TCGATGCGCTGGACCGGTACGCCCACGCGGTGGGCCTGGCTTTCCAGGTGCGCGACGACATCCTCGACGTCGAAGGCGAATCCGCCGTGATCGGCAAGACGGCTGGCAAGGATGCGGCCGCCGACAAACCGACCTTTCCCTCCATCATCGGTCTGGATGCCTCTCGCGCGCGGCTGGAAGAACTCACCGCCATCGCGCTGGAAGCCATCGCCCCGCTGGGCGCGAGCAGCGCTTTGCTCGAACGCCTCGCGCTGTACGCCGCTCGAAGGCACCACTGACCTCGCCGCACGAAAAAGGCAGCCCTCGGGCTGCCTTTTTCGTATTTCCGTCGACGACGCTTACTTGATCAGGCGCAGGCAGAACGGGTAGCGATAACGCTCGCCTTCGTTCGACTTGATGGTCGCCATGATCACCAGCACCAGCCAGGCGATGCCGATGATGATGCCCGCAGGCACCGCCAGAATGATGCCGATGCCGAGCGTCAGCACGGTGATCAGCAGCAGCACCACGGCGATGATGGCCATCGTGATGTTGAAGTTCAGCGCTTCCTTGGCCTGATCGTCGACGAAGGGCATCGTCTCGCGCTTCACCAGCCAGATGATCAGCGGCCCGAGGAAGCAGCCGATGCCGAACCAGTGGCCGGTGAGCAAGGTGCCCAGCAAGGCGGACAAATGCGCGAGCATGGCCCATTGGCGCTCCTCGGGGCTGGGCATGTCCGAGGGCGGCGGGGTGGGTTCGCTGGACGAGGGCTCGACAGACTCGGGTGGAACGCTCATGCGTGTCTCTCCTGGTCAGGCGGACGCCCGCTCGGGCGCCGGTGGCGCGATGCTAGCAAGGGCCGGTGGGTTTGCCGAGCCAACCGGCGGCCTATGCCCGGGAGCCATTCCAGGCCGTCCCGGGAATGCCCGGAACGGCAACCCGGCGGCTCACTCGCCGGCGATGGTCATCCGGTCGACCAGGATCGAGCCGGTCAGAAGATGCGACCTCGGGTCCACGTCGGCGCCCACGGCGCGGATACCGGCATACATGTCGCGCAGATTGGCCGCGATGGTGATCTCTTCCACCGGGAAGGCGATCTGCCCGCTCTCCACCCAGAAACCCGCGGCGCCGCGTGAGTAGTCGCCGGTGATGGTATTCACGCCCTGCCCCATCACTTCGGTCACCAGCAGGCCGGTGCCGAGCCGGCGCAGCATGCCTTCGAAGTCGTCGCGCCCCTGGTCTTCGGCGCCCGCCTCGACGATCAGATTGTGGATGCCGCCGGCGTTGCCGGTCGAGGCAAGGCCCAGCTTGCGGGCGGAATAGCTGCCCAGGATGTAGCGCGCCAGCACGCCGTCTTCGATCAGCGCGCTGTCCCGCGTCGCGACGCCCTCGGCGTCGAAAGCGCCCGATCCCTGGCCGCGCATCAGCAGTGGCCGCTCCACGATGCGCATCCACGACGGCATGATGCGCTGGCCGGCATGGTCGAGCAGGAAGCTGGCCCGTCGATAGAGAGCGCCGCCGCTCACTGCGCTCACCAGGTGGCCGATCAGGCCGCGCGCGATTTCCGGCGCGAACAGCACTGGGCTCTGCCGCGTGGACAAACGGCGGGCGCCGAGGCGCGCCAGGGTACGCTGCGCGGCGCGATCGCCGAGCGTCTCCGGACTCATGAAATCGCTGGCGGCGCGCACGCTGTCGTACCAGTAATCGCGCTGCATGCCTTCGTCGTCGCCAGCGATCAGCGAGAGCGAAAGCGAATGCCGGGTTCCCCGCTCGCGGCCGACGAAACCATGGGAATTCGCGTACACCGCCAGGCTCTCGCCCATCTGCACGCTGGCGCCGTCGGAGTTGGTGATGCCGCCATGGGCGCGCCCGGCTTCTTCGATGCGCTGACCCAGCGCGATGGCGCCGGGCGTATCGATATCCCACGGGTGCCATAGGTCCAGGTCGGGGAACGACGTCGCCATCAGCGCCGCGTCGGCAAGGCCGGCGGCGGGGTCTTCCTCGGTGTACCGGGCGATGGCGCAGGCCTGGTCCAGGGTGGCCTGGATCGAATCCGGATTCAGGTCGCCCGTGCTCGCGGAACCTTTGCGCTGGCCGAAATACACCGTCAGGCCGAAGCCGCGATCGCGCGTGTGCTCGACTGTTTCCACCTCGCCCAGGCGGACATTCACGCTGAGTCCCGTATCGATGCTGGCCGCGACCTCGGCCTGGCTGGCGCCGGCGGCGCGGGCGCGCCGGATCACATCCTGGGCCAGATCGGCGAGACGATCGAGATCCTGCTGGCTGCGGTCGGAAGTAACGGGGATCGCGCTCACGTGGGTTTCCTGAAAGCTGACGGGTAGAATACGCGGCCCGAACCGCGCAGCCTCCCGAGATGGGGGCGCCGCGGCCGATGCAAAGCCTTTGCCGCGGAGAAAAGCGCCATGGTGCCGGAGACCGGCCTTTACCGTCACTACAAGGGGCAGCCTTACCGCGTGCTCGGCACGGCCCGCCACAGCGAGACGATGGAACCGTTGGTGGTCTACCAGGCCTTGTACGGCGAGTACGGACTATGGGTGCGCCCCGCCGCGATGTTCTGCGAGACGGTGCAAGTGAACGGTAAAACCGTACCGCGCTTCGCCCTGGAACGCGCCGAGCCCGGCATTCCCACGGGCACGCATGCCGCCGTAACGCCCCACGTATGAAGAGACTCGACCCGTGAACCGCACCTATACCGACGACCCCGATCACGATTACGGTCCCACGCGCTCGCAGCAGCGTCGCGAGGCGCTGGCCGTGCTCGAGCTCGCCGCGCAGCTGGTGGAATTGCCGCCCAGTCGCCTGGCCAAGCTCGATCTCCCGGAGGACGTCGTGCGCGAGATCGGGAACACGCGCAAGATCACCTCGCACATCGCCCGCAAGCGCCAGCTCGGCTTCCTCGCCAAGGTGATGCGCCGCCACGACAGCGATGCGTTCGACAGCGTGCGCGCGGCCCTGGGCGAAAACCGCGAGCGGCAGCGCCAGGAGACCGCAGCGATGCATCGCCTTGAAGCGACCCGCGAGCGTCTGCTCGCCGACGAGGAGAACGCGCTGCCGGAACTGATCGCCGCGCATCCCCAGCTCGACCGCCAGCATCTGCGTTCCCTGCTTCGGCAGGCTCGCCTCGAACGCGAGAAGAACAAACCGCCGCGTGCCTATCGGGAGATCTTTCAGCTGCTGAAAGGCCTGGCGGACGCTGGCGAAGACGCCGGCGCGGACGAGGACGAGGACGGCGAGGACTGACCACCTCCCGCGCAACGATGAAAGCAAGAAGGGGCGCCTCTCGGCGCCCCTTCGTCTTTGCGGCCTTCGCGGCGGATCATGGCGGGCTCAAGACGCGGTGCCGCCCACCGTCATGCCGTCCACGCGCAGGGTCGGCTGTCCGACGCCCACCGGCACGCTCTGCCCGTCCTTGCCGCAGACGCCCACGCCTTCGTCCAACGCCAGGTCGTTGCCGATCATCGAGACACGCGTGAGCACCTCGGGACCGGAACCGACCAGGGTCGCGCCTTTCACCGGCGCGGTGACCTTGCCGTCCTCGATCAGGTAGGCCTCGCTCGCGGAGAACACGAACTTGCCGTTGGTGATGTCCACCTGCCCGCCGCCGAAGTTCACCGCGTAGATGCCGCGCTTGACCGAGCGGATGATCTCCTGCGGATCGTGCTGGCCCGCGAGCATGTAGGTGTTGGTCATGCGGGGCATCGGCAGCTGCGCGAACGATTCGCGGCGACCGTTGCCGGTGGGCTTCATGCCCATCAGGCGCGCGTTGAGCTTGTCCTGCATGTAGCCCTTGAGAATGCCGTCCTCGATCAACGTGGTGCACTCGGTCGGCGTACCTTCGTCGTCGATGCTCAGCGAGCCGCGGCGGCCCGGCAGCGTGCCGTCGTCCACGACGGTGACGCCCGGCGCGGCCACGCGCTGACCGATGCGGGCGGCGAAGGCGGAGCTGCCCTTGCGATTGAAATCCCCTTCCAGGCCATGGCCGATGGCTTCATGCAGCAGAACGCCGGGCCAACCCGGGCCAAGCACCACGGTCATCATGCCGGCCGGCGCATCGACCGCTTCCAGGTTCACCAGCGCCTGCCGCACCGCCTCGTCGGCGAAGGCCAGGGCGCGGCCGTTCTCCAGCAGCTCGCGGTAGCCGTAGCGCCCGCCGCCGCCCACGTGAGCCTGCTCGCGGCGACCGTTGTGCTCGGCGATAACGTGCACGTTCAAGCGCACCAGCGGGCGCACGTCGGCGGCCAGCGTGCCGTCGGACGAGGCCACCAGCACCGTGTCCATGGTCGCGGCCAGGCTGACGATGACTTGCTTGACGCGCGGATCCCGCGAGCGCGCATAGGCGTCCACCTCGCGTAGCAGGGCGATCTTGTCGGGGTTCGGCAGGCTTTCTACCGGATCGATGGCCGGATAGAGCTGGCGAGCGCCGTGCAAGGCCAGCGGCTGGCCGGCGCCCTGGCCGCCCTGGGCGATGGCCCGGGCCGCCTGCGAAGCCTCCAGCAGCTGCGGCAGCACGATATCGTCCGAGTAGGCGAATCCGGTCTTCTCGCCCGCGATGGCGCGCACGCCCACGCCCTGCTCGATCGAGTGGCTGCCGTCCTTGACGATGCCCTCCTCCAGGAGCCACGACTCGCTGCGGGAATGCTGGAAATACAGGTCCGCCGCGTCGATGGAGGGTCCCATCAGCTGGGAAAACACACGGTCGAGGTCGGCGGCAGCCAGGCCGCCCGGCGCCAGGAGACGGCGCTCGGCCTGGGCGATCAGTGAATCCATGGGTCAAAGCTCTGGCGAACGGGAAGGAGACTGTATCAAGTGGGGTCGCCGCCCACGCATTTAAAGCCGCCTTGCGGGCACAGTAGAGGGGGCGGCATCCGCCCGGCTACCATGCGCCGTCCGGCCGGGAACAGCCGGCACCCACGTGAAGGACCACCGATGAGCGATTTCTCCAAACGCGAGCTGGCCCACAAGGTCATCGACCGCACCCTCAAGGCCCCGCTGGACGACACCAGGGAGCTGCTGCACCGCGACGGCGAGCTCAAGCCCGGCCTGGGCAAGATCACCACGGTGATCGCACTCTCCCTGGGCATTCTCAGCCTGCTGGGCGTGCTGGCTTTCCATTTCCCGCAGTACCTGACCACGCCCGACCTGCGGCATCGCTACTCCGTCGACGTGCTGCGCCAGCTGCTGCTCGCCTCGTTGCTGATCGCCGGCGGCATTTCGCTGGGCAACGTGATCCTGGGTCGCCAGCGCAACGTCAACATGGTCGCCTTCGCGCTGGTGATCGCCGCGACGGCACTGGGCGGATCCCGCGTGCCGGTGGGTAACTTTCCGGATCACACGCCTTACATCGGGCTGGACTGGTTCATCCTCGACCTGCTCGGCTCGACGCTGATCTTCGTGGTGATCGAGAAACTGTTTCCGCTTTACAAGGGCCAGTCGCTGTTCCGCAAGGAATGGCAGACGGACCTGAAACATTTCGCGGTGAATCACTTCATCGTCGGGCTGGTCCTGCTGGTGGTGAACTTCCTGCTACACCACTTGTTCGCGTGGCTGGTCAGCAGCGGTTTCCAGCAAGCGGTGCGCGACATCCCGTTCGTGCCGCAGCTGCTGCTGTGCATCCTGGTGGCCGACCTTGCGCAGTATTGGACGCACCGCGCGTACCACGAGGTGCCGTTCCTGTGGAAATTCCACGCCGTGCACCACAGCGTGAAAACGATGGACTGGCTCGCCGGGTCGCGTCAGCACATGCTCGAGCTGATATTCACGCGCGTGTGCGTGCTGGCGCCGCTGTACATCCTGGGTTTCAGCGAAGGAGTGATGAACGCGTACATCATCGTGGTCGGCTTCCAGGCGGTGTTCAATCACGCCAACGTGCACCTTCCCTGGGGGCCGTTGAAGTACCTGGTCGTCACGCCGGACTTCCACCATTGGCACCACGCCTCCGACGACGAGGCGATCGACAAGAATTACGCGGCGCACTACGCCTTTCTCGACTACCTGTTCGGCACTGCGGTGAAGTCGAAGAAGAAGTTCCCCGAGAAGTACGGCGTGGTCGGCGACTACATGCCGGATGGCTTCGTGCGCCAGCAGATGTTCCCGTTCCGCGGCAGCACCGAGCCGGCCGAGACGACGAAGCCCTGAACGTTCAGCGCCCCGTGCTGGAAGCGGGCGCGGGCGCCGCCGCGCCCTCGGCCTCCGCCGGCGCGGCGGCTGGCAGGCTCTTCTTTCCACCAGGGAAATGTCGGGTTTATCCCAGCT
>JBCNOA010000264.1:0-6221 GCA_039594095.1 Dyella sp.
CTTCGTATCGGGGTGGTGGCGATGGGTGGATCAGGCGAGGTCGTGGATGCCGCACTCGCGCTTGAGGCCGAAGAAACGGGTGTCTTCCGGATCCATGCCCGGCTCCCAGCGCCGGGTGGTGTGGATATCGCCGATGGAGACGTATCCCTGCTCCCACAGCGGGTGGTAAGGCAGGCTGTGCCGTTGCAGATAACGGCCGACGTCGCGATCGGTCCAATCGGCGATCGGATGGAACTTCCAGCGCCCTTGGCTGAGCCGCACGAACGGAATGTTTTCGCGACTGCGCGCCTGACCGCGGCGCAGGCCGGCGAACCAGGTACCCGCCTGCTCCTCGTCCAGGGCATGCTGCAACGGCTCGACCTTGCGCAATTGGTTGTAGCGCTCGATACCCTCCACGCCCTGTTCCCACAGCCGGCCGTGGCGCGACTCCATCCAGGCCGTGCCCAGTGGGGCGCGATAGACCTTGAGGTTCAGCGCCAGGCGTTCGCGCAGCTCGTCGGCGAAGCGATAGGTTTCGGGAAACAGGTAGCCGGTGTCGATCAGGATCACCGGCAAGTCGGGTTGTTGGCGCGTCAATAAATGCAGCGACACGGCCGCCTGCGCACCGAAGCTAGAGGAGAGTACGTGGGCGCCGGGCGCGTGCTCGAGCGCCCAGGCCGCACGGTGCTCCGCGTCCAGGCCGGCGAGCCACGCGTCGAGCGCTTCGAGCGCGCGCGGCTCGCTCCGTGCCTCCTGCAGGATCTGCGCGTTCACACGGTCACCTCCAACGGAATACGTCGCGTCGGCGCGGCCGCGACGACGGCGACGCGCCACAGGAAATCGCCGAAGCGCTCGCCGTCATCGCGCTCCGCGGCATAGCGCGCGAACAACCGGTCGAGTTCGGCCAGGATGGCCGCTTCGTCCACGTTCTCCAGATGCGCCACGTTCAAGCGCTGGCCGCGGGCATCGGCGCCCAGACGCAGGTCGTAGCGCCCCGGTCCACGGCCGACCAAAGCGACCTCGCCCAGGTACGGCCGCGAGCAGCCGTTGGGGCAGCCGGAGATGCGCAGCAGGATCGGCGCGTCGGCGAGTCCGTGCGCGGAGAGCAGCGCCTCCACCCGGCCGAGGAAGTCCGGCAGATAACGCTCCGCTTCAGCCATCGCCAAGCCGCAGGTAGGCAAAGCGACGCAGGCCACGGCGTCGCGGCGGAACGCACCATGGCGGCGATAGCCGTCCAAACCGTGCGCTTCGACGATGGCGTCGACGCGAGCCCGCTCCCCCGCTGGCACGTTCGCGACGATCACGTTCTGGTTACAGGTGAGCCGGAAATCGCCCCTGTGCGCCTTCGCCAATTCGCGCAGACCCGTGAGCCAGCGCCGTTCGCCACGATCGGCAAGGCGCCCGGAGTCGATATGCAAGGTGAGATGCCAGCGGCCGTCGTGGCCTTCGATCCAGCCGTAGCGATCGCCGTTGTGATCGAAGCGGTAGGGCCGCGAGGGCGCGAGCTCGAAGCCGAGGCGGCGTTCGAGTTCGGTCTTGAAGGCGTCCAGCCCGCGATGATCGAGCGTGTATTTCAGGCGAGCGTGCTTGCGCTCGGCGCGGTTGCCCCAGTCGCGCTGCAACGCCACCACGGCCTCGGCCGTGGCGAACAGCTGGTCCGGCGTGACGAAGCCGATCACGCTGGCCAGGCGCGGATACGTCGTGGGATCGCCGTGCGTGGCACCCATGCCGCCGCCGACGGCGATGTTGAAACCCTGCAGTTCGCCCTGTTCGGCGATCGCAATGATGCCGAGGTCCTGCGCGAACACGTCGACGTCGTTCAACGGCGGAATGGCGAGGCCGATCTTGAACTTGCGTGGCAGATACGTGGCGCCGTAGAGCGGCTCGTACTCCGGCTCGCCGACCAGCGGTTCGCCGTCCAGCCAGATCTCGTGATATGCCCGCGTGCGGGGTGCCAGACCGTCGGAGAGCTTCGCCGCCCAGGCATAGGCTTCGGCGTGCGCTTGTGTCTCGACCGGATTGGCCGTGCTCACCACGTTGCGCACCACGTCGCCGCAGGCGGCGATGGTGGTGGCCAGCTGGGCGTGGATGGCGGCAATGGTCGGCTTGAGCTTGCGCTTGATGATGCCGTGCCACTGGAAGGTCTGCCGCGTGGTGATGCGCAACGTGCCGTTCGCATGCTCGCGGGCGATGCGGTCGAATGCGAGCCATTGCGCCGGCGTGACCACCCCGCCCGGCAGGCGTGCGCGCAGCATGAAGCTGTAGGCCGGTTCGAGCTTTTGGCGGCGGCGCTCTTCGCGCAGGTCGCGGTCGTCCTGCTGATAGCTGCCGTGGAACTTGAGCAGCTTGCCGTCGTCGTCGCTGATACCGCCGGTGACAGGGTCGGCCAGGCCCTCGGCGATGGTGCCGCGAAGGAAACGGCTGGCGGCCTTGATGCGTTCGAAATCGGAAGGCGGTGCGCTCATATCAGTACACGTCGCGGGCATAGCGCCCTTGTTGCAGGAGATCGGACAGCCAGGCGGCCGCATCCTCGGCGGAGAGACCGCCGTGCGTGACCGCCACATCGAGCAAGGCGGCATGCACGTCTTTGGCCATGTGCTTGGCATCGCCGCAGACGTACAAGTGCGCGCCGTTCTGCAGCCAGGCATACAGCTCCTTGCCGCGCTCGCGCAGGCGTTGCTGCACGTAGATCTTTTCCGCGCCATCGCGCGAGAACGCCAGGTCCAATCGATGCAGGGCGCCTTGCCGCAAGGCTTCCAGCCATTCGACCTGATAGAGAAAGTCGTCGCCGAAGCGGCGGTTGCCGAAGAACAGCCAGTTGCGCCCGCGCGCGCCGGTCTCGCGGCGTTCCTGCACGAAGGCGCGGAACGGCGCCACGCCGGTACCGGGACCGATCATGATCACGTCGCGGCTGTCATCCGCCGGCAGGCGGAAGCGTTCGTTGGGTTCGACGAATACGGGGATGCGCGCGCCTTCGACGCCGTCGGCGAGGAACGATGAAGCCGCACCCC
Organism: Dyella sp.; assembly: GCA_039594095.1. Classification (GTDB taxonomy): domain Bacteria; phylum Pseudomonadota; class Gammaproteobacteria; order Xanthomonadales; family Rhodanobacteraceae; genus Dyella_D. Next base: position 2,991 of record JBCNOA010000264.1, read on the forward strand.
AATGCCGTTCGCCGAAGGCTTCGTAGTCCACCTTCGAGACCGTGAGATGCACCTCTTCGCCGACGACCGCCGGACTGGACGCGATGGAATACAGACGCGGCGTGAGCGGACGCAATGCCGCGACGAGCGCGGCCGGCTCCCAGCGCGCGGGATAGCGGCGCAGCAGGTCGATGGGTTGGTGGGTATCGAGCAGCACGGCCAGCGCGGCCGGATCGTCGCGCAGCAACCGAGTCAGTTCCGTTCCCCCGCCCGCCTCTGCCTGCGCCTGCACGAAACCGCGCGCCAGCCGCGTCAGTTCGCGCTCGCCGGCCAGCCAGCGCGCCAACGGCAGCGTGCGGCCCGCATGGGTGACCGGCTGCTCGCCGTCCCAGCGCAGGGTGTCCAGCCATTGCTTCACCAGCGGCGCGGGATTGCGCGGCCATACGCCGAGCGCGTCGCCGGGGCGGTAGCTCAGGCCGGAGCCTTCCAGCGATAGCTCCAGATGCAGCACCTCGCGTTCGCTGTGCCGGGACACGATGCGCTGGTTGGCGAGCACCGGGGCCGCGAAAGGACGGTCGCGGTCGTACTCGACTAGGTCGGCCACGGCGGGCTGGGGTACGGCCTGCAGCAAGGGCGCGCGCGCGGCCGGGGCCTTGAAGACGTCGCGGACGCGCTCGAGCGTGGTGTCGAGCCACGGGCCGGCCGCCGCATCGACATCCACATCGGCCTCGGCCAGCGGCTGCAGCCGCATCGCCCCCAGTTCGGCCAGGCGCGCGTCGAGCTGGCGCCCGATGGCGCAGAACTGCGGATAGCTGGAATCGCCGAGCGCCAGCACGCTGTAGCGCAATGCCGGCAGACGCGGCGCACGCCGGCCAGCGATGAATTCGAACAGGCCGCGGGCGTCGTCCGGCGGCTCGCCCTCGCCCTGGGTGCTGACGACGATGGCAAGGTGGCGCTCCTGCGCCCATTCCTTCGGGCCATAGGCATCGGCGCGCACCAGCCGCACGGCCAGGCCCACCGCCTCGATCCGCTTGGCCAGCCGTTCGGCCACGCGGCGGGCGTTACCGGTCTGGCTGCCATAAAGCACGGTGACGCGCTCGGCGGACACGATGTCTTTCGCCTCGGGCGCGACCTGACCGCGCGCCGCGAGGGCCGCGCTGCGCGCGGCGATCCAGTACAGCTCGTGGGGAGCCAGGCCTTCCAGCAGCCGGCGCAACTGGAGGTTCTTCTCGGCCGGCAAGGGGGAAGCGAGCGAATCCGGGGCGACGACGGCGTTCAACGGGTGACCTTTGTTTGGACGTCTAGACTTCTATTCGCCCGACCTTAGACCCGTGGCCGCCCATGAAGGAAAGGATCAGTCGCCATATGCACATGGCGTTTCCATTATTTCTTCGTTAAACCCCGGATCGGATTCGCGCCGCCGACCAAGCCCGCGCCCCAGCCGTTTCCGGGACGCCAGCCCTTACAATCCGCCGATGACCAAGACCCCTCTCCCGATCGAAGTCCGCGGCTCGGCCCGGCAGCCCCTGGGCATGAGCCCGGCCCAGTTCCTGCGCGACTACTGGCAGAAGCGCCCCCTGCTCATCCGCAACGCCTTCCCGGATTTCACGCCTCCGCTGGAGCCCGACGACCTGGCCGGACTGGCCTGCGAGGAGGAAGCCCTCTCCCGCCTGATCGTTCATGACGCGCGCCGCGACCGCTGGACGGTGAAGACCGGCCCGCTGAGCGAGGAGGACTTCGCCAAGACGCCCAGCGAGAACTGGACGCTGCTGGTCCAGGACGTGGACAAGTGGGATGCGGACACGGCCGCCCTGCTGGAATCGTTCCAATTCCTGCCGAGCTGGCGCCTGGACGACATCATGATTTCGTACGCCGAGCCGGGCGGCGGCGTGGGCGCGCACGTGGACCAGTACGACGTGTTCCTGTTGCAGGGCCTGGGCCAGCGCCACTGGGCGATCAGCGACGATCCGCACGCGCCCACCGATTTCCGCGACGACGTGGAACTGAAGCAACTCAAGCATTTCGATCCGACGCACGAATGGCTGCTGGAACCGGGCGACATGCTCTACCTGCCGCCAGGCGTGCCGCATGACGGCGTCGCCTTCGGCGGCCCCTGCATGACCATTTCGGTGGGCATGCGCGCGCCCTCCCGCGCGGAGCTGACCGGGGACCTGGCGGATTACCTCGCCGAACGCCTGGCGGATGAGGACCGCTACCGCGATCCCGACCTCAAGCCGTCCCGCTCGGCCGGTGAAATCGACCGCGCCGCGCTGGCCCGCGTGCGGGAGGCGCTGCCTTTCGCGGCGCTGGACGACGCCACCCTGGCCGACTGGTTCGGCCGCTTCATCACGCGCTATCGCGTGGCGCGGGCGCCGGCCGCTCCGGACAAGCGGGTCGCCGAGGCCGCCTTCGCGAAGCTGCTGAGCGAGGGCGTGTCGTTGCTGAAGCATCCTTGGTCGCGCATGGCCTGGGCGCGCGGCAAGGACGGCGCCACGCTGTTCGCCAATGGCTACGCTTACCCTGCTCCCGTCGAGCTGGCCGAGCGCCTGTGCGCGGAGCGGACGATGGATCCCGGCCGCAAGCCGACGGGCGCCGAGCGCACCCTTCTGCTGGCGCTGGTCAACGATGGCCACCTGGTCGTCCAGAAAGGCCGCCGCCGGTGAACCTGCAGGACTTCCATCTGGAGCGCGCGGACTGGGCGCGCGACCGCGACCGCGAGGCGCTGCGGGCGATCCGGACGGAAGTCTTCGTCCAGGAGCAGGCGGTGCCGGAGTCGCTGGAATGGGACGAACTGGATGCGCCCTCCGTCCACGTGCTCGCCCGGGACGGCTCCGGCGAGCCGATCGCCTGCGGCCGCCTGACGCCGGCGCGCAAGATCGGCCGCATGGCGGTGCGGCGGCCGTGGCGCGGTTCCGGCGTCGGCGTGGCGGTGCTGCGCGAACTGGTCGCCCGCGCCCGGGCCCTGGACTGGCCCGAGGTATCGCTGGACGCCCAGGTCCAGGCCATCGGGTTCTACGAGCGCGAGGGCTTCGTGGCCCACGGCGAAGTCTTCGACGACGCCGGCATTCCACACCGGCACATGACCTTGGCCCTGACCGGCGCTCCACGCGCCGCGCCGCCCTCTCTGCCCGAGACGCTGGCCATCGGTGACCGCGAATCGCTGGCCGATGCGCGGCTGCCGTTGCTGCGCGGCGCACGCCACCGCCTGGCTGTCTATCAACCGAGTTTGCCGGCCGACGCCTATGCCGCGGC
>JBCNOA010000265.1:0-6202 GCA_039594095.1 Dyella sp.
GCAAGCAGCGCGTGACCCAGCTGTTCGAATCCTGCGAGGACCCCTCGGGCAATACGACCATCAACTGCTTCCGCCCGCGTTCGTTCCAGGATCCGCGCTACGTCCGCCTCGGTGCCCGGTACGACTTCAGCCTCTGAGCGATTGGCATCACAAAGCGCGCGGGAATCCTGGATGGAGTTCCCGCGCCGAAAACAGCTGGAATCTCCCCAATATGGGCCGTCGAGAGACGGCCCCCTTTTTTGCCGGAGCCGCAAGCATAAGGCACAAAAAAACCCCCGCCGGAGCGGGGGTTTCTTTTTCTACCGATCCCTCGCGGGAAGGGTTGCGCTTTCTCAGAAGTCGTAGCTGACCGAGAAGCGCACGTACCGCGGCGTGGTGAACGAGATCGGCGTCTGCCAGTTCACGCTGGTCACACCCGGGCCGGACACCGAGCCCTGGCGATACTGCGTGATGTTCTGCTGGTCGAACAGGTTGTAGACCATCGCGCCGAACGCCAGCTTCTTGCCCGCCCAGTCCGGACGGTATTCGACGTTCAGGCTGACAATTTCCTGCCACGGCGTGCGGCCGGTGGAGCCATAGGGCGCCGGCGTGCCGTTCGGACCGCAGAAGTGGTAGGACACGCCGTAGCCATACGGGTCGGTCTGCTGCGGGCCGAAAAAGCTCAGGCAGGTCTTGGGCGTACCCGACAGCAGCTGGACGTTACCGCCGATCAGCCATTCCGGCGTGATCTGGTAGTAGCCGACGAACTTGATCTGGTGTCGGCGATCGTTAGCCAGCGAGCCGTTCGAGTACGTCATCACGCCGGCGTTGTCCCAGTCCTCCGTCTGCGAGACGTCGGTCTGGCCGATGTCCGAGCGCACGGAACCCTCGGTATTGCCGTAGTTGTGCGACCAGGTGTAGTCCACGCGGCCGTACCAGTTGTTCTCGAACGGATGCTCCATGTACAGGTTCAGCGCAGCGTACTTGCGCTTGAGCTGCGGCATGCCCCACGCGGACCACGGGATGTTGAGGATGCTGTAGCCGCCGTTGCCGTTGGATACGTTGATCTGCGCGGACTTGCCCGGGTTCATGATGTAGCAGCCCGTCGAGCCGAGCGCGGCCACCGGATCCAGGCCTTGCCGAGTCGCGTAGTCCTGGATAACGGTGTCGTCGCACACGTCGTCCAGGTCGTTGCGCAGCACGCGGTAGACCGCCTTGGCGCCATACACCCACTTCTGGCTGAATGCGTCGAGCGTCTTGTCGAAGCCGGCGATGTATTCGTCCTGGTATTCGGCCTTCGCGTTGCGGCTGGTCACCGTCTTCGGGTCGGGCGGCACACCGAACTCGTTGTTCGCCGACACGCCCGGATAGCGATCCTGCGGAATCTGGGTCAGACCCGTCGGCGAACCGCTGACCGGGTCGATGCCCGAGTAGGTGAAGTACTGCGACGTGAAGGTGCTGCCCGCCGCGCCGCGGATGGCCACGTTGGCCGGCTCGTCGATGTAGTAGCGGCCCGCGTTGCCGTAGACCTTGAAGCTCGAATCGCCGAACACGTCCCAGCTCGCGCCGATGCGAGGCGCCCACTGCGGCTTGGTCAGACGCAGGTAAGGCACGCCGTCCGGGTTGTAGTTGGTGAACTGGTCGTTGCGGATGCCGACGGTCAGCAGGATGCGGTCATTGATCTGCCAGGCATCTTCGATGAACTGCGCATGCTGCTTGACGCGGGCACTGGCGGAGTTCGAATAGATCGTCTTGGCCACGTAGTAGCCGGCGCCGCCCGGTGCTCCTACGCCGTTGCCAGGCAGGGTGCTGATCGGCGCGTTCGGAGCGCCCTGGCCGTAGACCCAGTAGTAGCCCGGGCCCGACGGGGTGGTGCCGATGTCGATCGAGTTCACGCTCAGGTTGTCGATACCGGCGGTGATCGAGTGGCTGCCGATCTTGTAGTTGACGTCCAGGCGCAAGTTCGAGGTCTTGTCGTGCGCGCGCGGGTCGTCGATGGTCTGGTTGATCTGCGGACCGTTGATGCCGCTGGACCCCGCCGGGATCAGCGCCGGATTCTGGAAGCTCGCGCCGCCGACCCACGGGTCGTCGCCGCCGGCCGCGCGGCTGTAGTTGGTCTGCGTCATCTTGCCGTACAGGGCTTCCACCGTAATGCTGTCGGTGATGTAGCCGGTGTATTTGGCCACCCACATGTCGGCGCCGCCCTTGGTATAGGTCGCCGGGCCCAGATAGGCGCCGCGCGTGCCTACCGCGGTAGTGGGCGTGTAGGTATAGGCGTAGGTGTTGCCCGAGTACTCGCTCTTGTTGGACGCGCCGGTCAGCTCGAGGATGTTGGTGTCGGTGATGTTCCAGTCCAGCTTGCCGTACCACTTCGGACGCGTGTACGAATAGGTCGTCTCGGTATTGGTCGAGCGGTTGGCGACGCTCACGCCGCTATTGATGTGATCGGATTCCAGCGCGCCGAAGATGTACAGCTTGTTCTTGATCAGCGGACCGCCGAAGTACGCGTCTTCCACGTGCTCCCATGACTTGTTGTCCTGGCGGGTCCAGTACATCTGGCCCTGGCGACCGCCGGCGGAGTTGGGACGGAAGGCCGAGCCCGACGGATAGAACGCATTATCCGGATCGGCTTCGGCGAACTTGGGCTGCCAAAGCACCTGAGCGCCGAAGTGCCATTCGTCGGTGCCGCGCTTGCCGACCTGGTTGATCACGCCGCCGTCGGAACGGCCGTACGCCGCGCCGTAGCCGCCGATCATGATCTGCTGCTGGTCGATCGCGCCGTAGGGAAGCGTCAGGCCGCCGAAGTTATGCAGGGGATCGCTGGTGTTGAAGCCGTTGATGTAATACGCATTTTCCGCCACCGACGAACCGGCGAACGAGACCAGCGTCTGCCCGGTAGGACTGGTGAAGTAGCTGCTGCCCGTGTTCACGCCCGGGGCGAGGATCGCCACCGCTTCGGCACTGCGCGCGATCGGCAGCTTGGCCAGCTGCTCGGCGTTGATCACGGTACGCGAGTCCACCTGGCTGACGTCGACGGCCGGCAGGGCATTGGCCACCACGGTCACGCTACCGAGGCTCTTGGCGTTCTCGGCCGAAGGGCCGAAGGCGATCTGCGTACCCGCGCCGACGGTCAGCGCGATGTTGCTGCGCGTTTCGACGATGGCGCCGTCCTTCTTCAAGCTCACCTTGTACGTGCCCAGCGGCAGGCTGGCGGCCGAGTAACGGCCGCTCGCATCCACGGCCACCTCGCGCGAGATGCCGCTGTCGCTCTGGATCAGCACCGTTTCGCCGGGCGCTGCCGGTGCGGTACCGAAGATGGCGCCCGTCGATGCCTGGGCGTAGACCTGTCCCGTCAGGGCGCAACCTGCCGCGATGGCGACCGCCAAGGCGGTATGGCGCGCCAACGCACGGCCGGCCGGCCGGTGCTTGTACTGATTCGTCATCTGGAATGCTCCCCCGAGCAAAATAGGCAATGAAAATCGGTTTCGAATAAGCAAAACCTGGCCATCCATTATCTAGAGAGATAATGGAACGAGTAATCCAGGAATTTTCCACGCCCCCGTAGAAGTTGCCCTGAGAATTCCATCGGCCAAGCAACGATTACCGTTTCATGGCAGAGCAACCGACCCCAACCGTAATAGTGTTCGTAACGAATCGTCAACAATGATTTGTTGCGAATTTAATGCATGAAATTTCGAGGCCGAGATCGTGGTAACTCCTCAGGTCCGCGTAAGCATCCGTGACCGGCGAAAGCGCAGGCGCGCGCAAAAAACGCCTTGAAAACAGCCTCGCGACAAAAAAAATTCGCGGAGCTCGCCACTAAGCCTTTTCAAAGAAAATGCCGATCGATCCGAATCGCGCGCGCCTTTACCGTAAATGCGTCACCGATCGATATAGGACTTTTTCTTGGCTCGCATCTAGGATTTTTTCCTACTTATGAGAGCGCTTGACAGCCTCTCCGCAGCCATTGCATAAATCATCCATGCGATGGATTAATTAATCGCCGCATTTAATCGACGAGCGCCGCCATTTACAGGAAATCCTTGGCGCGCATTTCAAGGGACGAAACTTTCATCGCCGCGCCGCCGGGTCTTCACGGCGGGGCCGCTCGTCGACGCCATTACAAAGCGCGTGCTGCCTCAGGACGACGAACGCATGCCGATAAATGCTGGATCACCCCGATGAGGCCGCCATTGCAGCGGCCTTTTTTTTGGGCAGCCGGCCGGCGCGCCAGGCGCCGGCCCTAGGATCAGTCGACGTTTTCTTCGAAGCGCAGGTGCTTCACGCTGCGGCCGTTGCGCCTGACCAGCTTGAGCGCCTCGATGCCGATGCGGATGTGGCGCTCGACGAACTGCGCGGTCACGCTGCGATCGCTCGCCTCGGTCTTCACGCCTTCGGGAATCATCGGCTGATCGGACACCAGCAGCAGCGCCCCGCACGGAATCCTGTTGGCGAAACCGGCGGCGAAGATGGTCGCGGTTTCCATGTCTACGGCCATGCAGCGCGTGCGGCGCAGGTAATCCTTGAACTGCTCGTCGTGTTCCCAGACACGGCGATTGGTGGTGTACACCGTGCCGGTCCAGTAGTCGTAGCCCAGGTCGCGGATCATGGTCGACACGCCGCGCTGCAGCTGGAACGCAGGCAAAGCCGGGACTTCGGGCGGCAGATAGTCGTTCGACGTGCCTTCGCCGCGGATCGCCGCGATCGGCAGCACGAGATCGCCGATCGCGTTCTTCTTCTTGACGCCGCCGCACTTGCCCAGGAACAGCGCCGCCTTCGGCGAAATCGCGCTGAGCAGGTCCATGACCGTGGCGGCATTCGGGCTGCCCATGCCGAAGTTGATCAAGGTGATGCCGTCGGCCGTGGCGTTGGGCATGGGCCGATCGCGCCCCTGCACCTCGACCCCGTGCCACTGGGCGAAGAGGTCGACGTAATGGCCGAAATTGGTGAGGAGGATGTACTCGCCGAACTGCTCCAGCGAAGTGCCGGTATAGCGCGGCAGCCAGTTGGATACGATTTCCTGTTTGTCTTTCATGGGACCCTTCGAGGTCGATGCGCGGGGGCATCCCCGCGGCGCGTTACCGGCGACGCCACGCCGGCGAATAGCCAAGTCATCCGTACGATTCTAGCGGCAGCGCACCACCCCGCTCCCAGCGGCACGATGGCGCAGTGCCGCATGGCCGAGGCCGCCCGGCACGTTCTGTGATCCAGTCGGCAGCCGCGCCCGCCCATGTTATGTTGCCGGCGCGTTCGACCTAGGGGGTGACATGATGCGCATGGGGCTGGCCATCGATGCGTCCTGCGATATTCCGCAGAAATTTCTGGATGACCACGGCGTCACGGTGATGCCGATCACCGTGCGGGTGGATCGCGAGATATTCCTCGACGATCGCAGTCCCGCCGAAATCCAGCGATTCATCGACCGCAAGCTGGGCGACCGCGGCCATTCGGCCGAGACCGAGCCCTGCTCCGTGGAGGAGATCCAGCGGCTGTTCCTGGAAAAGCTGGTACTGGAGCAGGACTGCGTCTTCTGCCTTACCGTCACCGCCACCCGCAGCCCGGTCAACGACCACGTCAACAAGGCGAGCTTCGCCGTGCTCAAGCACTATCGCGAAGCGCGCGAGAAGGCCGGGCTGTCCGGACAGTTCCTGATGCGGGTGATCGATACCCGCAATCTCTTCGCCGGCACGGCACCGGCGATCGTGGAAGCGGCGCGGCTGATCGGCCTGGGCGAGACGCCGCCGGCGATTCGCGAGCGAGTGACCCACATCGCCAATCATTCCTACGGCTACATGCTGCCGCGCGATCTCTACTACCTGCGCGCGCGCGCCAAGAAGAAAGGCGACCGCAGCGTGGGACTGTTCAGCGCGGTGCTCGGCTCCGCGCTGGACATCAAGCCGCTGCTGCGCGCCTTCCGCGGGGAGACCGGTCCGGTGGGCAAGGTCCGCGGTTTCGAACACGGCGCCGAGTCGCTGTTCGGCTATGCCGCGCGGCGTGTACGTGCCGGCCTGCTGGTGCCTGCCGTATGCATCAGCTACGGCGGCGACCTGGCCGAACTGGACAAGCTCCCGGGATACGCCGCGTTGCGCGCTACCTGCGCGGAGCACGGGGTCGAGCTAATGGAAGCCCCCATGAGCATCACGGGCATGGTGAATGTCGGCGAAGGGGCGATCACCCTGGGTCTCCATCACCACGTAGGCGACGAAGCTGCCCAGCAGCGAGT
>JBCNOA010000266.1:0-6152 GCA_039594095.1 Dyella sp.
GCGGCCGCGAATCCGGCCCGGGCGCGAGGAAGGACTACATGCGCCCCCAGACCAACACAAGCAACTATTCGGACGCGCTGCGGCTGGCCCGGGGCATCAAGTTCGACCTGTAAGCGAGGCGGCGCCCGGCTCCGGCCGGGCGCCCGCCGCCGATCCATTCACGCTCACGGCTGACCGCATGCCCCTGCCGCCTTCCCGCCCCGCCTTCCCGCTCGACGGCTACCGCGTGGCGATCGCCGGCGGCAGCAAGGGCATCGGACGCGGCATGGCGCTGGCTTTCGCCGAAGCCGGTGCCGCCGTATCGATCTGCGCCCGTGGCGAGGAAGCGCTGCGCGACACCCGCGAAGCCATCGCCGCGCTCGGCGCGGTGGCTCACTCCGAAAGCTGCGACCTGGGCGATGTAGGGGCGATCGAACGCTACATCGGCAACGCCGCAGACACCTTGGGCGGCATCGACGTCCTCATCAACAATGCCAGCGGCTACGGCTTCGCCGACGACGACGAAGGCTGGGAGGCTGGCTTCCGCATCGATCTCATGGCGGCCGTACGCGCCTCGCGCTTCGCGCTGCCGCATCTGAAGGCCTCGCCGCACGCCTGCATCCTGCACACGAGCTCGATCGCCGCGTTCCATCCGCGCGCCCGCAACGCGCCCTACGCGGCCGTGAAAGCCGCGCTCAGCCAGTACACCACCTCGCAGGCGCTCGCGCTGGCGGAACACCGCATCCGCGTGAATGCCATCGCGCCGGGTTCGATCGATTTTCCCGACGGCCTGTGGGACCGCCGCCGCCGCGAGGAACCCGAGCTGTACCGCGCCACGCTCGCCAGGATCCCCTTCGGCCGCTTCGGCGCGCCGGAGGACATCGCGCATGCCGCGCTTTTCCTCGCTTCGCCGTGGGCCGGCTGGATCACCGGCCAGACGCTGTGCGTCGACGGCGGGCAAAACCTCACCGGATGAGTGCCATGGCCGACCTGCAAAGTACCGAGCGTTTCAGCAACCGCGTCGAGGATTACGTCCGCTATCGCCCCGACTATCCAAAGGCCATGCTGCAATGGCTGCAGAGCGCGCACGGCGTCACGCCTCAATGGCTGGTGGCAGACGTGGGCGCCGGCACCGGCATTTCCAGCAAGCTGTTCCTAGATGGCGACTACCGCGTGATCGCGGTGGAACCCAATGCCGCCATGCGCGCGGCGGCCGAGAAGTGGCTGGGCATGGACAAGCACTTTCGTGCCCTCGACGGTCGCGCCGACGCGACCGGTCTGGCGGCGCACAGCGTGGACCTGATTTCCGTGGCGCAGGCTTTCCATTGGTTCGACGAGGAAGCCACGCGCCACGAGTTCGCCCGGGTGCTGCGTCCGCATGGCCTGGCCGCGATCTACTGGAACAGCCGCCGACTGGTCGGCACGCCGTTCCTGGAAGGCTATGAGGCGCTGCTGAAGCGCTACGGCACCGACTACACCAGTGTGGCCGAACGTTATGCCGACGAACCGCGCATGCGCGCCTGGTTCGGCGAAGGCTATCGCGGCACCGCCAGCTTCGAGCATCGCCAACTGCTGGATTTCGACAGTCTGCGCGGCCGCCTGATGTCTTCCTCGTATGCACCGAAGGAAGACCATCCGATGCACGAACCCATGCTGCAGGCGCTGCGCGAGCTGTTCGACGCCACCGCCATCGGCGGCAAGATCAGTTTCGACTACGACACCCGCGTCTACGTGGGCCATCCAGGCTGAACATGTACTCCTATCTACGCCCCCTCCTGTTCGCGCTCGATGCGGAAACGGCGCACCGCTTCACGCTGTATGGCCTGGACGTGGCCCATCGCAGCAACCTCCTGCACCTGGCGGCCAAACCGCCGGCGGATTGGCCGACGACAGTCTTCGGCATCCGGTTCCCCAATCCGGTGGGTCTGGCCGCCGGCCTGGACAAGAATGCCGATCACCTCGACGCCCTGGGCGCGCTCGGCTTCGGCTTCGTCGAGGTGGGCACGACCACCCCGAGGCCGCAGCCAGGCAACGACAAGCCGCGCATGTTCCGCCTGCCCCGCCACGAAGCGATCATCAATCGCCTGGGCTTCAACAATCAGGGCGTGGACGCGCTGGTGCGCAACGTGCAGCGTTCCAGCTATCGCGGCGTGCTCGGCATCAACATCGGCAAGAACAAGGACACGCCGAACGAGAAGGCGGTGGACGATTACCTGTTCTGCTTGGAGAAGGTCTACCCGCACGCCACCTATGTGACGGTGAACATCTCCTCGCCGAACACCCAGGGCCTGCGCGATCTGCAGGAAGAAGCCACGCTGCGCCGCTTCATCGAGACACTGCGCGAGGCGCAGGAGCGCCTGGGTTCGCAGGCCGGCGCGCGCAAACCGATGCTGCTGAAGATCGCCCCGGATCTGACCGAAGCGGAGCTGGACGGCATTGCCGACGTGCTGCTCGGCACGGGCGTGGACGGCCTCATCTGCACCAACACCACCGTCGACCACGCCGCCGTGGCCAGCGATCCGCACGGTGGCGAAGCCGGCGGGCTTTCCGGACGGCCGCTGTATGCGCGCTCCACGGAGGTGCTGCGCGGCATGCGCAAGCGCCTGGGCGAGCGCATTCCGATCGTCGGCGTGGGCGGCATCCTCGATGGTGCCGATGCCGCCGGAAAGATCGACGCCGGCGCCGCGCTGGTGCAGATCTATTCCGGCATGATCTACCGCGGTCCGGAGTTGATCGCCGAGTGCGTCGATGAACTTCGCCGCCGGGGAGACGCGCATGCCGGCTGACCACGTCGCCTTGCCGCCGCAGCAGATCGACATGGGCGGATACGTGTTGATCGAGAACGCGCCCCTGGGCCAACGCAACACGCTGCGCGTCGGCGCGCGCGCCAAGCTGCTCGCCGAAGTGCGCGAGGCAGCCAAGCTGCCGGAACTGCTGGACTTCCCTGCCGTGCACAACGGCCCGCTCCTGGTGCTGGGCGAAGGCAGCAACCTGCTGTTCACCGGCGACTTCGACGGCACCGTGGTGGCCATGGCCAACCGCGGCGTGCACGTGGAGCAGGAAGGCGATCTCACCCGGATCGCCGTGGCCGCGGGCGAGCGCTGGGACGACTTCGTACGCTGGACGCTGGGCCAGGGCTTCGCAGGACTGGAAAACCTGATCCTGATCCCCGGTACGGTCGGCGCCGCGCCGATCCAGAACATCGGCGCCTACGGCACCGAAGTGGCCGAGTTCATCGAAAGCGTCGAAGCCTGGGACACCAAGGAACGCCGCGTCGCCATCCTCGACCGCGCGGCCTGCGCCTTCGCCTACCGCGACTCGGTGTTCAAGCGCGAGCCGGGCCGCTACATCGTCACCGCGGTGCGCTTCGTGCTGCCGCGCACGCGCGAACTGCGCCTGGACTACGCCGGCATCCGCGAAGAACTGGCGCGCATGGGCGTGGACAAGCCCGCGCCGTTCCACGTCGCCGAAGCGGTGGTTCACCTGCGCACGCGCAAGCTGCCGGATCCCGCGGTGATCGGCAACGCCGGCAGTTTCTTCAAGAACCCGATCGTCGAAGCGCCAAAGGGCGAAGCATTGAAGCGCGGCTATCCCGAGCTGGTCGCCTGGCCGGGCGCGGACGGCCGCTGGAAGCTTTCCGCCGCGTGGCTGATCGAAACCGCCGGCTTCAAAGGACAGCGCGAAGGCGATGCGGGCATTTCCAACCGGCACGCGCTGGTGCTGGTCAATCACGGCAAGGCGACCGGCCCCGAACTGTGGGCCTTCGCGCAGCAGGTGATCGCCGGCGTCGAGGCCCGATTCGGTGTACGGCTGGAGCCGGAACCCGTCGTGGTCGGCCAGAGATAAGCGATGAAGCTCGCGGGCCAGATCGTGCTTCATCTGCTGCTTATCCTGGCGGTCGCGGCGATCCCGCCCCTGCTGTTCGATGCGATATCCGCCCACGGAGGCGCCGGCTCGCCCTGGGTCTTCGTGGGCGGGCTTACCTATCCGCTGTATCTGGGCTGGTGGATCGCCCGCATCGGGCATCCGCGCGTCCGCGTCATCCTGCTGCATCTGCTCGTTTTCGCCACACTCGTGGCGGCGGCGATGCTCGCGCTCGACGACCGCCACGCTGCCGGCTTCGTCCTCTTCGCGCCTGCGGCGTCGCTGCTGCCCAGCCTCGTCTTCATGCTGGTCCGTGCCGGACAGCGGCGAGGCTACGACGCGCGCACGCATCTGTATGCGCTGATTTTGCTGGTTCCCTTCGCGCTGCTGCTCAGCCTGCTGATCGTCTACGCCATAGGGATGTCGGCCATGCAGGGCATGCGCTGGTAAGCCAAGGCCAAGCCGTCATTTGATCGCACCATAAAAAAAGGCCGGCATGAAGCCGGCCTTTTCGTTTCGCGGAGCAAGCGCTCAGCGGCGCGCTTTCGACAGCAGCCGCAGCAATTCGAGATACAGCCACACCAGCGTCACCATCAGGCCGAACGCGCCGTACCACTCCATGTACTTGGGCGCGCCCTGATCCACGCCGCGCTCGATCATGTCGAAGTCCAGCAGCAGGTTGAACGCCGCCAGCCCCACCACCAGCAGGCTGAAACCGATGCCCACCGCGCTGGACTCGTGGATGAAAGGCACCTGGATGCTGGTGAACGCACGCAGGCCCATGTCCACCAGGTACAGCAGCGCAATGCCGCCGGTAGCCGCCACCACGCCCATGCGCAGCTTGTCGGTCACTCGGATCACGCGCGTGCGATACAGCACCAGCATCACGGCCATGACACCCGCCGTTAGCATCACGGCCTGCAGCACGATGCCGGGAAAACGCAACTCGAAAATGGCTGATAGACCGCCGAGCGCGAAGCCTTCGGCGATGGCATAGGCCGGCGCGGTGATGCCGGCCCAATTCGCCTTGAACGTGGTGAGCAGAGCCAATGCTAGACCCGCCAGCATGCCGCCCCAGATGAACGGCGAGATCGCGGCCAGCCCGGCGCCGGCGCTGCCGGCTTCGGCGGCGACGTGGCTGAAGCGCAACCAGGTCCAACCGCCGGTGACCACCGCCAGGAACAACAGCAGCCCCGTCTTGGCCACCGTCCCGTTGAGGGTCATGCGTTCGCCTTCGGCGAACAGGCCCTGGAAGGTGCTATCGCGTAATACTGGATTGCCCGAATTCATACCGACTCCTTGGAAGCATGCCGCGCCCAGGCGCGGCGACAGCGTCCATGCTAGCGCGTCCGGAGCCTCGCGGCGGACCTTGTCAGCGGGACGCCTCGGCCGCCCGCCGCCGGCCGTCCAGGTTGGGCAGCAGCACAGTGATCACGCCCAGCAGCGGCAGATAGGCGCAGATGCCGTAGACGAAATCGATGCCGCGAGCATCCGCCACCCGGCCCAGCACCGCCGCGCCGATGCCGCCCATGCCGAAGGCGAAGCCGAAGAACAGGCCCGAAATCATGCCCACGCGGCCCGGGATTAGCTCCTGCGCATAGACAAGAATCGCCGAGAACGCCGAGGAGAGAATGAGGCCGATCACCACCGTCAGCACGCCGGTCCAGAACAGGTCGGCGTGCGGCAGCATCAGGGTGAATGGGGCCACGCCCAGGATGGATGCCCAGATCACCCACTTGCGCCCGATGCGATCGCCCACCGGCCCGCCGACCAGCGAACCGGCCGCCACCGCGAATAGGAACACGAACAAGTGCGTCTGCGCGTTCTGCACCGACACGCCGAACTTGTGGATCAGATAGAAGGTGTAATAGCTGGTGATGCTGGCGATGTAGAAGTACTTGGAGAAGATCAGCAGCGCCAGGATCAGCACCGAGCCGATCACATGCCCGCGGCTCAGGTTCACGTGTGCGTGGCGAGCCTTCGCCTTGCCGCGCGTCGCATGATGGTCGCGATACCACGCGCTCACTTGCAGCAGCACCACGATGGCCAGCAGCGCCGCCAACGAAAACCAGGCCACGCTGCCGCGGCCGTTCGGCACGATGATCCATGCCGCCAGCAGCGGCCCCAGCGAGGCGCCCGCGTTGCCGCCTACCTGGAACAGCGACTGCGCCAGCCCGTGCCGCCCGCCCGAGGCCATGCGCGCGACGCGCGAGGATTCGGGATGAAACACCGACGAACCGGTGCCCACCAGCGCCGCGGCGACCAGCAGCAAGGGGAAATTCGGCGCCTTGGCCAGCAGCAGCAGGCCG
>JBCNOA010000267.1:0-6075 GCA_039594095.1 Dyella sp.
CGGAGGCCCGCGGCGCGGCGAACGACAAGAGCTACGAGCGCTTCCGCGCCGATCATTTGAAACGTTCGCCCACGCTCTATGTGGCGGCGAATGACGGCATGTTGCACGCATTCGACGCGACGACCTCGTCCACCGATCCGGCGGACGTGGATGTCACGCCGGATCCGGGCAGGGAACGCTGGGCCTACGTGCCGTACTCCAGCTACGAGCGCCTGAGGGGTTGGTCTTCGCTGACCGATTTCAGCTTCATGCCCTCGGTCGACGGCACGCCGGTGACTCGCGACGTATATTTCGACGACGGCGACAGCGTCGGCTGGCATACCCTCCTGGTGGCTGGCCTGCGCCTGGGCGGAAGGGGTGTCTACGCACTGGACGTCACCGAGGTCGCCTCCACGGAAGGCAGCACCGCGGGCAAGGTGATGGGGCCGGCACAGCGCGTGCTGTGGGAGTTCAACTACACCAGCGATAGCGGTGCCAATCTCGGATACACGTTCGGCCGCCCGAACATCGGCCGCCTCGCCAACGGCAAGTGGGTCGTGCTGGTGCCGGGCGGTTACTTCCCGGAGGGCAGCACCGAGGCGGCGGCGAAGAACATCTTCAGTTCGCTGTTCGTACTGGACGCGCGCACCGGGGCGCTCATTCGGGAGATCAAGACACCCACCTCGGTCGGCAGCATCGGGACCGTCGAGAGCTACGGACTGACCACCCCGGTGCTGGGCGACTACGAGAACGACCAGATCGAGGACGTGGCATTCGCCGGCGACCTGCTCGGCAACGTGTGGCGCTTCGATCTCACCAACAGCTCGCCCAGCCAGTGGACCGCCGAACTCTTCTTCCGGCCCAAGACTCCCGGCGATCGTCCGGTGACGGTGATGCCGCGCCTGTTTCCGACGCCGGGCGCCGCGGGATTCACCGTCGTGTTCGGTACCGGCAGATACCTCGGCGGCAAGGACAACAAGGTCGACGACAACACGCGCGTGCAGGCGGTGTATGGCATCCGCGACAGCGGCCGCGCGGGACAGGCGACCGTGATCGATGGTGATGCGAGTACGCCGCTGGTACGCCAGACCCTGGTGGAGCAGGGGAGCGTGCGCGGTCTGACCACCTTGCCCGTGCCCGCGACGGACGGCAAGAAGGCCATTCGCGGCTGGTATTTCGACCTCGACATCGCATCGGCCAAGGGCGAGCGCGTGGTGGTGGACGCCACAGCGCTGTTCGATTCGAGCCGCGCGATCATCACCACCTTGATTCCGCAGGCGAACGATCCTTGCGATCCGGCGCCCCGCGGCGCCCTCATGGTGATCGATGCCGCCACGGGCGCCGCCGCGCAGGGCGTGGATTTCGGCGACGTCGCCGGTTGGCCGGCGGGTTACACGCAGGCCGGCGCGCGCGTCACCAATCCGCCGACCGGCGGTTCCCTGCCTGCCACGGTGACCATGGGCGGCGGCCAGATCTACGTGCCGGGCGTATCGCTCGAAAAAGACCCCAGCAAGACATTCTCGTTCGGCGACACGGTGTGGCGCCGGCGCTCATGGAGGGCGCTGATCCATGGCAACTGATACCCGGCGCCGCCTCAGCGGCTTCACCCTGGTCGAACTGATGATCGTGGTGGCCGTCATCGCCATCCTGGCGGCGCTGGCGGTTCCCGCCTACGGCCGCTACGCCTACCGGGCCCGCCGCGCGGAGGGCAAGGAGCTGCTCCTGCGCATCGCCAACGCGCAGGAGCGGTACTACGCCACGTACAACCGCTACGGCAAGCTCACCGACATCGGTTACGCCGATCCCGCGCCCTCCGAGAGGAAGTACTACCAAGTCACTGTGACGCTGCCGGCGGGCACCAGTCCGCAGTCGTTCACCGCCACCGCGACGCCGGCCCAGGCTCAGGCGAAGGACGTCTGCGGCGCGCTGGCCGTGGACAGCTCCGGCAACAAGACGCCGCTCGCGTCCGATGCTTCGGCCAACAGCAACGGAGCCTGCTGGTGAGGCGCGCGGGGCAGGGCGGCCTAACGCTGGTGGAGCTGATGATCGTTATCTTCGTGCTCGCCATCCTCACCGCCTTGGCGATGCCGAATTTCCGCGACGCGATGCATCGAGGCGATGTGCGCGGCGCCACCGGTGCGCTCGCCAGCAGCTTCGCCTATGCGCGCAGCGAGGCGGTGACGCGCGGCATCTTCGTGTCGATCTGCGCGAGCGCGAGCGGCGATACCTGCGCTCACAGCGCATCGTACGAGGGCGGCTGGATCGTTTACGCCTATCCGATGGGCGCGGACGGAGCAGGGCAGGATTACGACAAGAGCCGCGCCGAGTTCGCCTTGCTGCGCCGGGTGAATGCGGCCAGTGGCGTGGCCGTGAGCGCCGCCGATGCGAGCGTGATCACATTCGCCCAGCAGGGCCAACTGGTGCGCAAGCCCGCCGCAGGCGCCAAGACAACCGTGCGCCTGGCGATATGCGCCAAGGGGCGCGACGGTCAGGCGAGGAGTACGGCAGCCGTGCCCGGAGCGCTGGTGGAACTGGAAGACGGCGGCGGCAGCCATGCCAGCGCGTTGCAGGCCGGCGCCAGTTGCGCGCCGGGCTAGCCGCCGCGCTCCGCAGGTCAGCTCCCCATTCGGTCCTGTAAGCCGGAGTGGCGCAGCGTCACGTGCTTCACGGCGTAGGCCACGCGCGCGTCGGCGCCGACGAGGGTGAAACGCCGGCGTGCACGTGTGATACCGGTGTACAGCAGCTCTCGCGTGAGCACGCCGCTGTCCTGGTCGGGCAGCACCAGCGCGGTGTGTTCGAACTCCGAACCCTGCGACTTGTGCACCGTCATCGCGTAGACCGTTTCCAGTTCACCCAGGCGTGAGGGAAGCACGAAGCGGATACGGCCGACGGTCTCGCCCTCGGTACCGGCGACCTGAAAGGCGACGCGCAACCTCGGCTCGCCGTCTTCGCCCGGCACGCGCAGCGCGATGCCCACGTCGCCGTTCATCAAGCCGAGGTTGTAGTCGTTGCGCGTGACCAGCACGGGCCTGCCTTCGTACCAGTGATGGACCGGATCGATCAGCCGCGCGCGCTGGAGGATGTCCTCGATCTGCCGGTTGAGTCCCTCGGAGCCGTAAGGTCCGCGGCGGAGCGCGCATAACAGCTGGAAGCGGCCGAAGGCTTCCAGCACGCGATGCGCCCAGTCCTCGTAGGCTTCGCCGCCGCTGCCGGGCATGGGACGCCCGTGGCGCAGCAGTTCAAGGTAGCTGCGATAGCCGGCCGGCATGTCGTGGCCTTGCGCGAAGCGACGGAGCCCGCCCTCCAGCACCAGTTCGGCGAGATCGCCGGCAGCCGGTGAGCGGGCGATCCAGGCGATGTCCGCCTGGGGCGAGGCGAACAGATCGCGCACCCCGTCCATGTCGCCGGCATTCACGGCCTGCGCCAGCCGGCCGATACCGCTGTCGGCGCCGAAGCGATGGCTGTGCCGCAGCATCACCACCTGCTGGTCCAGCGCGCGGGCATCGGCATCGGTCCAGGGCGTGATGTCGTCACCGGCGATATCGCGCAGCCAGAGCGCGGTACTCTCGTCGTAGTGGCCCGCCTCGGCGCGCCGGCACAGGTCGCCGAGCACGGCGCCGGCTTCCACCGAGGAGAGCTGATCCTTGTCGCCCAGCAGCACCAGTCGCGCGGCGGGCGGCAGTGCGGCGAGAACGGCGGACATCATTTCCAGGTCGACCATCGACGCTTCGTCGATCACCAGCACATCCAGCGGCAGCGGATGAGCCGCGTCGTGACGGAAGCGGCGCGTGTCAGGGCGGGCGCCCAGCAGACGGTGAAGCGTGTCCACCTGTGCGGGAATCGCCGCGCGCGTCGCTTCGTCCACGTCCAGCCGCGCGAGCTGCCCCTGGATGGATGCGTGCAGGCGCGCGGCGGCCTTGCCGGTCGGCGCGGCGAGGCGGATGCGCAACGGCCGCTCGCCATCGCGCAGGCGCAGGGTCTGCCACAGGCCGAGCAGTCGCACCACCGTGGTGGTCTTGCCGGTGCCGGGGCCGCCGGTGATGACCGTGAACGCGCCGCGCGCCGCCAGCGCGCAGGCGATGCGCGGCCAATCGGGCGAGGCATCGCCGGGAAAGAGTCGCGCCAGTTCTTCGCGCAGATGCACCGGCGCCGCGGGCGGCAGGGCGAGGCGTTCGCGGATGGCGCGGGCCACCTGCCGTTCGTGGTTCCAATAGCGGCGCAGGTACAGGCGCGAGCCGTCGAGCACCAGCGGCGTCGCGCCTTCGCCGGCAGCGATCCACGCGGGCGGCGCCTCGCGCAGGATGCGCGCGATCGCCTCGCGCCACGCATGCGGCCAGGACTGGTCCTCGGCGAGCGGTTGCCATAGCGCAAGGTCGAGGCAGAGATGGCCATCGGCCACCCGCCGGCTCACCAGCGCCGCCAGCAGCAGCCAGGCGGGGTCGGCATCGGCGTCCTGTTCGGCCAGGAAGCGGGCGAAGGCGGTGTCGAGCGGGCGCAGGCGTTCCTGCACTTCGGCGGCTTCCAGCATCGCCAGGCGGGCATCACGCGGCATCGGCGCGATCTCCTTCGGCGAACAGCCGGTCCATCGCCTCCACCAGATCCAGCGGCAGGCGTTCGGCGTGCACGCCGTGGCCGGCCCCATCGACACCGCGCAAGTACAGGTAGAGCACGCCACCCATGTGCCGCTCGTAGTCGTAGTCCGGCAGGCGCGCGCGTAACTGGCGGTGCAGAGCGAGCGTGTAGATCGCGTATTGCAGGTCGTAGCGCTCGCGCAGCACCGAGTCGCGCACCGCTTCCACGGTATAGGCGCAAGCATCGGCGCCCAGCCAGTTGGACTTGTAGTCGGCCACGTAATAGCGGCCATCGTGTTCGAACAGCAGATCGATGAAGCCTTTCAGCATGCCGTTGAGGCGGTCCGGCAGCAGCGGCAGGCGAGGCCGCGCGTCGAGCGTATGGGCGGTGACGAGGCGATCCAGCGCGCGCGTGTCCACGCGGTTCACGGCGAACCAGAACTCCAGCTCGGCGCGGTAGCGCGAGGGATCGTGCAAGTCGGCCAGGGCCACGGTCCCGCCGCCCTGCAGCGGCAGCGGCGTACGCAGCAGTTCGGGCAACCACTCGGCGAGCATGGCTGCGTGAGCCTGCCAGCCGTGCCGCTGCACGCGGCGATGGATCAGATCGGCCAGCGCATCCGGGCGCGCGGCGACCTCGGCGAAGCCTTCTTCGGCGGCCCATTCCAGCAAGTCGTGCAGGAACGTTCCGGCCACGGCGCCGCGCGGGAATGCGTGGATGCCTTGCGCTTCGGGTCCGGGCGACGCCACCACGGCTTGTTCGGCGCCGGCTTCGGCCATGACGTCTTGCGTGGGTGTTTCGGGGGCGTCGGGGACTTCCGGCGTTTCCTCGTCTTCCGCATAACGCAGCGCGCTGTAGCTGGCGATCCACCAGCGCTCGCCGGGCCGGCTGGCGTAATCGCGCGCAGGCTGTGTCGCGGCCGGCTCGGATCCGCCGGGCTGAACGTGTCCGGGCAGGGGCGTCTCGGGCAGCGTCTCGACGGCGATGGCTTCTTCGCCGCCGCGCAGCTGGAGCAGCAAGGGCATCAGCGCGGAAGGCTCGATCGGCGCGCCGCCGGAAAGCACATAGCCCAGGGCCGATTTGTGCAGCGACGATTGCTTCGCGTTGCCCACGCTCACGCAGGCCACGCCCACCCAGCAGGCGTAGCGCGGGCGCGTGAGCGCCACGTAGAGCAGGCGCAGATCTTCCTGCAGGCGTTCGCATTCGGCCCGGGCGACGGCCGCGTCGTCCGGTTCCAGGTCCATGTGCGCGCGGCCCTCCGCGTCGTGCCACACGAAACCGTCGCTTCGCTTTACCTCGCGCGCGCTGCAGGCGAACGGCAGCAGCACCAATGGATATTCCAGCCCCTTCGATTTGTGCACGGTCACGACCTTGACCAGCTCGGCCTCGCTCTCGAGACGGACGATCTGCTCCTCGGCGGTGTCGCCTTGGCCGGCGGTGGCATCGGCGACCAGTTCGGCCAAGTGGCGGATCAGCGCGTACTCGCCGTCCAGCGATGCCGCGGCTTGCTGCCGCAGCTCGGCCTGG
>JBCNOA010000268.1:0-6056 GCA_039594095.1 Dyella sp.
TCTCGATCGGCACGAACGACCTGATTCAGTACACGCTCGCGATCGACCGCGCCGACAACGCGGTCGCGCACCTGTACGACCCGCTGCATCCGGCGGTGCTGCAATTGATTGCGCGCACTATCCGCGAAGGGCATCAGGCGGGCAAGCCGGTTTCAGTGTGCGGCGAGATGGCGGGGGACGCTTCCATGACGCGCCTGCTGCTGGGCATGGGCCTGACCGAATTCTCGATGCATCCGTCGCAACTGCTGAGCGTCAAGCAGCAGATCCTGCGCTCGGACCGCCCTCGCCTGATGCGCGAAGCGGACCGCCTGCTGCACGCCTGCGAACCAGCCGAAATCGAGGAAGCGCTGGGCGCGCTGGCACGGGCCTGAGTCGCGCGTCCTCAAAGCGCCGGCCGTACCGAGTGTCGCGCCGGCGCATCGCTTTCCTAAGGTGTAGCTTCCATAAGTGATTGAAATTTCACGTCTTTCTCTGAAAAGACGGCTTGCGTACACCTGCATGACCCTCCGCTCAGAATGGGGTCGAACAAGAATTGTTCTCATTTCGATTCTCTGTTATTCTGGTTTTACAGCGTGTTCTGAACGCTGCGGAGGAATCCCGTGTACGTCTGCATCTGCAACCAAGTGACCGACCGCGAAATCCATGGCGCCGCCCGTCTGGGCGTGTCGACGATGGACGAACTCGCCGAAACGCTCGGCGTGGGCACCTGCTGCGGACAATGCCGGGACTGCGCCAAGCAGGTGCTTGCCGAAGCGGTGAGTTGCGTCCCCGTCGATCAGATTTTGGGCCGTGCAAGCACGCATGCCATAATCGAACGTCGCGACGAGCCCGTTGCCAATGATCAGGCCCTCGTGCCCGGTGCATTGGCTGCCTGATTTCCCGTCTTTTTTCTGTCGCCGCGAATTGCCGCCCAGGCGTTGAGCCTCGGTGGCATTTGTTGCTTGCTGGTCAGGCACAGGGCTCGCCTTGAACGGACGCGTGCGCGCGTTCATCACCGCCGTTGCACTTTGCTGGAGCCCCAAGAATGAAAGGCGATAAGAAGGTCATCCAATATCTGAACGCCCAGCTCAAGAACGAGCTGACCGCCATCAACCAGTATTTCCTCCACGCGCGCATGTACGGCCACTGGGGGCTCAAACGCATTGGGGACCACGAGTACAAGGAGTCGATTGGCGAGATGAAGCATGCCGATCGCCTGATCGAGCGCATCCTGATGCTCGACGGCCTGCCCAACCTGCAGGACCTCGGCAAGATCTTCATTGGCCAAGACACGAAAGAGATCATCGAGTGCGACCTGAAGCTGGAGCGTGCCGCACACGGCACCGTGGTCGAGGGCATCGCTTACTGCGAGTCGGTGAAGGACTACGTCAGCCGCGAAATTCTGGTCGACATCCTGGACGACACTGAAGAGCACATCGACTGGCTGGAAACGCAGCTCGAACTGATCGACAAGGTCGGCATCCAGAACTACCTGCAATCGCAGATGGAGCCCGAGGGCGAGTAAGCCTCGTCGGCGGCAAAAAAAGAAGGAGGCCTCGGCCTCCTTTTTTGTTGTGCGTGTTCACCGCCTTAGTGTGTGCCACCGCAGACGGGGCATGACGGCTGGCGCGCGATCCGCATCGTCGTCCACTCCATCGATAGACCGTCGAGCATCAGCAGGCGGCCGGCAAGCGGACGGCCGATACCGGCGATCAGCTTGAGTGCCTCCGCGGCCTGTACCGTACCGACCATGCCCACCAGCGGCGAGAACACGCCCATCGTTGCACACGCCACTTCGGGTGCAGGCTCGTCGGGCGGGAACAGGCAGGCGTAGCAGGGGCCGCCGGCGCGACTGTCAAATACGCTGATCTGTCCGTCAAAGCGGATGGCGGCGCCCGATACCAGCGGCACGCCAGCCTGCACGCAGGCCAGGTTGGCGGCCTGGCGAGTGCCGAAGTTATCGGAGCAGTCCAGTACCACGCTCACGCCATCAAGGCGTGCGACGATTGCATCCGCATCAAGCCGGCGCTGCACGGCATTCACGCGAACGTCCGGGTTCAGCCGGGCGATGGCCGCCTGCGCGGATGCCACCTTCGGTTGCCCGACCGATTCGGTAGTGTGGATGATCTGCCGCTGCAGATTGGTCAAGTCCACCGTATCGTCGTCGACGATGGTGAGCGTGCCCACGCCTGCCGCCGCCAGATAGGGCAGGGCCGCAGCACCCAGCCCGCCCGCACCGATGACGAGCGCGTGGCTCTCAAGCAGGCGCGTCTGTCCCTCGATGCCGATTTCGTCGAGCAGGATATGGCGCGAGTAGCGCAGCAGTTGATCGTCGTTCATGGTGGTGCAATGAAAAAGGCCGTGCAGTGCACGGCCTCGTAAGTTTGCCAGTGTTTGCCGGCCGGTGTCTTAACGTGCTCCGGTGGGCTCCGGTGCGGGCTGCACGCCGCTGGCGGGACCATTCGGCTTCGGTGCGGCCGGCTCGGAAGCCGGAGCCGCCTTGCCCTTGGGCAGCTTGGCCGGGGCGCTCGATTCCTTGGCCGCCGGCGATTTCACCGCCTTGTCCGGCACCGCAGCCGCCGCCGCTTCCAACACCGACTTCGAGCGCTTGACCGGCTGACCCTTCAGGTCGGCAACCGCTTGTTGCAGCATGAAGTCTTCTGCTGAACCAAACTCGATCGGCTTCTTGTTGCGTTCCTTCTCGCGCTGCTCGGGCGTCTTCTTGGCGTTCTCTTCTTCCAGGCGACGCAGTTCTTCGATGCGGCGCTTTTCGCGCTCGGTCATCTCGGCTTCTTCCGATTCCTGCTTGTTGTGCAGGTGGCGTTCGGTGTCGATTTCGCGCGTGATCAGCGCATCGTCCGGGTCGCCGTCCGGGTTCTGGTCAACCGGAATATCCGGTCGGATGCCCTTGGCCTGGATCGACTTGCCCGACGGCGTGTAGTAGTACGCGATGGTCAGCTTGATGCCGGTGTCGTTCGACAGCGGACGCACCGTCTGCACCGAGCCTTTGCCGAAAGTCGTCTTGCCCATCGTCTTGGCGCGGTGATGATCCTGCAGCGCGCCGGCCACGATTTCGGAGGCCGAGGCCGTGTACGCGTTGGTCAGCACGATGATCGGCACCGTCTTGAACTCGGGGTCCAAACCGACCAGCGGATCGGAATCAAAGTTGCTCAGGCGGTAGTTGGCGAAGGTCGCCTTGTACGTACGCTTGGCATCCGGCACCTGGCCGTTGGTCGACACCACCGTCACGTCCGGCGGCAGGAACGCAGCCGACACGCCAACTGCAGCCTGCAGCACGCCGCCGCCGTTGTTGCGCAGATCCAGGATCAGGCCCTTGAGGTGGGCGTCTTGTTTGGCCAAGTCGTTGAGCTTCTTGGCCAGGTCCGGCACGGTGCGTTCCTGGAAGCTGGTGATGCGCACCCAAGCGATGCCGTTGTCCAGCATCTTGGCCTTGACCGACTGCACCTGGATCTCGGCGCGGGTGATGGTCAGCGGGAACGTGCGCTCTTCCTTCTTGCGGTAAATCGTGAGCGTGACCTTGGTGCCCGGCGCGCCGCGCATGCGCTTGACGGCTTGCTCCAGCGGCATGCCGCGCACGGGCTTGTCGTCGATGCGGGTAATCAGGTCACCCGGCTGCACGCCAGCGCGGAAGGCGGGGGTGTCTTCAATCGGGTTGATAACCTTGACCAGGCCTTCTTCCTGCGAGATCTCGATACCCAGCCCGGCGAAGCGGCCCTGAGTCCCTTCCTGCAGCTCCTGGAAGTCCTTCTTGTCCAGATAGGCCGAATGCGGGTCGAGGCTGGCGACCATGCCCTTGATCGCTTCGGTCAGCAGCTTGTCGTCGTCCACGGGCTCGACATACTCGCGCTTGATCTGGCCGAAAATGTCCGCCATGAGCCTGAGTTTCTCCAGCGGAAGCGGCCCGACCGTCGCGTTTTGCGCAGTGGCGGAGAGCTGGAGCGTTGCCAGCACCCCGGTGACGAGGCCGATGGCGATCAAGCTGATGTTCTTGAGCGAAGTTCGCATGTGTCGAGCGTGGACGTGGGAACAGTAGATAAACATGGCCCGGGACGGCTCGCGCACATCCCGGGCTACAGGCTTCGACAGTATAAAGGCGTTGGAGTGCCGTAGCGTCCGTTACGGATTATTTCGACTTGCCCTGGCTGGCCACTGCGGCAAGCGATGCGGCAATCGCTTCCTGGTCGCCCAGGTAGTAATGGCGGATCGGCTTGAGGTTGGCGTCCAGCTCATACACAAGCGGCGTGCCGTTGGGGATATTGAGGCCGACGATGTCTGCGTCGGAAATGCCGTCCAGGTACTTCACCAGCGCGCGGATGCTGTTGCCGTGCGCGGCGATCACCACGCGCTTGCCGCTCTTGATGGCCGGTGCAATCGATTCATCCCACAGCGGCAGCACGCGGGCGACGGTGTCCTTGAGGCATTCGGTCAGGGGCACCTGTTCGCGCGTCAGGCCCGCGTAGCGCGGATTGCCGAAGACGTCGTTCGTTGCGCCGGGCTCGAGGGCGGGCGGCGGCGTATCGTAGCTGCGGCGCCAGATCAGGACCTGCTCGTCGCCATATTGCGCGGCAGTTTCGGCCTTGTTCAGGCCCGACAGCGCGCCGTAGTGGCGCTCGTTCAGGCGCCATTCATTACGGGTCGGGATCCACATCAGATCCATTTCATCCTGCACGTGCCACAGCGTGCGGATCGCGCGCTTGAGCACCGAGGTGTAGGCCAGGTCGAACGTGAAGCCGGCTTCACGCAGCAGTTTGCCGCCTTGGCGGGCCTGGGCGATGCCTGTGTCGGTCAGGTCGACGTCGACCCAGCCGGTGAAGCGGTTCTCCAGATTCCACGTCGATTCGCCGTGGCGGATGAGGACGAGCTTGTGCATGACTGCCATGATGAGAAGTGAGAAAACCTGCGGGTGGCTAGCTGCGGCGACGTATCGTACGTCATCGTGCAGCCGCCGAAACCGACTATTTTATAATGCCGCGGGCATTGGGCTCCCGAATCGTTCGGCTGATGTTTGCCCACTAGACTTGCCCCGACCCATCCCAGGAAACCGATACCGTGAAGTTCTTCGCCGATTACAACAACCTCGCACTGCTTGCCGTCGCCATCGTTTCCGGTCTGCTGCTGCTCTGGGCGCCCATCCAGCGCCGTATCGCGGGCGGTGGCGGCGCCAAGGTGAGTGCTCCGGTGGCCACCCAGCTCATCAACCGCCGCAATGCAGTGGTGGTGGATGTGCGCGAAAGCGGTGAGTACGCAGCCGGCCATCTGCCGCAAGCCAAGCACGCGCCGCTCGGGGAGCTTGAGGGCAAGGCTTCCGGGCTTGCAAAGAACAAAGAGACCCCCATCATCCTCGTATGCCAGACCGGCCAGCGTGCTGGCCGGGCGCAAGCAGTCCTGAAGCAAGCCGGTTACAGTGAGGTGTATTCGCTCGAGGGCGGATTGGCCGCTTGGCAGCAAGCGGGCCTTCCGGTTGTGAAATAAAGATACGAGGTTGAAGTTATGGCGCACGTGGTCATGTACAGCACCACCGTCTGCCCCTATTGCGTGGCAGCGGAACGACTCCTGAAACAGCGTGGTGTCGAGCAGATTGAAAAGATTCTCATCGATCGCGAGCCCGGCAAGCGCGAGGAGATGATGACGCGCACGAACCGCCGCACGGTTCCGCAGATTTATATCGACGAGCGCCACATCGGCGGCTTCGATGATCTGTCTGCGCTGGACCGCGAAGGTGGCTTGGTTCCGTTGCTGGCTGCCTGATTCGGCGCCCCCGATCTGGCGAGCTGCACACCACACAAAAACGCCCGGCTTTGACCGGGCGTTGTAGTTTTAGGCCGGCGCTCATAGCGGGCTCCATTTGGTCATGTACCATACGCGTCTTGCGCGGCGGACGCTTCCGCTAAGCACTGACCACATTCCATTTGAAGGCGAGTCATGAGCGACCAGCAACAGCAGCAACCGGGCCAGGATGGCCAGCCGTTCTTCAACATCCAGCGCGTCTATCTGAAGGACCTGTCGCTGGAACAACCGAACTCGCCGCACATCTTCCTCGAGCAGGAACAGCCGTC
>JBCNOA010000269.1:0-6007 GCA_039594095.1 Dyella sp.
GACCATGCCGAACTTGAGCGCCGAGCCCATCGGTTTTTCCACGAAGTCGTCGCCCAGCAAGTCGCGCAGCAACGCGATGCCATGACCGCCATGCGAGCGGCTGCCGGCGACCACGGGCGGCTCGGCCATCACGCGCGTCGCGATCGGTTCCCACGCCGCCTCGATGCTCGATTGCCGCCATGCCGCGCCGCCGCGCTCGGCGGCGTACAGATCGCCGGTCACCGGCGCCAGCACGACGCCCAGCACCGGCTCATGGCCGTCGATCAGCGCGATGTTCACCGTGAACTCGCCGTTGCGCTTGACGAATTCGCGCGTACCGTCGAGCGGATCCACCAGCCAGTAGCGCGACCACGTCTGCCGCTCGGCCCAGGGCGCGATGCGCGATTCTTCGGACAGCACCGGCAACCATTCGTCCAGCGCGTCCAGGCCGGCGACGATGACCCGCTGCGCGCCGAGATCGGCATCGGTGACCGGCGAGTGGTCGGCCTTGCGCTGCACTTCGAAGTCCTCGCGATAGACCGCGAGAATCGCCTCGGCCGCATCGCGCGCGATGGCCGTGACCTGCTGCAGCAGCTTAGATACGGCAGGTGCGCTCATGCCGGCTTGAAGCGGCCGGCGAGGTACTCGCGGGCCATGAACAAGGCGGCGATGGAGCGCCCTTCGGTGACGTCGTCGCGAGCGATCAGTTCATGCAGTTCGGCGAGTTTCCACGGCACCACTTCGAGCTCTTCCGGCTCATCGCCTTCCAAGCGTTCTTCGTACAGGTCCTGCGCCAGCACGATGTGCGCCATGTGGGTCATGTACGACGGCGACAACGACAGGTTGTGCAGAATCTTCAGGCGGCGCGCGCCATAGCCGATTTCTTCCTTCAGCTCGCGATCCGCGCCCTGCTCGGCCGTCTCGTCCTGATCGAGCCGTCCCTTCGGCAGGCTCAGCTCGTAACGGCCGACGCCCGCGCCGTATTCGCGCACCAGCAGCACCGTCTCGTCGTCGATCATCGGCACGATGATGACGGCACCCAGGCCGCTGCCTTTCAGGCGTTCGTAGGTGCGGCGCTCGCCGTTGGAAAACTCCAGATCCAGCTGCTCGACATGGAGGAAGCGACTGTCGTGCACGTCGCGGGTGGCATGAATGATAGGGGGCTTGCGCATCATGAGCTCCGTAAGGCGGCGCGGAACCGCGCCAGCGCCTGCGCATGCAGGGCCGGCGTACCGGCCAGCACGCTGCGCGTATCCAAGGTCAGCGTCTGGCCGTCCAAATCGGTGAACGTGCCGCCGGCCTCGCGCACGATCACCGCCAGCGCGGCCACGTCCAG
This sequence comes from Dyella sp., assembly GCA_039594095.1. GTDB lineage: Bacteria > Pseudomonadota > Gammaproteobacteria > Xanthomonadales > Rhodanobacteraceae > Dyella_D. Next base: position 1,316 of record JBCNOA010000269.1, read on the forward strand.
GATATTCACGTCCGACTCGATCACCAGATCCAGCCCGCCACGCGCCAGCAGGTGGTAGTGGCAGAAATCGCCGTAGCCGCGAATGCGGTTGCTGTCGCGGATCAGGGCGCCCAATGCGTTCCAGCGCGCGTCGCGGGTCAGCGTCTTGACGTTGCCGGTGGAAATCGAGGCCTGCGCCATCGCCTCCGTTCCGGCGACGCGCACGCGCTCGCCTTCGAACCATGTGCCGCCGCCGGCGCTGGCCCACAGCGTCTCGCCGTACACCGGCGCGCTGGAGACGCCTAGCACCAGCTCGCCTTGATGCATCAGCGCGATCTGCGTCGAGAAGAACGGCGTGCGCCGCACGAAGCTCTTGGTGCCGTCCAGCGGATCGACCAGCCACATCAGCTCGCGCGCATGGTCGTCCAGGCCGAATTCCTCGCCATAGATGGCGGCCTCGGGCAGCGCTTTCTCCAGCACTTCGCGGATGGCCAGCTCGGCTTCGCGATCGGCCACCGTCACCGGCGTGTCGTCGCTCTTGATCTCCACGTCCACGCCGCGGCGCCAGTAGTGGCGGATCACCTCGGCCGCCGCGTCCGCGGCTTCGCGCGCCGCGGACAGCGCCCGCGCCAGATCGGGTGCGCTCATCGATTCCCCTTGCCCATGATCGCGGCCAGTCCGCCGCTGCGTTCCACATGCATGCTGCCATCGGCCGCCAGCCGGCCGAAACCCGCCAGCCAATCGCGCAGCGCCGGATCGGGCTCGCGCGGCCTGGCCTTGATGTCGTACTTCCAGCCCAGCGGGCTCAACGCGAGACGGCCGGCCAGCTGCAACGGGCCTTCGCCGTCGTCCTTCACCGTGGCGTTCACCACCCCGCCCTCGCCGTTGGCGCGCAACTGCAGGTTGCCGAAGGACAGGTCGCGCTGCTCGCCCTGCAGGCGCGCGCCGCTCCACTGCGCAGCGGCATCCAGCTCGAGCGGCCAGCGGCCCTGCATCACCACGCGGGCGTTGTCGATGGTGAGCTGGCCTTCCAGGCGTTCGAAGTTCGGGGCGAGGCGGGCCGAGAGCTGAGCCAGGTCGCCGTCTACATGGACCTGGCTCCATTCCTCGCGCTTGCCGTCCAGCTTGCGCATGCGCCCGGTCAGGCGGCCCCAGGCGCCATGCAGATCCACGCTCAGCTGCGTGTCGCCCAACAGGGCGCGGCGCGAGAGTCGCCAATCCAGCTGGCCCAGGTCGCTGCCGTTGGTGGCCAGCAGCCGGTCCGCGTGGCCTTCCCACACCGTGCCGCTGAGCCCCTCCAGGCGCCCGCCGCGCAGCCGCGCCTCCAGCTGCGGGTGCACCCAGCTGGCCGGCAGGTACGCCACCAGCCAGGCCATGGCGGAGGCCAGCAACAGGAACCACAGGACGGTGCGCAACCGGATCAAAACGGGGACTCCAGGGACAGGCGGGCTTGAGGCAGCCGGCGCCGAGGTCCGATCATACCCGGATGAGTCCGAACGAAAGCCGCAACCGCGCCCTCGCCGCGCGAGACCTCCGCCACCTCTGGCACCCCTGCACCCAGATGCACGACCACGCCGGCACCGTGCCGCTGCTGCCCATCGTCCGCGGCGAAGGCCCCTGGCTGGTGGACGCCGATGGCCGCCGCTACCTGGACGGCATCAGCTCCTGGTGGACCAACCTGTTCGGCCACGCCAACCCGCGCATCGGCGCGGCGCTCAAGGACCAGCTCGATACGCTGGAGCACGTGATCTTCGCCGGCTTCACCCACGAGCCCGCCATCGAGCTGGCCGAGCGGCTGGCGGCGATCACCCCGGCCGGGCTGGATCGCGTGTTCCTGGCCGACAACGGTTCCGCCGCGATCGAAGTCGCGCTGAAGATGAGCTTCCACTATTGGCTCAACCAGGGCGCCGGCCAGAAGACCCGCTTCATCGCGCTCACCGGCAGTTACCACGGCGAGACGCTCGGCGCGCTCTCCATCAGCGACGTGGCGCTGTACCGCAAGACGTAGGCCCCCCTGCTGCTCCCCCCGATCCTGGCCCCCTCCGCCGACACCTACGAAGCCGAGCCCGGCGAGTCCCCGGAAGCCGTCGCCGCGCGCCGCCTGGGTGAACTGCGCGCGCTGCTGGAACGCCACGCACACGAGACCTGCGCCGTCATCGTGGAACCGCTCGTGCAATGCGCCGGCGGCATGCGCATGTACCATCCCAGTTACCTCACGGGCCTGCGCGCGCTGTGCGACGAATTCGGCGTGCACTTCATCGCCGACGAGATCGCCGTGGGCTTCGGCCGTACCGGCACGCTGTTCGCCTGCGAGCAAGCTGGCGTGGCGCCGGACTTCATGTGCCTTTCCAAGGGCCTCACCGGCGGCTTCCTGCCGCTCTCCGCCGTGCTCACCACCACGCCGGTGTACGAGGCTTTCTACGCCGAATACAACGCCGGCAAGGCTTTCCTGCACTCGCACAGCTACACCGGCAACCCGCTGGCCTGCCGCGCCGCGCTCGCCACGCTGGACATCTTCCGCGACGAGCCGGTGCTGGAACGCAACCAGGTGTTGGCGGCGCACCTGTCCAAACGGCTAGAACCGCTGCGCGATCACCCGCACGTCGCGGACGTGCGGCAGACGGGGATGATCGCGGCGGTGGAGCTGGTGCGCGACAAGGCCGCGCGCACGGCCTACCCCTCCGAGGAACGCCGCGGCCTGCGCGTCTATTTGCACGGGCTGGACCACGGCGCCTTGCTGCGTCCGCTGGGCAATGTCGTGTACTTCATGCCGCCGTACGTGGTGAGTACGGACGAGCTGGATCATCTGGTGGACGTGGCGATCGACGGTATCGAACGCGCCGTGGTGGATTGACGCCGGAGCGATCCGGCCGCGCCGACATCGCCGCGGCCGGAACGTCTCCCGCCGGCGCAAGCCCGCATCCGCTGATCGCCAGGCCTCCCATGAACAGGACGCGGACCTGATCGAAAACGTCAGCGCCCACCCACGCTCGGGTCCAGCTTCTTCAACGCCGGCCCCAGCCGGTTCTCGCCCGTGCGGTCGATGTCCGTCTTGTCGTACACCCGCCCCGGCATGGGAATGCACTTCCCTTCCTTCGGCGGAATATGGCTACCGGTCTGGCGCAGGCAATGGCGCTCGTCCACCGGACGCTGCGCGGACGTGCCACCCGCACTGGACGCCGGCGGCGGATAAGGCATGGTCTGCAGGCCTTCCACGCGGCGCATGCGGGCACCTTGAGTGGCGTTCTGGCCCTGCTGGGTGGATGGGTTCGAGGCAGCCTGGACACTTGGCGTGCCGGCCGTACTTCGAGCGGAACTCTGCGCCACAGCGGCTGTACCACCCGATGCGGCGAGCAGAACAATGGCGAACAGAATCGGTGACTTCGACATGGCTTCGGCCCTCGTGCAGCCGTAGATGAGTGCATGCTGCGCCCGCGGACGAGCGACGGCAACCGGCGGTTGTCATTCGCCATGCGGCGGTTCAGCTCAGCCGGGACGTCCAGGCGCCGTCCGACGGAAATCCCGCCGCGCCGCTTGACCGGGCTCGTTCAGCCACCGGACGCCAAGCAGCCCCCGCCCCGCTTCGCTATCCTCCCCGCTCGTTTCCCGCCAATCAGCCGTCCCGTCCCATGCGCACCATCCGCATTCATGCCCCCCAGCCGTTCGCCATCGGCGCCGAGCTCGCCCTGCCCGCCCAGGCCGGCGAACACGTCGCCCGCGTGCTGCGCATGACGGCCGGCGACGCTCTCGTGCTGTTCAATGGCGATGGCCACGACTATGCCGCCACTATCCTCTCCGTCGGCAAGCGCGAAGTGATCGTGCGCATCGAAAGCAGCGAACGCATCGACAACGAATCCCCGCTGCGCCTCACCCTCGCCCAGGGCATCGCCCGCGGCGAGAAGATGGACCTGATCGTGCAGAAGGCCACCGAGCTGGGCGTCGCCCGCATCGTGCCGCTGCACACCGAACGCTCCGAGGTAAAGCTGGACGCCGCACGCGCGGAGAAGCGCCTGGCGCATTGGCGTGCGGTGGCGGAAAGCGCGTGCGAACAGAGCGGCCGCGCAGTCGTCCCGGAGATCATGCCCGCATTGCCGCTGGAGTCATGGCTGCGCGATCTCCCGGCCGACGATGGCGCATTACGGTTGGCGTTGTTGCCGGAAGGCACCGTGCAGGCACGTGCGCTGAGCTTTCCGACCAGCGGCGGCGTGCTGGTGGTCGGACCGGAAGGTGGCCTGGGTGAGCGCGATGTCACCGCGCTCAACGCGGCGGCCTTTCATGGGCTTCGCTTGGGGCCGCGGATCTTGCGGACGGAAACGGCCGGGTTGGCGGCGCTGGCAGCGTTGCAGGCGCTACACGGCGACATCTAAGTCCGGTCACTGACAGGCAACGCGCTGCTACTGACAGGCACTTCGCCCTATCGCCACGTACGCTATAGGCGATCCCTGACAGACGTCTGCGTTTGTTCTCCGTAGTCTTGCTTTGTCGTCCCGCGCTTTTGCGTCACGACCACGGCTTAGCTGCCGTGCAGCGCGGGCCGGATGGGGTGCAACCCATCCGACCCGCTGACCACAACCAACTGAGATGGAGTTGATGATGGCTGACATCGATCATAAGGCAGACACGCACCCGCTTCCCAATGAGGTGCTTTCTCACGCCGACTTCCCCACCAACCCGCTGGCCCGCCCCTACGACGTCCCCGACGCGTTGGAAGAT
>JBCNOA010000027.1:0-28502 GCA_039594095.1 Dyella sp.
GGCGTCATGTACTGCTCGAGCGCGAACCAGATGGCGGCCTGCACGTATTCGATGTCGGCATCCGCGCGCACCTCGACGTCCGCGCACACCGCGACGTCGTCGACGCCCGCGCCGGCGATGAGGCAGGAGTCCTCGCCCAGGTTGCGGCACTGCTGCAGCGCCGCCTTGGCGCCCGCCACCGCCGCCGCCGTGGCCTTCGCCTTGCGGCGGTAGCGCAGCACGAAGCCGCTCGGGCTGGTGTCGGTGAACAGCGTGCGCCAATCGTCCGCGGTAGTCGTGTCGCGCACGGCGGTATCGGCGAAAACGCGCAAGGCGGCGTTCTCGATGTCGATCGGCGTCCCGCCGCCTGGCTGGATGCGCAGGCTCACATAGAACACACCGTTCCAGAGCTTGCGCAGGTAAGCGTCGCGATCGGCCGGATTCGGCAGGCCGAACACGTCGAAGCTCTTGGTGGCGCCGAGCCGCAGCAGCTCGACGGTGAACGCGGGCGGATCGCCGAAATCCGCGTCGTCTTCCAGGAAGGTCTTCCATGCATCGCCGTCGATGAGCGACAGATCCGGAAAACGCATCTCCATGATGACCGGGTGCGCGCCGCCGCCGTCGTGATGCACGGTCTGGTACACGATCATCCGGTCGTTGAGGTCGCCCAGCTCCGGGTCGTCGTCCAGTTCGAGCAGCGTTTCGTAGAGGCCCAGCGCCCACACCTCGGTGGCCGGATTCGGCGGACTGGCCGGCTGGGCGTATTGCAGGACCAGCTGCCCCTGCAGGTCGCAGTACGCCCAATAGCTCACTTCGCAGGCGCAGGTCTTGCAGAGCACCCAGGCGTCGTGGACGCCCGGCAGGTCGATCAGCGCCCGGCGCAGATCGTTCGGCGTGACGGGATTGACCGTGAGGATCTCGCGCGCGGTGAAGAAGGCCTGGTCCGGATACGGTTGCGAGGGATCGGCCGACGGCACCGCCGGCGCGAGAATGTCCTCGATGCGCCATCCGATGCGGTAGCCCGCGTCGGTGACGGCATAGCACAGCGCCTCCAGGATGGTGATGCCCGGGTCGTGGATGTTGTAGTCGGTCCACTGGGCGCTGCCGGCGTCCTGGATGTGGCCGATGCCTTCGCGCCGCAGCCGGTAGTAATCCTCGGAGGGATCCAGCGCGGGCAGCTTGTCGAGAGGTTGCGCCATCGCATTCATGCGTCGCACCCGCAGCTTTCCGCCAGCGCCGGGTCCGGCGCGGGCCTGATGACGGTGATCTGGTGCCGGCCGGCGGGCGCGGACACCAGGATGGATACGGCGCGCGAGCCGGCCGCCTCGTCCAGGTCCACGCTGCCCGGCGGCTGGCAGGGAATGTCCTGGTACAGACGGAAGTCGGTGACGTAGTCCACGCAGGGCTGGCTTTCCACGAAGTGGATCAGCGCCGACTTGTGGATCGTTCCGCCGAACGACGGCACGCCGGTGCCGTCGAAGGCCCACGGCGACAGGAAGCGCGTGATCGCCTGCTGCAGCTGTGTTCTGTAGTACGCCTCGTCGTAACCGTCGCGCAGCTTCAGCGCGAAGCTCACCCGCAGCTCTTCGAATTGCGGGTTCTTCACGTGCAGCTGCGCGAAGCCGCTGCATCGGCGCGCGAGATATGCCTGGACGTCGGCGAGCACGCCGAGGCTGGTGTAAGGCTTGAGCGGATCGACCTGCTGTTGCGCGCGCAGATCCGGCAAGGTCACCACGGTGATGTGGCCGGGCGCGAGCTCGCGATAGATGCCGCCGCTGCACAGGCCGCCGCCGTCGTTGTCGGCCGGCTCGTACTGCGTGTGATTGAGGCACTTGACCTTGAAGACCTGCGGAAAGGCTTCCAGGACCAGCCGCTCGATATCCCACAACGCGATGGCCCGGTCCTTGTGCCGCAACCGCTCGCTCACGCGCCGGTAGAAATCGGCCGGACGCTCCGCGCCGCGTCCGCCGAACGACGGGAACGGCTGGGCGAGGCTCTTCACCGCCGCGTCCGGCACGGCAAGCTGCGTCACCGTTCCGGGCGGCAGCGGTGTCGAAGAGAACGCCGGATCGTTACCCTGATCGACGAACACCGCCTCCAGTGCCTGCGCCGCGACCATCTTCAACCGGCAGACCGCATCGCTCGCCTCGTGCACGGCGGCGCGGATCCAATACTGTCCCGCCGGCATCAGACGGTTATCGGCGGTGGCGTCGCCGGGCATCGCGAAAGTCACGATGCCGGAATTCAGCAGGCCACCGGTCGTATCCACCACGGCGTTCTCGGGAAACGCCACCCATCGCTCGTCGGCCAGGTAGCTCCAGCCGATATGCGGCACCGGCTTGCGGGCCAAGGGATTGGCCGTGCCGTCCGCCACCTGGAACAGCACGGACAGATTCTGCGGCGGCAGGAGACCGGCGACGCCGATGTAGAACTCCGCCTCGCTGGATACCGTGGCGCCGCCCAGCTCCACGCGGAACGGCGGCAGCAGCGGCACCGGCGTACCGCCGCTCAGATAAGGATGGCGTTCGGCCGTGCCGAACGGCGCCACGTGGAAGAAACGGCCGGTGCGATTCGCATAGGCGTCGGCCGTGTTGCTGTTCAAGGGCAAGGTGGTGCCGGCGAGGTAGTTGAGCGTGAGCGACGCGGCCACGGGTCCCTGCGGCGGCTTGGGTCCGGGATCGGTGGCGTTCTCGTCTTTGCGCAGGTAAGCGACCAGCGCGCTCTGGTAGGCGGCCTGACCGACGTCGCCGTTCAACTGCAACCGCACGAAACCCTGGCGCGACGAAGTGCCATAGGGCTCGTTGCCGGTGAAATCCGGTGCATCGAGCACGGCCCCGTTCGCCTGGCTGCCGAGATCGATGTGCACGCTGTCCGATCCGCTCGCGGGAACGATCGAGACCGCTCCCAGGCCCGTGCCCACCCAACCGCCCGCCGTCAGCGCGTCGATCTTCGCCGTGGGCACGCTGGCGGAGGCCGGAAACACCGTGGGCGCCACCTGCCAGCGCAGGTCGATCGATGCATCGCTCAAGGTCTTCTGAAAGACCTCCTTGGCGCCGATCACCAGGCCGCTGCCCGTGACCGGCGATACCCCGAACGGCTGGAACGGCTTGGAGAGATCGACGGGGCCGAAATCGCTGGACACAGCGAGCGTGCGAAGGCCGTCCACCTTCACCTGCAGCGCGATGGCATCGATCGCCAGGTTCTCCGCGGCGGCATAGGCATAGCGGCGTGTCGTGTCCTGCCGCAGCATCACCAGCAGCATCGGCAAGGCGGTATCGAAATTGCCGCCGTGCACCTTGGCCGAATACGGCACCACCGCTTCGTCGCCGCCGTCCAGTTCGAAGTAGAGCTCGAGCGACCGGGAACCCGTGGACCTGAAATGCTTGGGCGTCTTGACCATCCAGCCCTTGGCGGTGGACAGGAGGCAATCCGCGTCCAGGGACAGATCGATATCGCCGCCTGCCGGCAACGCATCGTGCAGCGTCAGGCTCACCGTGATGTGCCGGCTCCCCTCGGCGGCCAGCAGGTAATGCGAGGCGATGCCGAAACCCACCTGCGCCGGCGGCATGTCGATCGACGCCAGGGTGCCGTCGACATAGCGCTTTTCGTAGAACGGTTGCCAGGACTGGTCCGGCGTCGCCAGCGGGGCTCCCTGCCCGTCCGCCGAATTGGCGATGGGCGAGGCGAACAGCCGGTCCCGGTCGTCGTCGCCGGAGGACAGCACCTCGGCGCCGTGGCGATACACGCTCTTCAGCGAAGCGACCATCCCCTTGTTGGCGACGACATCGCCGAGGTTGGCGAAGAACGCCGGCTTGCCGGTGGCGTCCTTTCCCGCCTTGAAGCGCTGCCCCGCCGCGAAATCGAACTGACCGGCTTGCCGCGCCAGTTCGGCGACGAGGTGCACATGCCCAGGCTGGGCCGGACGCGGCTTCAGTCCGAGGATGGTCGCGTAATAGAAATCCAGGTGCCGCTGCGTCAGCGTGTTGCCCGCGCCCCTGGCATAGGCGAGCAACTGCAGGAAGGCCACGAACAGGGCGTAATGCGGCGCGTGGCCGGCCTGCTTGCCCAGCGTGTCGGCGAGCCCGGCCTGGGCCTCGCCGACGACACGCATCAGCACCTTGAGGAACTGGTCGAAGACCGACTTGAACAGATTGTGCGTCGCGCAGTGATTGATGCGCATGAAGGGATCCGGCGCGGGCGTGCCGCCGGCGCCGTACACCGAGGCGTCAGCCGCGATGCCGGCCACGTAGGTGGCCCAGTTCGCGCCTCCGCTCCAATCCGCCGACAGCCCGTCACCCAGCACCGTGGCGAAGGACTGCGCGTCGTGGCGCAGAACGGTAAGCACAGGCGCGGGCGCGACCGCGTTCACCACGCCCAGCCCCACACCACCCTTGTAGTACGCGACCAGGCGCGCCAGCGCGGGCGCCAGCTGCGTGCGAACCAGGTTGGACAGCGTTCCCTTGAGCGGAACGTCCGCCGGCAGGCTCCCGCCGAGATCGTCCAGCGCTACCGCGACCGCGCCGACGGCCGCATACAGGTAACCGAGGCGGTCCTTCAGCGCCTCGGCCTGCGGCGCGTTGTCCAGCGAGTTGAGGAAGTCGAACCACTCGCGCACGCGCGCCTTATAGGCATCGACGTCTTCGATGGAAGCGATCGCCAGCGGCACGGCCGCGTCGGTGCCGAAGTAGGCGCGCCAGTCGCCGTCCACGGCATTGTCGGCGCCGTAGTGCTTGAGCGCGCCCGCATAGCTTTGCGCGAACACGATGTCGTGGGCGACGGTACGCGCGTCGACGGGCGCGGCGTCGGGCGAGAGCGCGGCCGGCGCGCGCTGATCCTGCTGCGTGCCTTCGCGCACGAGCGTCAGCGGGTCGGTGTTCTGTGAGCAGTCGGTGGCCATGACTCAGCTGTTGTCCGGCAGCAGGTTGGTCGTGGTGAGATTGATGTCCGTGCCTTCCTTGATGTAGTACGGGAAGACGAAGTTGAAGCGCGAGTTGGTGGACTTCACCGTGTACGCCACTTCGATCAGCACGAGGCCGTCGAGGATGCCGCTGTCGTCCAGCGTCACCTTGTCCAGCGTGATGCGCGGTTCGAAATAGAGGATGGCCGATTCCACTTTGTCGGCGATCAGCGTCTTCATCCGCGTGTCGAGGTTCTCGAACAGCAATTCGCTGAGATTGCAGCCGTACAGCGGCTGCATCACGCGTTCGCCGGGCCGCGTGCTCAGCAGCACGTGCAGGCTCGAGACGACGTCCGCCTCGTCCTCCAGCATCGCCACGCCAGGCACGGGGCCGCTGAAGTCGGGCGGAAAGGACCAGCCGCGGCCGAGGAAATCGCGCACCATGTCAGCCTCCGATCATCACGGTGGGGGCGCCGACCATGGCGACCATGCCGCCGGCCGCGGTCGGGTCGCCGATGCGCGCGGCGGGAAGGCCGCCGATGAACACCGTGGCCGAACCCATCAGGATCGCGTCCACGCCGCAGCTGTCGCCCATGCGCGCGGCCGGCATGCCGCCGATCAGCACGGTCGGCGCTCCGGGCGGCACGATGGGTACCGGCGCGCCGTACGTGGCCGAGCTGACGATCATGTCCGACACTCTCGCTGCGAATGACATAGGTCCCTCTCGCGCGCCTCAGTTGATCTGCACCATGCCGCCCTTGATCACGGTCATCGCGTCGCCCTGGATCTTGGTCTGGGCGCCCGACAACTCGACCGTGCCGGTTCCGGTGGCCTTGAACGCGCTCTGCGCGCTCAGCTCCGTGTTCGTGCCGGACAGCTTCACGTCCTTGCTGGCCTTAAAGACCAGGTCTTTCGCGCTTTCGATGGCGATGCCGCTGCTGTCCAGCGTGATCTTGTTGCCGTTCTGGTCCTGCAGGACGATGCCCTTGGCGTCCTCGGTCAGCGCGATCTTGTTGCCCGCGGGCGTTTCCAGGCCGATCACCTTCTTTTCGTCGTCGAAGGTGAGCTTGAGCTTCTCGCGGCTGACGTAGCCCTTGTGGTGGTTGTCGTCCTTGGCCGGCTCCGGCGCCGGCTTGGCGCTGCTGTGGCATTGGCCCAGCACCACCGCGTAGCGCGGGTCGTCTCCCAGGAAGCCGACGATCACTTCGTCGCCGATCTCCGGACGGAAATAGGTGCCGCGGCCCTTGCCCGCGTCGAGCGTGGCCAGGCGCGCCCAGATGCCGTCCTCGCTGGTGGAAACCAGCGGCAGGCGGCACTTGATGCGGTCCTCGCCGGCCGGGTCGTTCTCCAGTTGCGTGACGATGCCGATCTGCAAGCCCGCCACCGCCGGCAGCAGGCCGCTGGCCGGCAGCGGGCGAAGTTCGTAGCTCTGCGCGAACGTGTCCGGGCCCAGACCGAACTGGATGTCGGTCTCCCAGTTGCCGCCGGCGAAGGACTGCCGCACGCCCGACACATAGAGCTTGCCCTGGAAGCGCTCGCCGATGCCGTCGATCTGCACCACGTTGCCCGGCTGGATGCCGGCGAAGCCCTGGCAGCGCGCGCGGCCGCGCAGGCGGGCCAGGCGCATGCGCAACAGGCGCGCATCGGCCCAGGCCTGCAGCTGCGCCTGGTCGAGCGCGCCGCCATGGAACAGGTCGTCGACGTCGTCGCCCAGCACCTTGGCCAGATCCGCCGCGGCGACATTGCCGGCGGCAGGCGTGGAAGGCTCGCTGGCGTCCGCGCTCAGGGCCGCCTGGTCCGCCGGTTTCCAGCTCACGGCCTTGATGCCCTTGCTCTGCCAGCGGGCATCCATCTCCACGTCGAGCTCCAGCACGGTGGCGCCGTAGTTGAGTTTCAACACGGGCGAACCGTCCAGCTTCGGCTTGGCGATCGCGATCTTGTCGTCGGCCACGGCCACCACCTGCCCGTTCGCCTCGGCACGGCACAGCACGAAATCCCAGTCGGTGGCGTCGTACTGCACCACTTCCTTGAGATCCGGCGTGGTGGCTTCGACGTCGTTGGCCAGGCCATGCGCGTCGAGCACCGCACCGACGATGTCGCTGTCCTTCTGGTCGACGAAGTACTTGCTCTTGCGCGCGGCGGTCAGCTTCACCGCGTCCGCGTAGCAATCGACGCTGAGTACGCCGCCGCTCTTGCGCACTTTCAAGTGCTGCTTGACGATCGTCCCCTTGAACACGGTGGTGTTCTGCGAGCGATAACCCAGCTGGATCTCGATGGATTTTCCAGGCACGAACCAGTCGGCATTGCTGGCCGGGAAGGTGGATTTGGACGCCTCGCCGTCGTCGATCTGCAGCGAGGCCGACGGAATCCGGTTGAGCTCGCGATTCACCGTGACGGCGAGCACGTGCAGCGTGTCGGGCAAGGCCTGGCCACCGACCAGGATGACGGCGGTGCAGACGTCCGGCGTGGCCGGGGTGGGTACGGCGGACGGATCGCTCATGCGCCGCCTCCCACCGTGCCGGTGCTACCGTTCGCGCCGCCGCTGCCGTCCTTGGCGATGGGCGGAAAGCGCAGCGTCATGCCGGGCGTCAGGTGGCGGAAATTCACCAGCCCGTTGCGGTCGGCCACCTGCAGGTAATAGCGCGGATCGCCATAGATCTCCTGGCACAGCAGCGGCAGCGTGTCGCCCAGCTTCACCCGACGCACGTGGGTGAGGTCCGGCGATTGCTTGTTCTCCTTGGCGGCGCGCTTTTCTTCCTCGATGCTGCTCTTGAAATTCACCTTGGCGGTGGCGCGGATCGGCGTGCCGTCGGCCTTGAACAGCTTGTAGGCGATGTCGACGGCGGTGACGCGGCCTTTGAAGATCGAGTTCTCACCCCACACCAGTTTGAAGTGGCGCGGTTCGTGCGAGTCGCCCTTGTAGTCGATCACCACCTGCTTGAAGCGCTGCAGGTCGTCGGCGATCGAATCGCGCGGTTCGCCATCGATGATGCCGGTGTTGTCGAACAGGAATTCGAACGACATCTCGGCCGGCTCGGTGTACTCGTACTTGAGCTGCTTGCCGCTGCTGCCCTGCCCCTGGCCGCCCTGCGAGAACTTCAGCTTGTACGACAGCGTGTAGTTCTCAGGATTGATCAGAGCCTCGAACGAGTCGTCGGCTTCGGCCACGCCGCCGCTTTCGGCGGCCTTGGAGTCCGCGAAGGCGAGGATCAGCATCTTGCCGTGTTTGCCTGGCTGCGCCATTACCGTTCCTTCCTCGCCTGGAGCAGCTGGAACACCTGCTCCACGCACTCGGCCACGATCTCGTCCTTGCCCCCGCCGCCATGCTCGCCGCCGCCCTCATGCCCGCCCGCGGCGCCACCGGGGGCGCCGTGCGCGGCGGCGGGCGCATGGCCCGACACCGTCACGCGGATATGCAGTTCCTTGATTTCGATCGGCATGGAGGCTCGTTCCGTGTGAAGGCGCGTCCGGCGCAGCGGCCGGTCAACTCGCGTCCTGGAGGCTGAAGTAGCGGTACGACAGCTCCAGGGTCTCGATCACCACGCTGCTTTCGTTGGCGTTGAGATCGCTGACCAGCCATTTCTTCGGGATCGCGTGCGCCACGTTCCAGGTGCGCAGCGAATCGCCCTTTTCGTTCATGAGGATCACGTTGACGTCGGCGGGCGTGAACTCACGGTCGCGGAACGCCGCGGTGAACCAGTCCAGCACCGCCGAACCCATCAGCATGCCCCGCTTGAGCACCAGGTCCGCGTACTTGGTGCGGACCGGCAGCTTGTGCTCGAAGCGGTTCTCGCCGCCCTCCTTGAAGCTCTCGTAGTCGTACTCCACCGACAGGCCGGACACGGTCTGGAAGCGCGCGTCCGCGGCGGGTGCCGGGCCGTCGCCGAGCATGAACTCGACCTTGTAGTAGAAGCCCCAGGGCGGGTAGTAATCGCTCATGGCGATCAGCCGACGTCGACGTGGCTGAGGCCTTCGTGCGCGATCTCCACGCTCTCGATGGCGATCTCGTTCGCGTCGGACTTCAGATCCGGCGCGGTGACCTTCAGCGGGAAGCAGCGCGAGGCTTTCCAAGCGGCCACCGGCTGATGCTTCTCATTGAGCAGGCGGATGATCACGTCGCGGCGCTTGTTGACGCGATCGTCGGCGACGTCCTCGAACCACTTGTTGAAGTCGACGTCCTTCTCGAACTTGCCGCGCTTGAGCACCAGCGCCGCGGTCTTCTGCAGGCCGGGCTGAGCGATCTTGTGGAAGTCCTGGCTATCGCTGTGCCGGTATTCGATCTTCTCGCGCTCCATCACCAGGCCGGTGACTTCGGTGAAGCTGATCATGGTTCCGCCCCAGTCCACCTGAAAGTGGAATCGCGGCAGGGGATACGCTTGCTGGCTCATGGGTCCATTCCTCTAGGAAAGTCGGCTCGCCAAAGAAGGGCTTGTCCGCGTCGGGCGCGGCTTACGACACGGGCATCGTCTGCACGAAGCGCAGCACGATGAATTCGGCCGGCCGCACCGGGCACAGGCCCACCACCACCACCATGCGGCCTTCCAGCACGTCGTCCGCGGTCATGGTGCTGCCCAGGCCCACCTGCACCGAGAAGGCGTCCGAGGCCTTGGCGCCCATCAACGCGCCCTGGCGCCACAGCGAGGTCAGGAAGTTCTCGATCATGCCCTTGACCTTGACCCAGGTATTGGCGTCGTTCGGCTCGAACACGAACTGGCGGGTGGCTCGACGGATCGACTCCTCCGCGAAGATGCAGAAGCGGCGCACGTTCACGTAGCGCCATTCGTTATCGTTGCCGGCCAGCGTGCGCGCGCCCCAGACCAGGGTGCCGATGCCGGTGAAGGCGCGGATCGCGTTCACCGACTTGCCGCCGATGGTGTCGATGTTCATGCCGTCTTGATCGCTGCTGTCGATCGCGATGGTCGGCTGGATGGCATCGGCCACGCTGACGTTGGCCGGTGCCTTCCATACGCCGCGCGCGTTGTCGACCGCGGCGTAGATACCGGCCACCGCGCCGGACGGCGGCAGCTTGCACGCCATGTTGTTGATGGCGGCGATCGCCAGGTTGTACGACTGGCCTTGGCTGGTCTGCAGCGTGTCCAGCATGCTGGTCGTGCCGTCCACCGTAACGTCGGTCTTGGTGGGGTCGTAGTTGAAGCGCACCACCGTTTCGATATTGGGCGCATACGCCGCGCCGTACTTCAGATTGTTGGCGGGCGTACCGCTGCCGCGAAACTTAGTGAGGGCATCTCCGATCTTCGACGCCGGATCGTTCAACGAGACGGAATCGCCGTGCACGTCCATGATCACGAAGCGGTTCTGCAGCGCGGCGCATTGCTGCAGTGCCTGGTCGTGCAGGGCACTGAAATCCCCGATGGACAAGCCCTGCGCCTCGGGGAAGACCAGCAGGGTCGGCTCCTCCTCCTTGCCGACGGCAGTCAGCCCCGCTTCCAGCTCGGTCAGGGCCAGCGCCTTGTAGTTGGCGACCGAGCAGATGTAGCAAGGGCCGCCGCCGTTGTCGAAGTACAGGCGCAGCGCGTACCACATCAGGTGATTGGAGCGGTCCGTCTCGGCCAGCGTGGCGGCCACGCTCTTGGAGCCGTCGGCGGCGGTGACGATGGAGACCTTGATCGCGGTCTCCGGACTGGCGACGCCGAAGTACTTCTCGTACTCGACCATCGAGGTGATGCGCGTCGGCTTGAGCGTGAGATCGCCCGCCGTCTGTTTCGTCGCCTTCTCGGTGTAGCCGATGAAGGCAGGAATTGCCGTGGCGACCGCGGCCACGGACGGCGGCAGCGCCGAAATCTCTTCAACGTAGACGCCTGGTGTGTTGTAGGCCATGACCGTGAACTCCCCGTTTTTTCGCGAGCTGGGACTGTGGGAACTAGATGTAGATTTCCGATACGAGCCGCGTGACGCGCGCGCCGCTCTTCTGCGCCTTCACGATGCCCCGCGAAGGTTTTTGCCGGGTACCCGCATTGCCGAAGAAAGTCAGCGGCAGCGGTTGCGGTTCCGTGCTGCCGAGAGCGCCGGTCCGCTTGTCCAGATAGGTCCAGTAAGTGGACCGGTTCTTGAGCCTCACCTCGTAGACCGGCGCGGTCGCCTTGGGCGCACCGGCGCCGTCGACGAAACTGAAAGCGTCGTTGTCGCCGCGCACGGCGGTCAGCGAGATCAAGGCAAAGGTGTCGTCCGGCACGTCGTCGCCCAGCAGCACCCCGCGCGCCGGTGCCCCGACGACGCCGGCCGGCGGCGTGATGGCCGGCGCGTCGCCCTGGTGCACGAACACCGGCATGGCGGCGGCGGACGCATGGAGTTCCTGCGTCGCCGCGCCGGGGTTGTCGGCGGTCAGCTGCAGCAAGGCACCGGCCGAGGACACCATCGATTCCACCGGATCGTTGGCATCCGGCGCCGGATATTCGCCGGACAGGAACAGCACGGTGCCCGCGCCCAGGTCGCGCGTGACGCCGGTGAGGTTGGACAGCAACGGCACGTCCGACTTGTAGCGGTAGACGACCCGCGTGGGCGAGAGGTCCGCCGGGTTGCTGGCTTCCTGGATGACCTGGGGCCGGAACGTCAGCGCCGTGTAATCGAAGTACTGTCCGTCGGCGACGGATACGGTGAAGGCGAACGTCGTATTCGCCGCCAGCACGGTGCCCGCCGGTGCGGCGACCACGAAGCCCAGGCCGGTGGCCACGAACAGGCAGCGCAGTCCATCGAGCTGCCGTTGCGTCGCCGGCGTCGGCGCGGCGCGCAGCACGGGGCGGATGTCGTAGGTGAGCAGACGCTCGGCTTGCACGTCCGCCGCCAGCGCGTCGAACAGCTGCGCGCCATCGTCCAGCCAGTAGTGGTGCAGCAACCGCACCTCGAACAGGCGCCGGTAGGCGGTAGTCGAATGCTCGGCCATCTCAGCCCACCACCGCATTCTGCTGGAACGTGCCGGTCGCCACCTCGGTGATCACGCCGGCTTCGGCCTGCATGGCGCGGAACTTCATCTCCAGCAGCCGCAGCGTGTACAGCGCGAATGGATACTGCTTGCCGCCGAGCGTGCCCCAGAGATGGTTCACCTCTTCCATCGTGGGCGAGTAGATGTCGAAGATGAGCTTGAAGGTTTCGAGCTGGTCCAGCGGATTGGTCGGCGCATTGGTCACCAGCGACGCAGGCGCCACCGAGTTCTGGTCGAACACATTGGCGAACTGAAAGAACTTGATGGTGCGCGAGAGCAGCAGCAGCGCATTGGCATAGCTGGTATGCGTGGCCACCACCAGAATGTGGAAGTTCAGGTAAACCGGCGGATTCTGGTAGATCACGCGCAGCGTCGCATCGTTGCGCACCGGCGCCGCGACGTTCTTGAGCGTCTTGTCCTCGCGGATGTTGACCATCGAGAAGCCGAGCACGTCGCGCGGGATCGCTCCCGGGCTGCCGGCGCCGCCGCCGACGCCTTCCGCGATGTTGCCCAGACGTACCTGGGGCGTCACCGCCGGCACGCCATAGGTGTCGGTCAGATGCCGCTCCAGTTCATTGGCCACGATCGTCAATGCATGCGAAAGCATGTTTGCCCCCTACGCGAACGCCATGCGCCCTCCTCTGGGCGCAACCCGGCTCCGGCGCGGCGCCATGCGCCACGTTGCAAAGCCACCAGTCAGTTCGGTAGCCGCTACCTTCGCGAACGAACGTGTCCGCCGAGAGCGTCGCCGCGAGGCGATGCCCGGTCCGGTAGCGTCGATGGAACACTTGCTTTCGATGTCGATGCGCGGCGCATCGACCTGCTTTCCTTGGAAACGCTCACGCCACTTCTCCCTGCCGATCTGCGCGAACCCAGGCGATCGCCGGCCGGGCGGTTACATGGCCGGATGGATCGCGTCATCCCCTTTGTCGCCTTCGCGTACGAAGGCTGTCGCCAACTCTGCGTGGTCGCTCCCCTGGCGCACAATCGGCCATCCGGAGTAAGGGGACACCTACAGCGTGCGCACGATGCGCGGCAGCGCCCGTGTTGGCACGACGCTTGTCGGCGATGTCGCCGCGGACGTGCATACAAGGGAAATTCAGGCATGTCGCGCGTAGCGAAGGCGACCAGGGACGCCGAAGAAAAATGGCCGTCGCGACCTCGCGCTCGGCTGTGGCGAGCACATCCTGTGATGCAATTGGCAAATGCGCGTCGAGGGCGAACGGGATAGACCGAAAGTGAGGTAGGCCGCGCAAGGATTTTCTGCCTCCTTGCCACATGTCTGTCACGCGAGCGTGTTTCGACAAAGGTTCACGCAACGTGCACAGACATGTGCCGCCGCATATGGACGTGGGTGCGAAGTCCGCCAACCGGAGGCGACCGACATGACAGGCGCCTCCATGCCGCCAGCGCCCGTGCGTCCGTCATGCCTGCGGAGCATCCTGCGGTGTTCTGGCTGTCGGCGAGTGGATGGCGCATGATGCCTTTCCATTGCCAAAGCGAGGCTAGCCACGATGTCCAAGGTCCGCGTCTCCTCCTTCGCTCTCTCCCTGGACGGCTACGGCGCCGGCTCGAACCAGGATTTGCAGAATCCGCTCGGCCAGCACGGTTTCGACTTGATGGAATGGTTCTTCCCGACGCGGACTTGGCGATCCATGCAGGGCATGGAGGGCGGCGAGACCGGCATCGACAACGAGTTCGCGGAGCGGGCCATGACCGGGATCGGCGCGTGGATTCTCGGGCGCAACATGTTCGGCCCCGTGCGCGGCCCCTGGCCCGATGACGCCTGGAAAGGCTGGTGGGGCGACGAGCCGCCTTATCACACACCCGTCTTCGTGCTGACCCACCATCCGCGCGAAACGCTCGCGATGCAGGGCGGCACCGAATTCCACTTCGTCACGGACGGCATCCATGCCGCGCTCGAACGCGCGCGCGCCGCGGCGGGCGAGCGCGACATCCGCATCGGCGGCGGCGTCTCGACCGTCCGTCAGTTCATGCAGGCGGGACTGATCGACGAATTGCACCTGGCGGTGCGTCCTACGCTCCTCGGCACGGGCGAATCGTTGTGGAATGGATTGGACGCGCGAGCGCTGGGGTATGCGTGCACCCGGCAGGTGGCGGGCGAGCGCGCGACGCATGTGTTCCTCGAGCGGATAGCGCCGACCACCCCACCGGCGTGACGCAGATGCGGCACAACGGAGGTTGCGCCGCCATGCTCGTCACTCCGCCGCATCGCCCTTTCGCTCGCCAACTTCGCTCGCCACGTCAAAGGACCGACCGTGACCCGCCCCGAAATCTACGTCAGCACCGATGTCGAAGCGGATGGCCCCATACCCGGGCCGCATTCCATGCTCAGCTTCGCATCGGCCGCCTACCTCGCCGACAAGACGCTGCTCTCGACCTTTTCGGCCAACCTCGACACGCTGCCCGGTGCCAGCGGCCACCCGGACACCATGCAGTGGTGGGCGGACAATGCGTCCGCCTGGGACGCCTGCCGCCGCGACTGCCAGCCACCCGAGGCGGCGATGAAGCGCTACGCCGCATGGCTGCATGCGCTGCCCGGCAAGCCGGTCTTCGTCGGTTATCCCGCCGCCTACGATTTCCTCTTCGTGTATTGGTATCTGATGCGGTTCGCCGGCGAGAGTCCGTTCTCGCATTCGGCGCTGGATATCAAGACCTTCGCCATGGCCCTGCTCAAGCGGGATTACCGCGACAGTACCAAGCGCAACATGCCCCGCGCGTGGTTCGATCCCCATCCGCATACGCACGTAGCGCTCGATGACGCCATCGAGCAAGGGGCGCTGTTCTGCAACATGCTCGAAGCGAGCAAACACGAGAGCTAATCCACCCAGGCGAAATATGCCGGCACTTCCGCGCCAACATGCGAATGGCAACAATGACGGTCTTCGTACCGAGAGCGCGCCCCCATGCCTTACGTCAACATCCAGATCACACGCGGCGCCAGCAGGGAGCAGAAAGCTCAGCTGGTCAAAGATGTCACCGACTCCCTGGTACGCGTGCTGGACAAGAGACCCGAGCATACGCATGTGATCATCCAGGAAATCGCGGAGGAAGACTGGGGTTATGCAGGGCTGCTTACCGACGATTGGAAACGTCAGCAAGCGGCGCGCGCAGACACTGAGTGACCAGACTGCCCTGGTGCGATGTCAGGCCGCGAGTTCCGCTTCCACCAGCGCCAATGCATCCTTCCCCGCGGCTAACCGCATCGGAGAGGCCGGATCGGTGACCGCGCGCCAGATCGCTTCGGCCACGTCGTGCGAGCGGGTTACCGCCGTCGATTGCGCCCATTCGGCGAAGACATGCTGCGCGAGCGCGGCGTAGGCCTCGGGGAAACCCTGCTTCATGCGCGGCTGCGCGTTCTCGCCTTCGTTGGCGTGGTCAGCAACCCCATTGGCGCGCCGCGACCGTTGAATCCGATCGGAACCGCCACCGCCGCCATAGAGAAACGCCATGATCGCCCCTGCCTCGATCGGATGGGCCCCGCCGGGCCGCCACCCGCTTCATCCCGTGATGCTCATCGCCATCGCCATGGCATCCATCCTGTTGCTTTGCGGTTTCAAGCCGGTGGTCCCCGAGGTCACCTATACGCGCCTGTCCTTCGACAAGGTGATCGGTGTCTATCGCGATGCCTACGCCCACACGGGCATGACCGTCATGACCGTCGCCACGGAGAGCCGGCGACGGAATGCCGATGGTTCGATCGACATTATCGGCACCTATGGCTTTGCGTATCCCACTTCCGCCCGCAAACGCGGCAAGACCGGCGGCATCGTCTTCACGGTGCGTACCTTGCGGAAACGGGGCATCTGCATCGAGTGCTCCTTTAGCTGCCGCTACTACAGCGCCGACCTGGCGGCGGACGGCAAGGCGACCGCGGAGATCAGGCAACGGCTGGGCCAGAGCCTGCCGGCCGTCACCGACGGATCGCCACCGCCATCCGGCCACGAGGTTCCCGAGCCACCGCATACCCCTCCATGAAGCTCAGCGCAGCCGTTCCTTCCACGCCACGATCGCTTCAGGGAAGATCGCTCGTACGTCGATTCCCACCGCTGCGCAGGCCTCCATCGCATACGCCAACGCGCGCTCCGCGTGTCCCGTGGCAAGTTCCGCCGGAACGTTGAAAGCCTCGTATTCCACGGCATCGAGCATGCGCAGCGACCAATCATAGAGGCGATCCGCCTGCGCCTCGAACATCTGGCGCACCCATTCGCGCAACGCGTGGATCGGACAGCCCTCGCGGTCGGCGAGCTCGCGCAGGCGCGCCGATACCTGCGGCTCGACTCCCCGCAGCCATTCGCTGTAGCCCGCCGCGCTGTCGGCGATCGCCAGCGGCGCGGGCGAACGTTCTTCCGCGTGGCGCAGCAGGATGTCCCGCTCGATCGCGCGCGCCTGCGCCACGCGTTCGACTTCCACAAGCAGGCCGCGGTCGAGGTCGAAGTAATCGAAGAAGCGGCGGTGCAAGGTGCGCATGCGCACCAGCGGCTCGCGCGAAAAACCGATCTTCAGCAAGTCCTGATCGCGGCAGGGCAGCATGTAGACATAGCTGCGCCCCTTGGCGAGGGTGCGGGGCATGACGAATTCGTCCATGCGCGAATGATGCATCACCTTGCGTAGTTGGCATCGTGGAACGCCGAGATGAGGGGACTTACGAAGCGCAAGCACCCTTTCCGCGCGGCTCCCTATCCGGGAGACGCACCGATGCCGCCCACCGGGCACATCCATGTGCCTACGCCGAAAAACGGCCACGCCGCCGACGACACGACGGCATCGCCCAAGCACTACGCAGCAGGCGAACCGAACCAGCGGTTCAACGCACCCCTCAATTGCTCATCCATCCGCTCACCTACCCACGCGACATGCCCGTCCGGCCGCACCAGCACCGAACCGGGCGCATCCACCACGCCGATCACCGGGAGCTCCCAGGCTCCCTCGTAGCGAGCCCGCACCTGTCGAACCCGGTCCTTCCATGGCGCAATGTCGATCGCACCAGGCGCGGCCAAGTCGATCAGCACCGGCCGCGCGCCATGCAGGAGGCTATAGACCCGCAACGGACCATCGCCGGTGACCAGGTCCAGATCCGGCATGCGACGCCCCAGCAGCGGATGCCCGTCATCGAGGGGGTAATGCACGTCCAAGGCCGAGATCTCTCCCGCCATCCGCTTGCGCGGCCCATCCATGCGCAGGAAATCCGACAGGTAATCGCCCAGCGCCAGCGTGCGCTCATCGCGCCGGCGCAGCGCCACGTGCGCCATGGTGTTGCGCATGGCGCGGGCGGCGATGGGATAGCGTTCCGCCTGATAGGTGTCCAGAAGGCTGTCGGGCGACGTGCCTCGGATCACCTGCGCCAGCTTCCATCCCAGGTTCACCGCGTCCTGCACGCCCAGGTTGAGGCCCTGCCCGCCCATCGGCGGATGCACGTGCGCGGCGTCGCCGGCCAGCAGCACGCGGCGGTCGCGATAAGCCACGGCCTGGCGGGTGGCATCGGTGAAGCGGGACATCCAGGTGGGGCTGTGGATGCCGTAGTCCGTGCCGAAGACGGCGGCCATCGCTTCGCGGAACTCTTCCAGGCTGGGCTCGTCGCCGGATTTGAGCTGTGCCTCGGTCAGCACGATGCGCGCACGTCCGTCGTCGAGCTTGCCGATGCCGTGCAAGCCGTGCTCGTCCTGACGCATGCCCCAGGCCGGTTCCTCCGCGGGTGTCACCTCGGCGATCAGCCAGCTGGTCGTCGCGTCCCATCCGGCGAACTCGATGCCCGCGGCCTTGCGGACCGCGCTGCGCCCGCCGTCGCAACCGACCAGATAGGGCGCGCGCAGCGAGCGATCGTCGGACAGGCGCACGCGGACGCCGCGGTCGTCCTGCGTGAAGCCGCTCACCTCGTGCCCGCGGTAGATCGGCACGCCCAGCTCCTCCACCCAGCCGGCCAGGATGCGCTCGCTGTGGCGCTGCCACAGCCCCAGCACGTAGTTGTGCCGCGTGGGGAAGTCGGTGATGTCCAGCGGGATGTGGAAATGCACCACCGGATGCGTCGTGCCTTCGGCGACGAACCGGTCGACGACGCCGCGCTGATCGAGCACTTCGAGCGTGCGCGCATGCAGGCCGGCCGCGCGCGACCCGGCCAGCTCCTGGCTGGCGCGCTTTTCCACGACGGCCACGTCGATGCCGGCCAGCGCCAGCTCCGCGGCCAGCATGAGCCCGGTCGGCCCGCCGCCGGCGACGATTGCTTCATGGCCGATCATCGCCATGCTCCCGTCCGTTCGAAAAACCGGCTTTCCGGTTGGCACGGCGTCTTCGAAAGCCGACGCCACTCCGCCATCGCGCGGCAACCGCACGCTTCGCAAGCAAGGAACATCACCCACATGCCATCGCTCCCATGACCGCCGAATCCGGCGAAGGGCGGCGATGCTGGGTCACGACCCGGGCCTTACGGCAAGCCCCCCTGCCCGCTATACTCTGGTAGTGGGAAGGAGCGGCGTCGCTCCTTCCCTTTTTTGTGCCCGCCATCCGCGCGGGTTCAGGGGCTTCGCGAAGCGGACTGATGCGGATGCAGGTTGAGGCTATGTGTCCAACCGTCGAGTCACGACGCGCAGATCTGCATCAGCTCGGACAGAGTCGGCTCCAGCGCGGCGGAAGCGGCGTACACCACTATTGCCCGCCCGATATCCGACAAAAACGTTTATTGCCTCTGAAAATTCCGCCGGCAGGAAGCATTCAGGCCGGCGCTAACGTCTGGCGATTCGTTTACCCGTTGTCTTGACGACCGCAGGTGGATTCGGCGCGACCTTGCCCACCTGTTTAGCTCCTCTCTTGAGAACGACCTTTTTGACTGGCCGTGTCTTCTTGGCAGGCACGGCCTTGAGCTGTATGCCAAGAGCGCCGAGAAGCTTCGCTACCGTAGCGAATCCCGGGCGTGCACCGGGCTTTATGGTCTTGTAGAGGCTTTCCCGGCCTAGCCCGCTGTCTTTGGCCAAACGGGTCATGCTCCTCGCTTTAACCACATCGGCTACGGCGAGGAGGAACACATTCGGATCTTCATCCTCCAGGGCGTCCTGGAGATAGGCAGCGATCACCTCTTCGTTGTCGAGGTATTCGGCCGCATCGAAATCTTTGATTTTGGTTGCCATGATTTGTGGGTCTTTAGCTGTGCTTGATGGCCGCCCAAAGAACCTTGGCGATCCTGATGTCCGCGTTCTGGGATTTCTTGTCCCCTCCATGGAGCAGCAAATAAACCGTTCTTCCTTCCTTGGCGAAGTACACCCTGTAGCCAGGGCCGACATCGATACGCATTTCGCCGATACCGTCGAAATACTTCACATCGCCAAAATTACCGAGCTTGGCTCTGGAGATTCGGCCGAGAATCTTGGCCCGCGCGACCTGATCCTTCAGGCCAGCAATCCATTTGCCGAACTCTTCCGTTTCCCTGATCACATTCATATCGTAACTGTATCCTTATGGATACAATCCCGCAACAAAGCAAAGCGCGCCTTCCGTTTGCGGGCATCGGCACCTGGGAGTGCGGAATTTTCGCGAGCGCCCTCACCTTTACCGACCTCCATCCGCTGACGGGCACAGCCCCATGCGAGCAAAGCCCGTCACCATGAAGGATAGGCCTTCCTGCAAAGCGCAATGACGGTATTCCGCAGCCACCGATGCGCGGGGTCGGCGTCCATCCGCGGATGCCACATGGCCGAAACGTTGTGCTCGGGCAACGGCAGCGGCAGATTGAAGCTCTTCAGGCCCGTGGCGGCGCGCCCTCTCGTCAAGGCATTGCCCAGGCATGAACGCGGCACCGCGGCCACGAGGTCGGAGGTGCGCGCCAGGCGGATGGCATCCGGGAATCCCGGCACCACCACGGTCACCGATCGCGCCAGCCCCAGCGCTTCCAGCGCGGTGTCGATTGGGCCGCTGAAATGGCCGACCGGCGTTGCCGCCACATGCCGGCACGCGGCATAGCGCGAGGGGGTCACCTTGCCCTTGGCGAGGAGCGGATGGCCGGCGCGGACCACGCCCACGAACCGGTCGCGGAACAGCAGTTCCTCGCAGATTTCCGGCGCCCACTCCCCGCGCAGGCCGACTTCGAGATCGATACGGCCGTCGCGCAACAGGCGAGCATCTTTGTCCGGCTTGGGCGCGAAGCGCAGGCGCACCTGCGGCGCCGCTTCGGTGAGCGCGGCCACCAATGGCGCACAGATCAGTTCCATGAACCATTCGCCCGCGCGGATGGTGAACGTCGACGCGAGCGAGCGGGGATCGATCCGTGCGCCGGGCGGGCGCAGCACCGCGCGCACTTCGCCGGTGAGCGCGTGCACCCTGCCACGCAAGGCGGCGGCATGCGGCGTGGGCACAAGCCCACGGCCCGCACGCACGAGCAAGGGATCGCCCATGACTTCCCGCAGCCGCGTCAGGGTCCGGCTCATCGCCGATACGCTCAGTCCCAGTCGCTGGGCGGCGCCGGTCACGCTGCCTTCTTCGAGCAATACGTCGAGCGCGACGAGAAGATTCAGGTCGATGTCCATTAGCTCAGCTCAGCAGTGATATGGCGTTTGACGCAACTATGCATTGAATTTCTTGCTTCTTGTGCATGCCGTGCTTTTCTTGGCCTACTTCGCCAACGTTGACGAGCGAAGGTCACACCATGTCTGCTGTCCCAATCGATCCTGCGGCGCCCACGATCCTGATCGTCGGTGCCTCTCGCGGCCTCGGCCACGCGATGGCCGCCGAATTCCTGAAAAAGGGCTGGCGTGTCGTCGGCACGGTCCGCGGCACCGCACGCACCTTGCTGCACGACCTCGCCGACGAAGCCCCGGGGCGTCTCGATATCGAGCACTTGGACATCAACGATCCGGTCCAGCTCGCCTCGCTGCGCGAGCGCCTTTCGGGGCGTGTTCTGGACATGCTGTTCGTCAACTCCGGTATCACGAACGACCCGCGGATGCCGATCGGCGAAGTGCCCACCAGCGACTTCGTCGATGTGATGGTCACCAACGCACTCAGCCCGATGCGCGTGATCGAGGCGCTCCAACACCTGGTTGCCCCTGGCGGGCTGATCGGCGCCATGTCCTCCGGCCAGGGCAGCATCGCCAACAACACGGTCGGGCTGCGCGAGGTCTACCGCTGCAGCAAAGCGGCGCTGAATATGTCGATGAAGAGTTTTTCGGTCCGGCAGGCGGACACGGGGCGCGCCTTCGTCTTGATGGCCCCGGGCTGGGTCCGGACGGCCCTGGGCGGCCCGGACGCACGGCTCACCATCGAGGAAAGCGTGCCGAGTCTGGTGAACGTGCTGATCGAGAAGCGGGGGCGGCCCGGGCTGGAATATCTGGACTACCTCGGACGGACGGTGCCCTGGTGAGAGAGGACGGGCGCGATGCCGTCCCCGACGCCGCGCCCGCGGGTAGCGCTCAGGCAACGCCTTTCGCGGGCTCCGCGGCCCCGGCTACCCATTTGTATCCCCATGTATCCGCCACCGGCCGATACACATTCCGAGGCGATTCGGCACCGCGCGGGACACATCGTCGATACGCGCGCATCGTCTCCTAGGCACGTCGGCTGATTCAGCCGCTCCCGTCATCGCCTCAGGAGTTCCGCCATGCGCACGCCCGCTTTCGATACCGCTTCGCCCGCTCCCCGCCGCTTCGCCCTCTTCGCGCTCGCACTCTGCCTGTCCGGCGCCGGCCAGGCTTTCGCCGCGGACGCCATGTCCACGGTCTCCGCACCGACGCAGCAAGACATGCACGTTGCGGCGGCCTCCGGCGCGCAAGCCGGCAGCGGCCGGAATGTCGACTATCCGTCGCAGATCGGTCCCGAAGGTCCGTCATCGGAGGACGCCACGCGCGGCGGTCGCTCCCTGGCGAATATCCTCCCGCACGGCGGCATCGCTCCGATCCAGCCGCCGGCCAGCCGCTGATCGCCCTTCCCGCCTTCTTCACCCGCATCGCCGCCCGTACAGCGCAGCGATCCTCGACGAAGGCTTGCCGCAGGTCCGACACGGGCACGCCCGTTCGTGCAGCACGTCCCGCATTCCACACTCACTTCGCAGGAGAACGACATGTCCGGTTCCATCGATACGCAGCGGCGCAAGTTCCTCGGCACGGCCGCGCTCGGCCTGGCGGCGGCACCCTTCGCCGGGCTCGCCTTCGCGGCCCCTTCTTCGCCTGCGTTGCCGCCTTCGTCCGGCCAAAGCCCGTCGCCGGCGAAGAACGGGAGCAGCTCGGGCTCGCACACCTCCTTCGCCCGCATGAAGCGCATCCGCGCCGGCGTGCTGGACGTGGCCTATGCCGAAGACGGCCCGGCGAACGGCACGCCGGTCCTGTTGCTGCACGGCTGGCCGTATGACATCCATGCCTTCGTCGACGTCGCGCCGATCCTGGCGGCGGCGGGCTATCGCGTGATCGTTCCCTACCTGCGTGGCTACGGCGATACGCGTTTCATCGCTGCCGATACGCCGCGCAACGGCCAGCAGGCGGCCCTGGCGGCGGATGGCATCGCGCTGCTGGATGCGCTGAAGATCGACCGCGCCGTCGTCGCCGGCTTCGACTGGGGCGCGCGCACGGCGGACATCATGGCGGCGCTGTGGCCGCAGCGTTGCAAGGTGCTGGTGTCGGTCAGCGGCTATCTGATCGGCAGCCAGGCGCTCAACCGCGATCCGTTGCCGCCCAAGGCGGAACTGCAGTGGTGGTATCAGTTCTATTTCGCCACCGAGCGCGGCGCGGCGGGCTACGCGAAGTACACCCATGACTTCGCGCGCCTGATCTGGGAAACCGCCTCGCCCAAGTGGGCGTTCGACGATGCGACATTCGCGCGCTCGGCCACTGCGTTCGACAACCCGGACCACGTCGCCATCACCCTGCACAACTATCGCTGGCGCCTGGGCCTGGCCGAGGGCGAGGCGAAGTACGACGCGGTGGAAAAGCAACTCGCCGCCCTGCCGTCGATCGGCGTACCCACCATCACGCTGGAAGGCGACGCCAATGGCGCGCCGCATCCGGCCCCGGAGGCTTATGCCAAGCGATTCACCGGCAAGTACCAGCACCGGCTGATCACCGGCGGCATCGGCCACAACCTGCCGCAGGAGGCCCCTCAGGCCTTCGCCCAGGCAGTGATCGACGCGGACCGTCTCTGAGCGCGCGAGGGAGTCTTTCGATGCACGCCTTCTCTGCCCTTGCCTGTGCGGGCGTCATCCTGGTGGCCGGTGCCTTCGTCGCCGCCCACCCGGGGACGTCCCAGCCGGCCAAGCCCGCTTCGCCCATCTACGGCGTCACGCTGCCCGAAGGCTACCGGCAGTGGGAGTTGATCGCGCCCGCGTTGGAAGCCGCGCCGCTGAACGAGATCCGCGCGGTGGTCGGCAACCGGATCGCGGTCGACGCGTATCGGCGCGGCGCGCAACCCTTTCCCGATGGCTCGGTGCTGGTCAAACTCGCCTGGAAACAGCAGCCCTCGGCCGAATTCGCCACCGCCACCGTGCCCGGCGCGGCGACCACCGTGCAGGTCATGGTGAAGGATTCGAAGAAGTACGCGGCCACCGGCGGCTGGGGCTATGGACGTTTCATCGACGGCAAACCCGCGGACGAGGCGCAGCACCGCACCTGTTTCGGCTGCCACGAGGCGCGTGCGAAGGGACACGACGACGTGTTCACCCGCTACGCGCCGTGACGCGCGCTCTTCACCAACGGATCTGCACGCCGGCCTTGCCGCTGTAGCCCCGGCTGGGATCGTTGACGCCGAAGTCGTGACCGGCGCTGGCGTAGACGAATACGTTGCGCGCCAGCTCCGCAGTGAAGCCTGCGCGCAGCCCCACCCAGGAACGCCGCAGATCGGAGTGGAAGTTCACGGGCGCGGCAGGAGTCGAGAACGCCACGTCCGAGCTGGCCGCGAACTCGCGCCACAGATCGACGCGCACCCATGCGCTCAAGGACCTCGCGCGCGTGCCATGGTCGCCGAGTGCCCAGCTCTTCTTCACTTCGGTGCCGATTCGGCCGGCAAGCCCGTCGGCTTGTT
This sequence comes from Dyella sp., assembly GCA_039594095.1. Classification (GTDB taxonomy): domain Bacteria; phylum Pseudomonadota; class Gammaproteobacteria; order Xanthomonadales; family Rhodanobacteraceae; genus Dyella_D. The sequence continues at coordinate 23,829 of JBCNOA010000027.1, forward strand.
TGAAGTACACGCTGGATGCCGCGTCGGAGGCGTCGTTGAACGAGACATTCCGATAGACCAGCTGCGCCTGCGGCACGAACACCCAGCCGCTGCTCAAGGAGACCGCATAACCGCCTTCGAGCGAGGCCGACACACCGCGGCCTGCGGTCCTCAGCGGCGCCATGCGCGTGGAGCTGGCCTTGACCTTGTAAGCACTGCCTTGCACCACCGCATCCGTGTACCAGCCGGATGGATCGACATGGGTCCAGTACCCGCCGAGCGTGTAGTTCCGCAGCCGGTCGCGACCTGCGGCGATGCCGTTGAAGTGCTTCACATCGCCGGCGATCTGGCCGAGGGCGACATAGGCACCGACCGCGTCGTCGCCGTTGTCGTGCTGGCCGCGATAGACATCCACGCCCGCCTGCAGCGCGGACAGGTCGTCGCTGTAATCCGCTCCCTTGTCGCCGTAAATGCCGGCTTTGCTACCGCCGTGCGTATCGTGGCGCGCGATGACACGCACCCAGGCGGCGGGGTCGCCGTTGGCGGACGTATCGTGGCCGATGCGCTCCTGAAGGTTGTCCAGCAAATGCAGCTCGTAGGACAAGGCCATCGCCGGCACCGCCGTGTAGAGCGACACCTCCTGGCGATAGAGCGGCAAGGTTCCCTGTGCGGACGACGTGCCTGAGCCGGACGCGGCGCCACCGCCATTGGAAGGAGGAGGTGGTGCCGGTGCCGGTGCAGGTGCGGGTGCAGGCGCCGGTGCAGGCGCTGGTGCAGGCGCTGGTGCAGGTGCGGGTGCCGGCGCGGGTGCGGGTGCGGGTGCGGGTGCAGGTGCTGGTGCAGGTGCAGGTGCCGGCGCTGGTGCAGGTGCAGGTGCAGGTGCGGGTGCCGGCGCCGGCGCTGGTGCAGGTGCAGGTGCAGGTGCAGGTGCAGGTGCTGGTGCAGGTGCAGGTGCGGGTGCCGGCGCTGGTGCAGGTGCAGGTGCAGGTGCGGGTGCCGGCGCTGGCGCTGGTGCAGGTGCAGGTGCAGGTGCAGGTGCTGGCGCGGGTGCCGGCGCCGGTGCCGCACACGCGGGCGCCTGCGGCATCAGCGAGCAGTCCAGCTGTGAGCGCAAGTACCAGTTCTGCGCGCTGCTCCCGTCCGTACTGCCGCGATAGAGCGAGTACTCGTACGGACCGGCCGCGACCGCACTCGCCAAGGTAAAGGCCTGGGCGGACGTCGTGCCGCCGTTGATGGCGTCCACGACCTGGATGCCATTGGCATTCGTCAATGCGCCGGGGCCGCCCGCGTTGGTGATGCGCAGCGCCGTGCTGCCGGTGGCCGTGCCGCCGTTGACGACCAGCCGGTCCGACGGCGAGCCGTCGCCGCCAAGGTAGGTGTTGAGCGCCACCACGCTGCCCGTCCCACCGACGTAGTTGGCGACAACGAGCCTGTTGCCGGTGCCGGTACCGCCCAACTGCACCAGCCCGTTGTTGTTCAGCGTGCCGTTGATGGTGAAGCTGCCCTTGCCGCTGCCCAGCACGGGCAAGGCATCGGCCACGGCGATGGTGCCCCCGTTGGTCACGGTGCCGGCCACGCTGCCGTAACCGCCCAGCGTCGCCCCCTGCGCCACGGTGACGGCGCCGCCACCGCTCAATGCGGCATTCGCGTGACTGCTGTCGCCCACCGCCAGCACGCCCGCGTTCACGCTGGTATCGCCGGTGTACGGGTTGTCGGCGTCGAGAATGACGGTGCCGCTGCCGAGCTGGGCCAGCTTGCCCGCTCCGGAGATGCTGCCCGCAAAGGTGTAGACGCCTGTACGGTCGAACGCCACCGTGCCGTCGTTCGCGATATCGCTGCGGATGCCGCCGGCCGCGCCGCCATTGCCCAGTTGCAAGGTGGCACCGTCGTAGACCGTCACCGAGCCGTTGAACGCCGCGTTGTCGGAGGCGAGCACCAGCGTGCCCTGCTGTACGTAGATGCCCAGCTGCGCATTGGGGTTGGCCGCGGTGTTGGCCATGTCGCTGCCCAGCGTCCATTGGCCGTCGTCCACTTTGGTGAGCGAACTGAAGTTCAGCAGCGCCCCCTGTTGCGTCCCGGTGTCCGCTCCCGCCAGCGTCACGCTGCTGGTGCCGCTGCCGCCATCGATCGTGCCGGAGACGCTGGAGCCCGTGTACAGCGTCACCTCGTTGTTGCCGCCGCCGAGGGCGATGTTGCCGGTCACGGTGGCGCCGCTGCGGTTGAAGAACGCCACGTCGCCATTGCCGCTGTTGCCGATCGCGTTGGCGTTGCCTCCGTTCGCGCCGGTCTGGATGGTGCCGTAGTTGTCCACGGTATTGACCGAGCCGGGCTGCGTCGCCTGATCCTGGAACCAGATCGCCGGCGCGCCCTTGGAGCTGATCACGCCGTTATTGGTGATGCTGTTGCCATAACCCACCACATTGACCGCCTCGGAGGTGGCGGACGTACCGGCCTGTATCACTTGCGCATTGGCATTGACGACCAGGCTACCGTTGTTGCGGAACTCGATCGTGCTATAGCCCAAGCCATAGCCACCCACGTTGCCGGCGCCCGTCGTGGGGCTGTTCGTGACCAGGCTGCCGCCCTGCAGGGTGACCAGCGCGTTGTCGCCCAGGCTGATGGCGTTCTGCGAGGCGCCCGCATCGAGCGTGGCACCGTTCTGCACATTGACGACGGTGATCGTGGTCTCGCTGCTTCCGGCGCCGATCTGCGCCGTGTAGGGATTGGGCGCGGTGCTGTCGCAGTTCACCGTCGAGCTCAACGAGCCCGGGTTGGCGCAGTTGGCGTGCGCCGTCGTCATGAGTCCGAAAGGGCTGGCGATGATGACGGACGAGGCGATGACGCGTGTCGCTACATGCTTCATGGGATGGTCTGCGCAAGGTGAATGCCGCTTTCCCGCAGGGCCCATGGCCAAGGCACAGCCGCCCGCGTCGGCGCTTCGCGTCGACGGTGTCGGCAATCACGGTCCCCTGCGGAAAGTCAGCCGATCGCACGCTGGCTGCCGGTTCGGGCAACGCGGCCAGATGCACTGTTTCCGTACGGACAGAATACCCGGCCCATCGGCGATCGCGAGGCAGAACATTGAAGAACAGTGAGCCATTACCGGCTTTTGGCCCCAAATGACCGAGCGCCCGAAATGGCCTGCGCCATGCAAGCGCGCCGTGTGCCGCGCATCACGATTGTCCGCACTTGGCGGTCATGAGCGTTCCGCGCGGCGGGCCGTGCCGGGATTTCCAAGTAGATTGCCCGCGACCTGCACGAGTTGGCATCGAGAACGGCGAGACCGTCCGTGCCATCGACCGACCCGCACCGATGGCGGTTCTTGTCGCCGTGCGCGGCATCCGATACAGCAATGGGAGGGACCATGAAGAAGCGTATATACCAGGCCATCGCCCGGGGGTTGGCGCTCGGCGCGGTCTCCGCGCTTTCGCTTTCGCACACGGGCACGCTCAGCGCGCAGACCGCGCAGATTCCTTACACCTGGAACAACGTGCGCATCGTCGCCGGCGGCTATGTCGACGGCATCATCGCGCACCCGAAGCAGCAGGGTCTGTTCTATGCGCGCACCGACGTGGGCGGCGCGTACCGCTGGAACGCCGCGTCGAACAAATGGGTGGCGCTGAACGATTGGACGGCGCCGTCCAACCAATCGTGGACAGGCGTCGAGAGCATCGCCGTCGACCCCCGCGATCCCAACATGCTCTTCATGGTGACGGGCCTGTACGTCAAATCGTGGGCCGGCAACGGCGCCGTCCTGGTCTCGTCCGATCAGGGCAAGAGCTTCACCGCCCACCCGCTGAGCTTCCGCGTCGGCGGCAATGAAGACGGACGCAATGCCGGCGAACGCCTGCAGGTGGATCCGAACGATGGCTCGGTCCTCTTCTATGGCACATCCAACGCCACCTACAACGCCGCTGGTTCCGGCGCTCCCGAGCAAGTAGCGGGCAAGGACGGGCTGTGGACCAGTCAGGACAAAGGCGCGACGTGGTCGCAGGTAAGCGGCTTCAATGCGCTGACCAGCGACGGCACCGGCGCCGGCATCGTGTTCGTCGCCTTCGCGCCCGCGGGCGAAGCCGCGGGTACGCCGACCCGCACCATCTATGTCGGCGTATCGACGCGCAGCGCGGCGACCAACGGCGTCACGCTCTACGTGAGCACCGATGCGGGCGTCACCTGGAACCCCGTGCCCGGCGGTCCCGGCAACCAGCTGCCGCAGCGCGGCCAGATCGGGCCGGACGGCAATCTCTACATCACCTACGGCAACGGCACCGACAGCAACGGCAATTACACGTATGCGATCGGACCCGGCGGCATGACGTCGGGAGCGGTATGGAAGTACGACACCGTCCATCACGCGTGGGCGAACATCACTCCGTCCGATCGTTTCAACTACGCTTCCGGCTTCAGCGGCTTGTCCGTCGATCCTTCCCACCCCGGAACGCTGGTGGTGATGACCATGGATCACTGGTGGCCGATGGACACCATGTATCGCAGCACCGACGGCGGCAACAGCTGGATCGACGTGGGCGGCGCCACCTGGAACGGCGAATTCCCGACGTCGGGCACGTACGCCGTTCGCGATGCCAGCGTTTCGCCCTGGATCGTCGAACCCGGCCAGAAACAGGCGGGGTTCGGCAACTGGGGCGAAGTGGTGATCGATCCGTTCAACGCCGCGCACGCCATGTACGGCACCGG
>JBCNOA010000270.1:0-5952 GCA_039594095.1 Dyella sp.
ACGCGGCAGGATCATGGCGTGGAAAGCGAGTGGCTGCGCTGCATGGGGGCCGAGAGGCGCCGCCCGGGCGGGCGCACGTGAAGGCGGTGTGTAGGCGCAACCGAAGCGGCCCGCCAGGGGCGGACGGGCCGTAACTGACTGATCGGAGCGGGCTCTTCCATGAGCCCGCGGCAGGGCGAGGCGTTGCCGCCAGGCGGTGCGACGACTGGAACCGCATCCAAGGGGGCCGGTCGCGGCGGTCGCTCCGACCGGCGGACGCGTGCCGAAGGCCGGCAGGCGGCCTTATTCCTCGCTCTTCTTCGGTTTGGCCTTGGGCGGCGCATCCGCCTTGCCGCCTTCGCCGGAAAGCAGGATGGCGGAGCGATTGCGCTCCAGCGTTTCGGCGCCCACGCCCTTGACTTGGCCCACGTCGTCCACGCTCTTGAACGGACCGTGTTCTTCGCGCCAGGCGACGATGGCGGCCGCCTTGGCGGGGCCGATACCGTCTAAGGCCTTGGCGATGGCGGCGGCGTCGGCGGTGTTGACGTTGACGGGCGTGGCGGCATACAGCGGCAGGACCAGTGCCAGGCCCAGGGCGGCGATCGCGAGCTTGCGGAACATGTGTGGATCTCCTCGTGTGGATGTAAGCGCGGCGCCTCCGCGCCGCCCCAACACGATGCCCGCCGCGCCGGTGCCTGCGCTGCCGGTGGAAAGGCCGGCATGCCGTGGGCCGGCGGCGTGGGTTCGCGTGCGTCGCCGCCTACGCGCCTGTCGGCGGGTTTCCGGGGGGCGCTGATACAATGGGCGCTTTCCTTTTTCCCCAGGAGTCCCTCATGGATACCGCCCGTCTGTCCGGCTTCATCAGCGGTCTGTGGGATGACGAGATCGTGCCCCAGCTCGTGGAGTACATCCGCATTCCCAACAAGTCGCCGATGTTCGACCCCAAGTGGGTGGAGCACGGCTACATGGACGCCGCGGTGAAGCTGATGGAAACCTGGGCGCGCTCCAAGCTGGCCGCGCTGCCGGGCGCCACGCTCGAGGTGGTACGCCTGGAAGGCCGCACCCCGCTGATCTATATCGAGGTGCCGGGCCAGAGCGACGACACGGTGGTGCTGTACGGCCACCTCGATAAGCAGCCGGAAATGACCGGCTGGGCCGAGGGCCTGGGACCGTGGACGCCGGTGATCAAGGGCGACAAGCTCTACGGCCGCGGCGGCGCGGACGACGGTTACGCCATCTTCGGCTCGCTGGCGGCGCTGCTGGCGCTGCGCGAGCAGGGCATTCCGCACGCACGCTGCGTGGTGCTGATCGAAGCCTGCGAGGAATCGGGCAGCTACGACCTGCCGTACTACGTGGACCATCTCGCGGCACGCATCGGCAATCCGTCGCTGGTGGTGTGCCTGGATTCGGGCTGCGGCAATTACGACCAGCTGTGGCTGACCACCTCGCTGCGCGGCATGACCGGCGGCGAGCTGACCGTGCAGGTGCTGGAGGAGGGCGTGCATTCGGGCGACGCTTCCGGCGTGGTGCCGTCGAGCTTCCGCATCCTGCGCGAGCTGCTGTCGCGCTTGGAGGATCCGCAGACCGGCACGATCAAGCCGAAGGAACTCTACGTCGACATCCCCGCGCAGCGCGTGGAGCAGGCCAAGCAGGCGGCGAACGTGCTGGGTACGGCGATCTACGACAAGTTCCCCTTCGTGGCGGGCATGAAGCCGGTCACCGAAGACCTCGCCGAGCTGGTGCTCAACCGCACGTGGCGCCCGCAGCTGGCCGTGACCGGCGCCGACGGCCTGCCGCCGCTGGAGAGCGCGGGCAATGTGCTTCGCCCGAAGACCTCGGTGAAGCTCAGCCTGCGTTTGCCGCCCACGCTCAACGGCACGCAGGCCGGCCAGTTCGTCAAGCAGCTGCTGGAGAAGGATCCGCCGTACGGCGCCAAGGTCAGCTTCAAGCTGGAGAAGGACGGCGGCGGCTGGCACGCGCCGCAGCTGTCGCCGTGGCTGGAGCAGGCGGTGACGGAGGCCTCGCAGCACTATTTCGGCGCGCCGGCCACGTACATGGGCGAGGGCGGCAGCATTCCCTTCATGGGCATGCTGGGTGAGAAGTTCCCCCAGGCCCAGTTCCTGATCACCGGCGTGCTCGGCCCGCATTCCAACGCTCACGGGCCCAACGAGTTCCTGCACATTCCCACCGGCAAGAAGGTGAGCATGGTGGTGGCCGAGGTGGTGGCCCGCCATTTTCAGCAGGCGGGCAAGGCCTGAGCGGACGGCGCCGCCCGCGCAGCGCTCTCCTTCATCCCATGAGCGATACCAGTAACGAGTTCGGTTATCTCCGCGCCAACTGGACTGCCGTGCGCGAGCGCGTGGATGCCGCCTGCCGCGAGGCCGGGCGCGATCCGTCCGAGGTGAACATCCTGCCGGTGAGCAAGACGTTCGGCGTCGACGCCATCCGTGCCGCGGCCGCCCTCGGCCTGCGTCGGTTCGGTGAGAACAAGGTGCAGGAGATCCGCGACAAGGCGGGTCCGCTGGCCGATTGCGGCATCGAATGGGTGGTGATCGGCCATTTGCAGACCAACAAGGCCAAGGATGTGGCGAAGCTGGCCAGCGAGGTGCAATCGCTCGATCGCCTGGACCTGGCCCAGGCACTGGATCGGCGCCTCCGGGCCGAGGGGCGTGCCATCGACGTGCTGGTGCAGGTGAAGACCTCGCCGGAAGAGACCAAGCACGGCCTGCCGCCCGAAGAGCTCATGGCTTTTCTGGCCACCCTGAAGGGGATGGATACCCTCCGCGTACGTGGCCTGATGACGATGGCCGTGAACTCGGAAGACCCGGCCCAGGTACGCGCGTGCTTCCGCCGGTTGCGCGAACTGCGCGATCTGGCCGTCGCGCAAGGCCATGATCTGCCGCGGCTTTCCATGGGCATGAGTGGCGACTTTCCGCTGGCGGTGGCCGAAGGCGCCACCGAGGTCCGGATCGGCACGGCGATCTTCGGGCGGCGCGCCTGACGGGGCGCGCGGAGCGGCTGCAAGACCTGTTACGGACCTCCGTCACACTTCCGCGACACAGGTTAATTAGGAAAAATTCCTAGCCCGGTCCTGGCTTTGCGCTGGTTTTTCTGTAGGTTCAGAGGGATGTCGCACGTTTCTGAGGCTTTCAGCTTTTTGAAACCGCAGGGTTCAGTTAACCCCAATCGAACATACGGTCTATATCGCTTTGCTAAGTTCACGGCTTCGTCACGGTCGCCGACACATCCGGCGGCCAATCCTGTGAACAGCAAAGGGATTTTTCCCGCATGCCAATCAAGCGATTGACCGTCCTTTCCGCGCTGGCCGCCGTTGCCTTCGCCTCCGGCCCCGTTTTCGCCAGCACCAGCGGACAGTCCCAAGCTGCTCCGGCCGTCGCTACGATCACCCCGCCGCTGATGACCCAGTTCTCGGTCTTCGCCCCGGCACAGATGCTTTCCCAGTCCGCATTGCCTTCCGCGCCCGCCGCCGACCCGGTGGCCGACGCGCAGGGCGGCAACGTCGACGATTTCCGCAAGTCCCTGATCGACTTGGCCATGAAGCTGCGCGACATCCGTTATGTGCGCGGCGGCCACGACCCGTCCACGGGTTTCGATTGCAGCGGCTTCGTGCGCTACGTGTTCGCCCATGCGGTGGGCCTGGAGCTGCCGTCGAACTCCGCCAGCCAGTTCGTCGCCGGCCTGAAGGTCAATCGCGCGGAAATGCAGCCGGGCGATCTCGTGTTCTTCCGCACCGCCGGCCGCCGTGGCGGCGGGCGCATCTCGCACGTGGGCATCTACATCGCCAACGGCCAGTTCATCCATTCGCCTTCGCGCGGCAAGACGGTACGCGTGGACAGCCTGGAGGAGTCCTACTGGGCCAAGCGTTTCGCCGGCGCCAAGCGCCCCGAGGGCATGGCGCAGAACGGCTGATCGTTCCGACGCTTTCCGCAGTCCAAGGCCGCCCCAGGGCGGCCTTTTTTCTTAGGGGAGCGCGGTCAACGTTCGACGGGCGCCGTGTCGGCCCCGCTCTCCTGACGGCCGAGGCGGCGCAGTTCGTCCGATTCGACGATGCGCAGGCCCTTCCCAGGCGTACGGGCCAGCCGCCACAGCGCGCGGGCGACGGTCTGCGCGTGGATGCCGCGCCAGCGGCCCGGCAACAGGCGCGATACGGGCGCGGCGAGCGCCTCGCCCAGCCGGAACTCTTCGCGAGGTCCGAGTAGTAGCGACGGCCGCACGATGGTCAGTCGCGGCCATCCCTGTGCCATGAGCGCTTGCTCCATCTCGCCTTTGACGCGCGTGTAGAAGGTGCGCGAGCCCGGATCGGCGCACAGCGAGCTCATGACCAGGAAATGCTCCGCACCCAGCCGGCGGGCACGTCGCGCGACCGCCAGGGGCAGGTCGTAGTCCGTCATGCGGAAGGCTTCGCGCGAGCCGGCCTGGGCGATGGTGGTGCCCAGGCAACAGATAGCGACATCGATCGGAGGCTGAAGCTGCGGGAGCAGGCGATGCAGCATGCCTACGGGATTGTCCAGGCGCGAAGCTGCAGGGAGCCGCCGTCGCGTCGGCGCGACCACACGCATCACCGACGGATCGGCCAGTAGCGCGCGCAGCACGTATCCGCCGGTGAGCCCGGTGGCTCCGGCAAGGAGGACGCAGGATGGCGATTCGGTCATGGACGCGGCGGGGAACATCGGCCTGAGCAGCTTGCCACGCCGCACCTTCGCTGCGCGTAACGGCGAACCGCGAAAACCGCTCCAATGCGCTAGCGCGCGACGGCGATCACGGGGCGATGAAAGCTCGCCGTCGTCTTCCACTGCGGATAGCTGGTTTCCATCGAAAGCCGGCCGCCGACCATGAAGAGCGCGCGCAGATCCTCCACCAGCCCGCGAAGATCCCAGGCAGGGAACCCCTCGGACGGCGGCGTGATGCCGCTGGCCGCGAGGTAATCCTCGTAGCGCTTGTGTCCGGCGGCATCGCCACCGTCGCGCAGATCAAGACCGGAGCGCGCATACAGCACCGGTACGCCGTGCGCCGCGAAGCTCAGCGCGTCGGAACGGAACAGGGTGCTGGCCTGATCGTCGCCTGGCGTCACGCTGCGGTGCTGGCTGCGCAAAGCGTCGGCAAGGTAGTCGTCCAGTTGGGACTCGCCGTAGCCGAGCACATCCAGGTCCCGGCTGGGGCCCATCCAGGGCAGGGCGTCGAGTTGGATTTCCGCCACGGTGCGCTCGAGAGGAACAGGGGGATGCTCGACATACCAGCGCGATCCCAGCTGGCCGGACTCCTCCATCGAGAGCGCCACGAACAGCACCGAGCGATGCGGTTTCGGCGCGCGATGCGCAAAGGCTTCCGCGATCTCCAGCAGACCGGACAGTCCCGCTGCGCTTTCGGCCACACCGTGCAGCGACTGGCTGTCGAGCGGGTCGGGATGATTCCAATGCGTGGCGTAGACGATCGCTTCGTCGGCGCGTTGGGTGCCGGGCAGGCGTGCAAGGACATTGAACGACGCGCCGCGGCTCACGCTGCTGTCGAACGCGAGGCTGGCGCTGGCAGCGAGCGCGGCCGCGTGGAAGCCGCGGCGCAGCGCCGCGGCGCGCAACGCCTGGAAGTCCTCGCCGGCGCTGGCGAACAGGCGACGCGCGGCGGAGTCGCTCAGCCAGCCGGCGATGGCGGGCGCGGTGCCGGTATCGCCGGGCAGGTTGTACCAGGGGCCGCTCCAGCGCTGCCGCAGCGTATTCCACGTGTAACCGGAAGACGCTTCGTCGTGCACGACGAAGACGGCCGCCGCGCCGTGACGCGCGGCCTGTTCCATCTTGTAGCGCCATGAACCGAACAGCGTCGGCGTACTGCCACGGAACAGCGCCGGGTCCTGCGTGCCCCAGCCTGGATCGTTGGCGAGCAGTACCACGGTCTTGCCGCGAACATCCACGCCCTCGTAGTCGTTCCAGGCTGGGGCACGCAGGACCCGGCGCTGTT
>JBCNOA010000271.1:0-5947 GCA_039594095.1 Dyella sp.
CGGCGGGCTCCACGTCCTTGCATTGAACGGCCACCCCGGCCGCTTCTCTTTCAAGGAGCCCACCATGTCTCGTTTCAATCTTCAGAAGCACTTCGCCGCTGTACAGCCGCTGCTCGCGCTCACCAAGAACATCGAGTCCGGCTCGCTGGAACCGGCGCTGATCAACCTCGTGCTGATGCGCGTCTCGCAGATCAACGGCTGCGCCTATTGCCTGGACATGCACAGCAAGGATGCGCGTGCCGCCGGCGAAACCGAACAGCGGCTCTACGTGTTGCCGGGCTGGCGCGAGGCGCCGTTCTACAGCGAGCGCGAACGCGCCGCGTTCGCCTGGGCCGAAGCGCTCACCCGGCTCGCGCCGAACGACCCGGTACCCGACGCGTTGTACGAAGCGACCAGCAAGCACTTCAATGAAAAGGAGCTGGTCGATCTCACCCTGCTGGTGACGACCATCAATACCTGGAACCGCTTGAATCTCGCGGCGCACACCGTAGCCGGCGGCTATAAGCCCGGCATGTTCGGCTGATTCCCGCCAATCCCGCGCCGCTCTCGCGGCGGCGCCTTTTTCTCTTTCGAGCGAAGACCATGCGACTCAATTACCGTGCCTATCCCCAAGCTATCGCGCCGCTGCGCGAACTGCAGGATTACGTTCGCCAGAGCGGGCTGGAGCAGCCGCTGATCGAACTGATCTTCATGCGTGTCTCGCAGCTCAACGGCTGCGCGTTCTGCCTCGACATGCACAGCAAGGATGCCCGCGCCGCCGGCGAAACCGAGCAACGGCTATTCCTGCTGCATGCATGGCAAGAGACGCCTTTCTACAGCGAGCGCGAACGCGCGGCGCTGGGTTGGGCCGAAGCCGTGACGCGACTGGGCGAACAAGGCGTGCCGGACGACGTCTACGCCGCGGCGTTGGCCTCATTCGGCGAAAAAGGGTTGATCGATCTGAACATGACCGTTGTGCTGATGAACGCCTGGAATCGCATCGCCATTCCCTATCGCGTAGCGCCCGGCGGTTACAAGCCGGGGCATCACTGAATGCGTCATTAGGGCATGCCGGCGCGGATCGAATTGGCGCAAAAAAAAGCCGCGGCGCAAGCCGCGGCTTTTTCGTGAAGCGGTGGCGAAATCAGGTCGCCTTGACGCGCTTGACGATGGCGTCGCCGAAGCTGTCGGTATTGCCCTTGCCGCCGAGGTCCGGCGTGACCGCGTCGCGGTCGTTGGTGAGGGTGTCGCGGATCGCGGTGCGGATCTTGTTGCCCTTGTCGGCCATGCCCAGGTGATCGAGCATGTCCGCCGCGGCGAGCAGGAGCGCACACGGGTTGGCGATGCCCTTGCCGGCAATGTCCGGCGCCGAGCCGTGCACCGCCTCGAAGATCGCCGCGCCTTCACCGATATTGTCGCCCGGGGCCAGGCCCAGGCCGCCCACCAGGCCGGCGCACAGGTCCGACAGGATGTCGCCGAACAGGTTGGTGGTGACGATCACGTCGAACTGCTCGGGCTTCATCACCAGCTGCATACAGGTGTTGTCGACGATCATTTCGTTGAACTCGATGTCCGGATATTCCTTGGCCACCTCACGGGCGACGTTGAGGAAAAGACCCGAGCTGGTCTTCATGATGTTCGCCTTGTGCACGGCGGTCACCTTCTTGCGGCCCTTCTTGCGGGCCATTTCGAAGGCGTACTTGACGATGCGCGTGCTGCCCTTGCGGGTATTGCGCACCATCGAGGTGGCGACCTCGCCGTCCTCGGAGAGCGTCTGCCCCTCGGACAGATAGGCACCTTCGGTGTTCTCGCGCACCGTGATGATGTCGATGTTCTCGAAGCGCGCCTTGGTGCCGGGGAAGCTGATCGCCGGACGCACATTCGCGTACAGGTCGAAGTGGCGGCGCAGCGTCACGTTGATGGAAGTGAAGCCACCGCCGATCGGGGTGGTGAGCGGCCCCTTCAGCGCCACCGCGTGCTTGGCGATGGCATCGAGCGTGGCCGGCGGAAGCAGGTCGCCGTGCTTTTCGAGCGCCACCATGCCGGCGTCGACGAAGTCGTAGGACAGGCCGCAGTCCAGTGCGTCGAGCACGCGCAGCGTCGCTTTCATGATTTCCGGGCCGATGCCGTCACCCGGAATAACGGCGATGGTCTTGCTCATGGGGAACTCCTTGGAGGAAAGATATCGAGCGGCGCGGCGTGGGAGAGCCGGCCGAAAAATCCTTCCAATTATCCCCGATGGCGCCGGGAGCGGCCAGTGCGGATGCCCCGTGGCGCGTTGCAAATCCTCGCACGGAGCATTTCGGAAACTCGCACGCAAGAGCCCGGCGCGTCGCCGGGCTCGTCATGCCTCAGGCGTGGCTCGAACAGGTCTCGCCGGCCGCGGGCGCACCGCCTTCGAGCTGATCCAGGAAATCGACCGCACGGCGCAGGTGGGGGATCACGATCGAGCCGCCGACCACCAGGCCTACGCTGAAGGTCTCGAAGAACTCCTCGCGGGTGACGCCGGCCTCCTTGCACTGGGCAACGTGATAGCTGATGCAATCGTCGCAACGCAGCACCATGGACGCGACCAGGCCCAATAGCTCCTTGGTCTTCACGTCCAGCGCGCCCGGCTTGTAGGTCTGGGTATCCAGGGCGAAGAAGCGCCGCACCACCTGGTTGTCCTCGGAGAGGATGCGTTCGTTCATGCGCTGGCGAAACGCCGTGAACTCCGCGACGCGGTCCTTGCCCTTGTCGTCGGCGGCGCTCATGCGGCGCCTCCCAGGAGCTGAGCCAGCTTGCCGCTGCGGTCGGCGGCCACCAGATCGTCAAAACCGCCCACGTGCTGGTCGTTGATGAAGATCTGCGGCACGGTGCGGCGGCCTCCGCTGCGCTGGAGCATCTCCTCGCGGCGCGACGGGTCGGCGTCGACCATCACCTCCGTCCATTCCAGTCCCTTGGACTTCAGCAGGTTCTTGGCGGACACGCAGTAGGGGCAATAGTTGGTCGAATAGACCTCGATCTTGGGCACGACGGACTCCGGAGGGAAAACGGCGATGGCGGCCAAGTTGGGGGTCGCGCCCCCTGAAAACAAGCCGCCTACGGACAGTGAACCGGGCTCATGAGACGCGGTCACAAGTGATATTGTCACCCACCTATGCGCATGGCACCACGCAACCTCTTCCGCCCCGTCACGACTAGGCTCGCCGCCGCCCTGGCCTGCGCCCTGATGACTTTCGGCGCCGGCGCCCAGGACACCAGCGTCCGCCTGCCCGACCTGGGCAGTTCGGCCAACGCGCTGGTCTCCCCCCAGGAGGCACAGGACTACGGCGCCGCCATGCTGCGCCAGATGCGGGCGCTGGACATGGTGGTGGACGACGCCATGCTGGACGACTACATCAACGACCTCGGCTATCGCCTGGTCGCCGCGAGCGACAAGCCCAAGGACCATTTCTCATTCTTCATCGTCAAGGAAGACGTGATCAATGCGTTCGCCGCGCCCGGCGGCTATATCGCGGTCAATTCCGGGCTCATCAACATCACCAACAGCGAAAGCGAGCTGGCCGGGGTGATCGCCCACGAAATCGGCCACATCACGCAGAACCACCTCCAGCGCGCCTTCGAATCCTCGAAAAAAGACGCCCCGCTGATGGCCCTGGTGCTGCTCGGCGCCATCGCCGCCGGTGCGGGCGCCCATGCGGGCGACGCGGCGGGCGCGGTGCTGATGGGCGGCCAGGGGCTGATGCTTCAGCGCCAGATCAACTTCACCCGCAAGGACGAAGTCGAAGCCGATCGTGCGGGCATCCAGACACTGACCAACGCCGGCTACGACCCCAATGCCATGGCCAGCTTCTTCGAACGCATGCAGGACACCCTGCGCGCGGGCTCGGGCGGCGACCGCGACGTACCCGAGCTCCTGCAGACCCACCCGGTGACGCTTTCGCGCATCAGCGACGCGAAGTCCCGGGCAGGCACCCTGATCGCCCAGCAGAAGCAGCGCCCCACCGCTCCCACCCTGGTCAAGAGCCAGTGGGAAAAAAGCACGGCGCCGATTCCCTACGTGAAAGACCCTACGCAGCTGGCGACAGCACTGGGGAAAAAGGACGGGCTGGAGACTTATCCGCTGATGCGCGAGCGCGTCCGCGTCCTGGCCGGCGATGCCTTGCAGCTCAGCACCTACTACGCCTCCAACATGGCCTCCCATCCGGAGTTCGACACGCCCGCCAACCGCTACGGCTATGCGCTAGCCCTCACCCGCAGCGGGCGCGGCGCCAAGGCGGCGGAAGAACTCCAGCCGCTTCTCAAGAACTACCCCGCCAGCCAGATCGTGCGACTGGCCATGGCCGACGCCAAACTGCAGTCGGGGCAGCGAGGCGAGGCGCTGGGCATCTATGCCGACCTGAACCGCCAATCTCCCCGCAACCGTGCGATCGCCCTGGGTTACGCCAAGGCGCTGACGGACAGCGGGAGTACCGCCGATGCCACCCAGGCCGCGGACATGCTGCGTCCCATGCTGGACAACGCGGAAGAACCGGAGCTCTACCGCAGTTACGCGCGCGCCACCGAAAGGGCCGGCGATGCGGTACGCGCCGGCGAGGCCTATGCCGACGCCAGCTATCTCTCGGGTCGGCCGTTCGACGCCATGGAACAGCTCAAGCGCCTGCTCAAGCGCCCGGAACTGGACTACTACGCCCGCGCGCGCATCCAGGCGCGCATCGCCGACCTCACCCCACTGGTGATGGAGCTGCGCAAGCGCAAGGTGCAGACCGAAGACAATCCCGACGGCCGCGCCCAGCAATGGCGGCGGCAGGACGGATCCTGCGGCGCACGCCTCTGTTTCAGCGCTTCCGACCGCTGACTTTCCCCTCTCCCTGCACGCGTCTGTCACATCGGCCGATGGACGATTTCGTTGCGCCTTCGTGAAATGTCATCCGGGCGTAACATTGGATCGTTGCAATATTTGCGTCACAGGCCCCCAAGCGGACCCATACGCGTGCACAAGCGCATTCTTATCGTCGAAGACGAAGCCTCGATCCGCGACATGGTCGCCTTTGCCCTACGCAAGGCCGGGATGGACGCAGTCCATGCCGCCGACGCCCGGGCCGCCCAGATCGCCATTGCCGAACAAGTGCCTGACCTGATTCTCCTGGACTGGATGCTTCCGGGCACCAGCGGCCTGGAGCTGGCCAGACGCCTCCGCAAGGAGGAGCTGAGCCGTGAGGTCCCGATCATCATGCTCACCGCGCGCGGCGAGGAGATGGACCGGGTCAACGGCCTCGAAGCCGGCGTGGACGACTACGTGGTCAAGCCCTTCTCCACCCGCGAGCTGATCGCCCGCATCAAGGCTGTGTTGCGGCGCAGCCAGGGTGACGACGGCTCGGGCATGGTCGAGCTCGGCGGCCTGCGCATCGATGGCCCGGCCCATCGCGTATTCGCGGGGGACGACTCGGTGCCGATCGGGCCAACCGAGTACCGCCTGCTCTATTTCTTCATGACCCACCCCGAACGCGTCTACTCGCGCGCGCAGCTGCTGGACCACGTGTGGGGCGGCAGCGTGTATGTGGAGGAGCGCACGGTGGACGTGCACATCCGTCGCCTGCGCAAGACGCTGGAGCCGTGGAAGCTGGACGACATGGTGCAGACCGTGCGCGGCGCCGGCTACCGCTTCTCGGCGAGCGTCTGAGCCTTCCGACGGTAGCTTGCTTGTCGGGTCGGCGGCATTTGCCGATATGCTTGCTCGCCTTTCGGCGACCACGACCCGATTCCCATGCCTGAGCCTTTCGACCGCTCCTGGAAACTGCCGGCCGCCCTCGCGGCCGGCCTGCTGGTGGGCGGCATCGCCGGCTGGCTGAGCGGTGCCGGCGCAACGCTCGGCGTGGCGCTCGTCGCGGTCGCGGAAACCGTCTTGCTGCTGACTCGAATCCGTCATGAAACACGGCACATCATGCCGCCGAACCCCACCCTCAGCTCCTTGCAGCATGACCGC
>JBCNOA010000272.1:0-5914 GCA_039594095.1 Dyella sp.
GGGCCGAACTGCTGAAAGTGCGCGGCGAAGTGAACAAGGTGCTGGAGCAGGCGCCTGATTATTTCTGTTTTGACTGAAATTTCGAAAGCATCAACCATGAACACCCATCGCGCTCCCGTCTACCCCGTCACCCTCTACTACGACGGCAGCTGCCGCCTGTGCAGCAGCGAGATCCGCAACCTGGAGAACCGCGACACGTCGGGTCGCCTGGCCTTCGTGGACTGCTCTGCTGAAGGCTTCACGGGCGGCCCGGCGCCCCGCGCGGCCTTGATGGAAGCGATCCACGCCGTCGACGCGGCAGGCCGCGTGTACACCGGGGTCGCGACCTTCCGCGTGGCCTATGCGGCGGCCGGCCTGCCGATGGTCAGCACGTTGCTGGGCCTGCCGGGCCTCTCGCACGCCGCCGCGCGAGCCTATCCGGTGCTTGTGCGCCACCGGCATCGGCTGCCCAGCTGGCTGATCGAGCCCTTCCTCGACCGTGCAGCGCGACGTGCCGCGGTGCGCAGTGCCGGCTGCCGCGATGGCGCTTGCGCCCTGCCCGACCGGACGCACCGCGAAGGAGGTGTGTGATGCGCATCCTCCTGTGCGGTGCCAGCGGTTTCATCGGTCAGGAGATCGCCACGGCCCTCCAGCAGGCCGGCCACACGGTGGCGGCACGCAGCCGCCGCAGCAAGCCCTCGCTGGACTTCGTCCGCGCCACCTCAGCCACCGACTGGGCGCCGCATCTCCCGGGAATCGATGCGGTGATCAACGCCGCCGGCGTGCTGCGCGATTCGCGCCGCGCCCCGCTGGAGGCGGTGCATGCGGCCGCACGCGAGCATGGCCTGATCTATCCGGTGGATTTCGCCGCACGCGGCTCCTGCTCCATCGGCGGCAACATCGCCACCAATGCCGGCGGCATCCGGGTGATCCGCTACGGCAATACGCGCGAATGGATCGCCGGGCTCAAGGTGGTGGCGGGCAACGGCGAACTGCTCGAGCTCAACCGCGGCCTGATCAAGAATTCCAGCGGCTACGACCTGCGGCATCTGACGATCGGCTCGGAGGGAACCCTCGGCATCGTGGTGGAAGCGACGCTACGCCTCACCGACCCGCCGCCCCCGTCGCAGGTGATGCTGTTGGCCCTGCCTGACATGGCCGCGTTGATGCAGGTATTCGCCCTGTTCCGCGCACGCCTGAAGCTGCAGGCGTTCGAATTCTTCACCGACGTGGCGTTGCGCCATGTCTTGGCGCACGGCGCACAGCGGGCGATCGACGGGGACTATCCGTTCTATGTGGTCACCGAATTCGACGCGCCGGACGAGGCGGCCCAGGACGCCGCCCTGGCGGCGTTCGAACAAGGTGTCAATGACGGCTGGATCGCGGACGGCGTCATCGCCCAGAGCGAGGCCCAGGCCGCCGCACTGTGGCGGTTGCGCGAAGGCATCACCGAGAGCTTGGCGCCCCGTAAGCCCTACAAGAACGACATTTCGCTGCGTATCGGCGCGCTGCCGCCATTTCTCGAAGAAATCCAGGCGCTGCTGAGTCGCGAGTACCCTCACTTCGAGGTGGTGTGGTTTGGCCACATCGGCGATGGCAACCTGCACATCAACGTGCTCAAGCCGGACGGACTGGCGGATGCGGATTTCATCGCGCAGTGCGAGCAAGTGACGAAGCTGCTGTCGAGCGCTCTGCAGCGGCATGGCGGCAGCATCTCGGCGGAGCACGGCATCGGCCTGGTGAAGAAGCCGTATCTGGAAGGCACCCGCAGCGCCGCGGAGATCGCGCTCATGCGGGGCGTGAAGCAGGTGTTCGATCCCCGAGGAATACTCAATCCCGGCAAGCTGTTCTAGGGCCCGCAAATGCCGTCGGCCGGCCGCGTGCTAGCCTTCGCGCTTTGAACCGCCGGAGAACCCCACATGGCCCAGGAACGCCGCACCCTGTACCCCGAGATCGAGCCGTACGACACCGGCATGCTCAAGGTGTCGGACCTGCACACGCTCTACTACGAGCAGTGCGGCAATCCGAACGGCAAGCCGGTAGTGTTCCTGCATGGCGGTCCCGGCGGCGGCGTCAATCCGAACTACCGTCGCTTCTTCGATCCCAAGGCTTACCGCATCGTGCTGTTCGACCAGCGCGGTTGCGGCAAGTCGACGCCGCACGCGGAGCTGACCGACAACACCACCTGGCACCTGGTGGCCGATATCGAGCGCATCCGCGAGCATCTGGGTATCGCGCGCTGGCAGGTGTTCGGCGGCTCCTGGGGTTCGACGTTGGCGCTGGCCTATGCGCAGACGCACCCGGACAAGGTCGCCGAATTGGTGCTGCGCGGCATCTTCATGCTTCGTCGATGGGAACTGGAATGGTTCTACCAGAAGGGCTGCGACGCACTGTTTCCCGATGCCTGGGAAAGCTACCTGGCCGCGATTCCCGAAGCCGAGCGCGGCGACATGATGAGCGCCTATTACCGCCGCCTCACCAGCGCCGATCCGAAGGTGCGCGTGGAAGCGGCCCGTGCGTGGTCGGTGTGGGAGGCTGCCACCAGCCATCTGTACCAGGATCCCAACCACATCGCTTCTAGCGGAGAGGACGAGTTCGCGCTCGCCTTCGCGCGCATCGAGTGTCACTACTTCGTGCACGGTGGCTTCTTCGAGCACGACGATCAGTTGCTGCGCAACGTCGATCGCATCCGCAAGATTCCCGCAGTGATCGTGCAGGGCCGCTACGACGTGGTGTGCCCGATGCGTAGCGCTTGGGATTTGCATCGCGCCTGGCCCGAGGCTGACCTGCGCGTCGTGCCGGATGCCGGTCATGCGGCGCTGGAACCCGGCATCGCGCACGAACTGATCGAGGCGACCGATCGATTCCGCTGAGCCGATCCGGACAGGCAAAAGAAAAAGGCCGCGCCCATCGCTGGGCGCGGCCTTTTTTGTCACTACCGGCGCGGCTCAGTGGCCCTTGCCGTGACCGTGGTCGTCATCGCCATCGTGATCGTGGCCGCGGCCATGGTCGTGGTGGCTATGCGGATCGAAGAACGCCGGGGCGAACAGGTCCACCACGAAGCCGTCATGGTCCGAGGCGCCGATGGCCTTGGTCCAATCCGTCGCGTTGGCGGCATCGGCTTCGGTCTGCACCGGAGCATCGATGTCCGCGCGGCCGTACTGCATGCGCAGGAAGCGGAAGGCGGCGGCGCGGTTCAGCAGCGCATGATCCAGCACCTGCACGGTCGGCACGTCGCGGCCGGAGTTGCCGCTGCCGGCCTTGGTGTAACCCTGGATCTCGCCGAAGCTCTCGGTGAACAGGAACGAGTAGCGATCGTTCTCCGGCACCGACTCCACCGCATTCCACAGCGACGGACGCACGATGTTCTGGCCGAGCTTGAGCAGGTTCTCGCTGTCCTTGTACTTGCCAGAGACCAAGCCGACCACGTCCACCCAGCCGTCGCTGAACTGATAAGCATTGAAGTCGCCCACCACCAGCAGAGGCTGCGAGGGATAGCGGGTCTGCAAGTCCTGCACCTGGCGGGCCAGCGAAACGGCCTGGGTGAAGCGCTTCTGGCGGTCGCGTACGGCGCTGGCATTGTCCTTGTCTACATTGGTGCGCGCCTTCGGGTGCACCGAGATCACATGAAAACGCATGCCGCGCACTTCGGCCGTCAGCAGCAGCGGCGGGTGGTCGTGGACGAACGCGGTGTTGCCGTTGTCGTTCCAGGTCTCGTCCGCGGCCAGCTGCCGCACCGACTGCACACGCACGCGATCGGTGCGCACCAGGAAGCCCACGTTGATGCCGCTGGGGTCGTGCCCCGGAAGCAGGAAGGCCTCGTACTTCGCCGGGTAGTCGTCGCCCAACTGCTTGGCCAGGCCCTGCAGCACGGCGAGGCTCTTCACCTCTTCGACCGACAGCACATCCGGCAGCTTGAGCACACTGCCGATATAGGCGGAAAGGCGCCGGGTCTTCAGCGCCACCTGGTCCGGCGTCGGCTCCTTGCTGTCGCCGCTGCAGGTGAAGGTGGTGTTGAACTCGCTGTCGCAGAAGCGCTCGGTGTTGAACGCGCCGATGCGCACCGCCAGCGGCGGCGTCGGCGAAACCGCCCGCGGCATCGGTGCGGCGCGCTTCACCTCGAACTTGGTCGGGATGAAGGTGTAGGCGCCGAAGTCGTACGAAATGACTCCTTCGGCGCGGAACGTCGTGCCCGCCACGAAGGGTGTATTGGCCGGTACGGCGCCGAAGTCGGCGGTGTTCATCTTGAACACCTCGGGGTTGCCGCTCCAGTTGGGCAGCTCGACGCCGGCGGGGACCGGCACACCGAAGCGCACGCCCGGCTGGCGCAGCGAACGCTTGCCGTTGGCGGTGACGCTCACTTCAGCGAACGGCGCGGTGCTGAAGCGCTTGTTGCCCGTGTTGATCATGCCGTTCTCGATCACCACGCGCATGCCCACGAAGCACTGAAAGTTCGTGGCGCCGCAGGAAAGCTTGTTCGGATCCGACGACGGCGTGCCGGCGCCGAACAGCACCGCTTTCGGCAGCGCCGCGCCGTGCGCGGTCACGGTGACCTTGGCGTTCTTCAGCTCGGTCAGGTGGTAATAGTTGTCGACCGTCGCATCCACATCCACCACGTCGCCGATGGCGACGCCGGGCTTGGACGACGTGAATACGTACACGCCGTTGGAGGTGAGCGGATCGGCGTCGGCGCGGCTGTCCGGAGTCTGCATGGTGAAGCCGGCCGGGCCTACGGCGGTGACGATATTGCCGGTGGTCTTGACCGACTTGCCCAGCAGCGGCGAGGTCTGCTCGCGCCCCTGGATCTGCCAGATCTCGGCGGCGACCGGGATGTCGTACAGGATCGCGCCGATGGCGCTGTCGCGGGCCAGCGTCGCGCCGCCGGTCGGCTGGTCGAGCTTGACCAGGAAAGCCTTGTCCGCCGTGCCGGTGGTACGGCCGTGGATGTTGACGGCGAAGGTCGCCTGGGTCTGGCCCGCGGCGATGGTCAGCGTCGTGTCCACCGCGTCGTAATCGCCGCCGGCAACGGTGGCGGTGTCGTCCACGGTCGCGGCATGTACGCTCACGCCGCCGGCCGGGGCCGGCTGGTTGAGCGTCACGGTGAACGGCATGGAGACGTTCGCGGCGCCATGCACGGTGGCCGTCGCGTCGGCGATCGACAGCGACAGATTCATCACCGCGCAGGCGCTGGCGCTCACGGCCGAACGCACGGCCCTGCAGCTGCAGGGCCGGCGCTATGCGGCGAGCGTGGCGCTGGTCAAGGCGCTGGGCGGTGGCTGGGATGCGGCGCAACTGCCCGCCATGGCGCGGGCATCGGTCGGGCCCGTGCCCACCTCGACGGCGCCCGATGCCGTTGCCGCTGCCAGCCCCGCGAAGTGACGCATCGCCTGTCGGTGCCTTCGGAGCCATTTCATGTCCAACAGCGATCAAGACCTTTCAACCACTTCATCGGAGCAACCACCACGGACCGTTCACGCTGAGCTTGTCGAAGCGCCGCGCGAGGCTTCGCCCGTTCGACAAACTCAGGACAGGCCAGGCTCAGCCCGAACGGAAGCGCCCGGTGCCCGCACGGCGCGTCCTGTTGCCCGCCGCGGCCTCGCGCTCGGGGCGGTGGCCGTCGCCATCCTGGTGCTCGTGGCCTGGCCCGGCTGGCGCCACGGCGGGCAGGCGCAGGCCGCCGCGCCGGACACCGCGGCCAAGGTACCGCCCGTGCCCGTGCACACGGCGGTGGTGAAAAAGCAGAACATGCCGGTCGCCGCCACCGGCGTCGGCAGCGTGCTGCCGGTGGCCTCGGTCACGGTGCGCACGCGGGTCGACGGCCAGCTCGACCGCGTCGAGTTCAAGGAAGGGCAGGATGTGAAGGCGGGCCAACTGTTGGCGCACCTGGACCCGCGCACCTTCCAGGCCCAGCTGCAGCAGGCCCAGGCGGTGCAGG
>JBCNOA010000273.1:0-5897 GCA_039594095.1 Dyella sp.
CCTCAAGCCCTACGTCGACCGCGAGATCGAGCAGATCGACCCGATCGAGCGCGCCGCGCTGCGCATGGCCGCGTACGAGCTGAAGTACCGGCCGGACGTGCCGTACCGCGTGATCATCAACGAGGCGATCGAAGTGACCAAGCGCTTCGGCGCCGATCACGGCCACAGCTACGTCAACGGCGTGCTGGACAAGCTGGCCGCGCAACTGCGTTCCGCCGAGAAGCGCAGCTGATGCATGCCGCGCCGGCAGGCGCCTTCGAAGGTCCCGTGCCGGTGCTGGAAACGGCGCGGTTGCGGTTGCGCGCGCACCGGCCCGGCGATCACGAGGCCTGTACCGCTCTGTGGGCCGATCCCGAGGTGACGCGCTACATCGGCGGCCGTCCGTTCACCGCCGAAGAAACGTGGCGCCGCATGCTGGCCTCGATCGGCCTGTGGAGCATGCTCGGCTACGGCTATTGGGCCGTGGAAGAGAAGGCGACCGGTCGCTACATCGGCGACCTGGGCTTCGCGGATTTCCGCCGCGAGATCGATCCCTCGCTGCGGGACATGCTGGAGTTCGGTTGGGTGCTGTCGCCGGCCGCGCATGGCCAGGGCTATGCGAGCGAATCGGTGGCCGCGGCGACCGAGTGGGCGCAGCGGCATCTGCCTGACAAGCGTGCGGTATGCATCATCGCTCCCGAGAATCTGCCCTCGATCCGCGTGGCGGAGAAGGCTGGCTTCCGCGAGTGGCGGCGCACGACTTACCACGGCGGGCCGACGGTCGTCTTCGCGCGCTGAGCGAGGACTTGGGCCGGCCTCACACGAAGCCTTGCGGCCCCCGGAATTACTTCGCCACGCATTCCTTGCGCTGATTGTCGGCGATGCCCGCCACCAGCCAGCGACCCTCGCGCTTCACCAGATGCGCGATGTCGGTACCGCAGTGGTCGACTTTGCCGTCGATGAAGAACCGGTATTCGGTCCAGATCATGGCGACGTCGTCGTCGATCTTCACCAGCGGGTCGTAGATGCGCTCCTGCAGTTGCTGCGCGCCGGTGACCGGCACATGGTCGACGAACGCATCGAAATGCAGCTGCACGATCTTATCGCCGCGCTTGAGCGTGGCCATGCCGCCGGGCAGCAGGTTGTCGCGCATCAGGTTGCGGTCGCGCTTGGCGATGGCATCCAGCACGGCCTGGAACGGCGCCAGCACGGCCTTCTCCTCCGGCGAGGCCGCGTGCGCGGGCACGGTGGCGGCCAGGGTGACGCAGGCGCACAGCACCGGACGGAACAGCGACGACAGGCGAGGATGCATGGACGAACCTCCGTTCCAGGGATCGGCCGATTCTAGCGACGGCCCGCCGCCCCGCCTGCATGACCACCGGCAGGGGCACCGCTTGCGCATGGCGGAGGCGAATGGTCTGCTTGCCCCGTTTCTGCCACTACGGGAAAAGCATGGAGTTCCGTCTGATCGACCGCATTCGCGAACGCACGGCGCAGGGGCGCGACGACGTGCGGCTCGGGATTGGCGATGACGCCGCGCTGCTGGCTGTGCCCGAAGGGCAGGAGTTGGCGGTGGCGATCGACACCATGGTCGAAGGCGTGCATTTCCTGCCTGACACCGCGGCGGCGGACCTGGACTGGAAGTCGCTGGCGGTCAATCTCTCCGATCTGGCCGCTATGGGCGCCACGCCTGCCTGGGCCTTGCTTGCCTTGACACTGCCGCGCGATAGCTCGCCGGATGGCAGGCGCCGCTTCGTCGACGATTTCGCGGATGGCTTCGCGCAGCTCGCGCAACCCCATCGCCTGGCCCTGGTGGGCGGCGATACGACGAGCGGCCCGCTGGTGATCAGCGTGGCGGTGCACGGTTTCGTGCCGCCGGGAAAGGCCTTGCGCCGTGCGGGGGCCAAGGCGGGGGACGTGGTCATGGTCACCGGCACGTTAGGCGATGCGGCGGCGGGGTTGTATCTCCTTCAGCGCGGCGGCGTGGGAGAGCGCGACGGAGCCATGGCCAGCTATCTGGTGGAACGCCTGCATCGGCCGGCCCCGCGCATCGCCGCCGGACTGGCCTTGCGGGATCGCGCGAGCGCCTGCCTGGACGTCTCCGACGGTCTGCTCGCCGATCTGGGGCATATCTGCAAAGCGAGCGGCGTCGCGGCGGAAATCGAGAGTGCGCTGTTGCCGCGTTCGCCGGCCTTGCTCGGGCTCTTCGACGAAAGCTCGGCACGGGACTTCGCACTGAGCGGCGGCGACGATTACGAGCTGTGTTTCACCGTGCCCGCATCGCGCGCGGCCGACGTGCAGGCCGACCTGGCCCGCCTGGGCTGCGGCGCGACGCGGATCGGCCGCATCGTGGAAGGCGAGGGCGTGCGGGTACGCGGCGAAGACGGCGGCTGGTTGGAAACGGCACGGCAGGGCTGGGATCATTTCGCGCCATGAGCGACAAGAAGATCCTCTCGACGGAACAGCGCCAACGCCTCACTTCATCCCTGGCCGGATGGATCGCCTGCGGTTTCGGTTCCGGCTTGGCGCCTAAGGCGCAAGGCACCTTTGGTTCGCTGGCGGCTTTGTTGCCGTGGCTGTTGCTGCGTCAGCTGCCGTTGCCGCTTTATGCGCTGATCGTCGTCCTTGCGTTCGCACTCGGCGTGTGGGCGTGCGACGTGGCTGGGCGAGCGCTCGGTGTGGACGACCACCGCAGCCTGGTGTGGGACGAATTCGTCGGCCAATGGATCGCCCTGGTGCCGGCGCTGTTCGCGCCATGGTGGGCGGTACTCGCGGGCTTCGCGTTGTTCCGATTGTTCGACGTGGCCAAGCCCTGGCCGATCGGATGGCTGGACCGGCGGTTGAAAGGCGGCATGGGCGTCATGGTGGACGACGCGGTGGCCGGCGTATTCGCGGCCGCGGTGTTGTGGGGCGGACTCGCGTGGATCGGTTGACCCGCTCCTAGCCGGCCTCTATAGATCGGATGCCGCCGCGGCACGTGCTCGACCCGGGCCATCGCTGCCGATGTCGAATACGAAAAAGCCGCAACGCTCCGTGCGAGCGACAGCGCGGGCGAGCGTCCTGCGGATTCGCTCTTCGGTGTCCTGGATACCGCGCACGGCCCGTGGTCATCGACGGGGGCTTACCCACATGACGATCGTCGCGCGGAAGACCAGTTCGCCTTGCTTGTCCCTCACCTCGACGATCACCGGATAGTCGGCGGCTTCGGCGCCTACGGACTCCACCAGGGGCGTGGCTATGCCGGTCACGTCGGTGGACGCCTTCTTCAGGTACTCCACGGTCATGCCCTTCGGGATCCAGCGATGGGTGGACGGAATGGTGACCTCCGTCATCGTGCCGCCGGCCAGTTCCGCCAGATTGCACATGGCGATCGCGTGCACGGTTCCTATGTGATTGAGTACTGCCCGCCGTTTGGCGAAACGGATGCGGCAATGACCGGGGCGGAGTTCCTCGAAGCAAGGCCTGATGCTGCCGAAGTAGGGCGCCTTCAGGCAGATCAGGCGCGAGAACAGCCAGGAACCGCCGGGGAGCGAGGAAAGCTTCTGCCACATCGCTAGGGCGCGAGACGTGCTCATGGAAAAAACCTCTGGAGACGGCACTGGGAGACGGGAGGCGCGCGAAAGGGCGGCACGCCATCGACGCGACCGATGGCGGGCGATTGCCTATCCTTCGTGCTTCGGGCGAATCGTAACTTGAAATTAGAATAATGTTCTAGAAAGGCGTTCCCTATGACGTCCATCACATCCGGCATCGAGGCGGTACTGGCGAGGGTCGAGCCCGGCGCGCGCAAGGCGCACAAGCGGCAGATCCTGGCCGGCGCGCTCGTCTGCTTCGATCGCGATGGCCTGGACGCCGTGACGGTGGAAACCATCCGCGCGCATGCGGAAAGCAGCGTCGGTTCCATCTATCACCACTTCGGCAACAAGGACGGCCTGGTCGCTGCGCTGTACTTCGCGGGGTTGGACGATCAATCGGCGCGCATGCGGCCTCGGCTGGAAGCTGCGCGCGATGCGAGAGAGGCGATCGAGGCGCTGGTGGCGGCCTATCTCGAATGGGTCTGCGAGCAGCCCATGCTGGCCCGCTTCATGTTCCGCGCGCGCGGCAGCGTGGCCGACGGTCCGCACAGGGACAAGCTGGACGAGCGCAACCGCGGGCGCTTCGGCGCACTGCTCGCCTTGCTCGAGCAGGGTGTGAAGTCCGGACAGGTGCGCAAGCTGCCGCGCGAGACCTACGCGCCGCTGCTGATCGGTCCGTCGGAAAGCTATTGCCGCGCTTGGCTGGCCGGACGCGTGAAAGCGCCGCCGGTCGAGCACGCCGCCGTCTTCATGGAGGCGGCCTGGCTGGCGGTCGGCGCGGTCGCGGCGCCCAGGCCCGCATCCCGCGGGAAGTGACGCTGTCTTCCGGACGGCTTCGCCGAAAGATGTCGAGCCGTGCACTCGCGGCCGTCCATGTTCGAACGGCGGTGGACGGCTTGCGCGTAATGCGTGGAGCACGGGAGCGGGGCCAAGCCCACACGCCGCGTCGTGAGAACGCACGCATGAAAGCTTCTTCATGCCGCAGCCATGGACGCCGGCGGGGCGCTCTTGGCATGCTCGGGCGATTCCGCGTTCCCTACAGGAGATCCCCATGCAATACCGTCGTCTCGGCAAAAGCGGCCTGCAGCTTTCGGCGCTGTCCTTCGGCGCCTGGGTCACGTTCGGGCAGCAGGTGGGGCGCTCGCTGGCCCGCGACATGCTCGCGCTGGCCCACGACCGAGGTGTCAATTTCTTCGACAACGCCGAGGTGTACAACCACGGCGTGGCGGAAACCCTCATGGGCGACGTGCTGGCCGACCTGCGATTCCCGCGCGACAGCTACTGTGTGTCGAGCAAGGTGTTCTTCGGCGCGCGCGCCCATCCGCTGCCCACCCAGCGCGGCCTTTCGCGCAAGCACGTGATCGAGGCCTGCCATCAGGCCCTGCAGCGCCTGCGCGTGGAGCATCTGGACCTGTACTTCTGCCATCGCCCCGATCCCGATACGCCGATGGAAGAGACCGTCGCCGCGATGGACACGCTGGTGCGGCAAGGCAAGGTGCTCTACTGGGGCACCAGCGAGTGGCCAGCCGAGCGCATCGCCGAAGCCCATCGCGTGGCGCGGGAGAACCACATGTACGCACCGAGCATGGAGCAGCCGGAGTACAACCTCCTGCATCGCGATCGGGTGGAAAAGGAATACGCGCCGCTCTACCGCGATGTCGGCATGGGCACGACGATCTGGTCGCCGCTTGCGTCGGGGCTGCTCACCGGGAAGTACAACGATGGCGTGCCGAATGACGCGCGTCTGGCGCAGCCGGGCTACGAGTGGCTGCGCAAGGCCGTGCTGGAGCAGGGCGGCGAACGCCTCGCCAAGGTGCGCCGCCTCGCGCCTATCGCGGCGGAACTCGGGGCAAGCCAGGCGCAGCTCGCCATCGCCTGGTGCCTGCTCAATCCGCACGTATCCACCGTGATGCTGGGAGCCAGCCGCCTGGAGCAGTTGGAACACAATCTCGCGGCCCTGGAGCTCTTGCCGCGCCTGACGCCGGATGTGCAGCGGCGTATCGAGCAGGCGGTCGCGTGATTGGCCGGGCTGCCGCGAATAGGGCGCGGCAGCATCTTCCTGCCCGGTCCGTTCAGCCCACGGGCGTTGACAGGTAAATGAGAACGATTATCATCAACTCCGCCTCTGACTGACGCGGAGTTCTCTCATGTCCCATCCCGCCGCCTTGCCTCATCCGACCGAGCTGCTGCCGCGCTCCTCCGGCCTGCTTCGCCTGAAGCCCCAAGGCGCCCAGGCGCCTTCCGCCCGCCGCATTTCCAGCCAGACGCTTCTGGCCGGCGAGCGCGAGCTGGTGATCACGCACGAAGGCAGCGAGTACCACCTGCGGCTCACCCGCAACGACA
>JBCNOA010000274.1:0-5818 GCA_039594095.1 Dyella sp.
GGCCTCGCCATCTTATGGAAGCTCGTCGTACGAGGGCAGAGACATTTAACGACATACCGGGTCGCGGGCGCAGCGAGGCCGGCAGCTTGGGTAAGGAAGACGAATTATTCGCCCAGCAGCCGCGGCACCACGTCCACCAACGCCTCGCGCAGC
This sequence comes from Dyella sp., assembly GCA_039594095.1. GTDB lineage: Bacteria > Pseudomonadota > Gammaproteobacteria > Xanthomonadales > Rhodanobacteraceae > Dyella_D. Next base: position 154 of record JBCNOA010000274.1, read on the forward strand.
AGCGACGTATCCAGCTTGGGATCGCGCGCGGCCCGCACGGCCAGTCCCTCGACCAGCAGCATCATCGCCAGCGAGCGCCGCTCGCTGATCGTCGCGGACATGCCCAGGCCGCCTTCGTCGAGCGGACGCTCCAGCCATTGGCGGAACTCGGTGCAAGCCAGTTCGTCCGCATGGTGGATCGCCTTGCCCACTTGCTTGTCGCGGGTCGCCTCGGCGCTGGTTTCCAGAAACAGCGCCGCGTTCATGATGCGCATGTCCGGCCGCGGGCGGCTCCATTCCACGAAGCATTCCATCAGCGCCTCGACCGGATCGGTCGAAGCGCCCAGCGCACGGATGTCTTCCAGCTCACGCTCGCTCTGGCGCTCGATGATCGCCAGCACGATCGAGCTTTTGTTGGGAAAGTAACGGTAGATCAGGCCGGCGCTCATGCCCGCCGCCTCGGCGATGTTGGCCATGCTCGCGGCGTGGAACCCGTACTTGACGAAGCAGTGCTGCGCGGCGGCCAGGATGCGCTCGCGCTGTTCCCGCGCGCGGGGACTCAAGGAAGCATCGTCGGTTTTTTCGTCGCGGGTCATGGTGTTCCGGTGTCATGGGCTGCGGCCGGGGTGCGTTCGTTCCAGCCGCCGCCGAGCACTTTATACAAAGTGACCCGGTTGGTCTGCTCGGCCAGCCGCGTGGCGACCAGCTGCTGCTGCGCGGCGTAGAGCGCACGCTGGGCATCCAGCGCCACCAGATAGCTGTCCTTGCCGGCCTTGTAGCGCGCGCGGGAAAGCTCGTCCGCGCGCGACGCGGCGCCCACTAGCGCCTCCTGCGCCTGGCGCTGCTCGGCCAGCGTGCCGGTGAGCGCGAGTGCGTCGGCGACTTCGCGGAAGCCCGCCTGGATGGCCTTCTCGTACTGCGCCAGCGCGATCTGCTGGTCGGCCTTGGCGCCGGCCAGCTGCGCGCGCAGCCGGCCACCCTGAAAGATGGGCAGGTTGATCTGCGGCGTGAAGCTCCACACGCGCGTGCCGCTGTCGAACAGGCCGGACAGCTCGTTGCTCGCCGTGCCGATGCTGCCGGTGAGGCGGATGGACGGAAAGAACGCCGCGCGCGCCGCGCCGATGTTCGCGTTGGCCGCGCGCAACAGATGTTCCGCCTGACGGATGTCCGGCCGCCGCAGCAGCACGTCCGACGGCAATCCCGCCGGCAGCGCGCCAAGCATGGTCACGCGGTCGTCCAGCCCGGCCGGCAGCAGCGCCTCGTCGAACGGCCCGCCGATCAGCAGGCGCAGTGCGTTGGTGTCCTGCGCCACCTGCCCCGCATAGCGCGCCATGTCGGCGCGCGCGGCTTCCACCGTAGTCTGCGCCTGGCTCACATCGAGACTGGAAGCTCCACCCAGCGCGTGCCGCTGCTGGGTGAGCTGGAACGACGCCTCCTGGTTCTCGCGCGTGGCCTTGGCCACGCGCAGCGACTCCTGGTCTGCGGCCAGCGTCAGCCACGCATTGGCCACTTCGGCGATCAGGCTCAGCTGCGCACTGCGGCTGGCCTCGCCCTCGGCGAGATAGCGTTCCAGCGCGCCCGTGCTGAGCGAGCGAACGCGGCCGAACAGGTCCAGCTCGAAATCCGTCACGCCCAGACTGACGCTGTATTCCGGCCCCACCTGCTGCGCGCCGCCGCTTCCGCCGAAGCGTTGCTGTTGCGCGGTGACGCCGACCGACGGCAAGCGATCCGCGCGCTGCACGCGGTACAGCGCACGCGCCTTCTCCACGTTCAGCACGGCCACGCGCAGGTCGCGGTTGTTCTTCAGCGCCTGCTCGATCAACGAGACCAGCCGCGGATCGGTGTAGAACTGGCGCCAGCCGATATCCGCCGCATCGTTCTGCGCGGCCGTCTCCGCCGGCAGCGGCCACGCCGCGGGAATCGCCGGCTGCGCCTCCGGCAGCTTCGGCGCCATGTTCACGCATCCGCCCAGGGCCAGTACGAAAGCCGCGCCGCAGGCCGTCATGAAGGCCTTACTCATGAGTCGTCCCTCCAACCGCCGGCGCCATGCCGCGGACCGTGGCCTTGCGTCGGCCGAACCAGCGCTGCACCACCACGAAGAACAGCGGCACGAAGAACAGGCCCAGCGCCGTACCCGCGACCATGCCACCCAGCACGCCGGTGCCAATCGCGCGCTGCGCGCCGGATCCCGCGCCGCTGGCCAGAGCCAGCGGCAGCACACCCAGGCCGAACGCCAGAGAGGTCATCAGGATCGGCCGCAGGCGCATGCGCACCGCCAGCAGCGTGGCCTCGACCAGCGCCATGCCCTTCTCCACGTTCTCCTTGGCGAACTCCACGATCAGGATCGCGTTCTTGCTCGAAAGGCCCACCGTGGTGAGCATCGCCACCTGGAAGTACACGTCGCGATCCAGCCCGCGGAAGGTCGCCGCCAGCACCGTGCCGAGAATGCCCAGCGGCGCCACCAGCAGCACCGCGGTGGGAATCGACCAGCTCTCGTACAACGCCGCCAGGCACAGGAACACCACCAGCACCGACAGCGTGTAGAGCATCGGCGCCTGCGCGCCCGCTTCGCGTTCCTGATACGACTGACCCGTCCATTCCAGGCCGATGCCACGCGGCAGCCGCGCCACCAGCGTTTCCACCTCGGCCATGGCATCGCCCGAACTGACACCCGGCGCGGCTTCACCGTTGATCTGCATGGCGGAAACGCCGTTGTAGCGCTCCAGGCGCGGCGAACCGAAGTCCCAGCGCGTACTGGCGAAGGCGCGGAACGGCACCATCGCGCCGGCCGCATTGCGCACCGACCACTTCTCGAAATCCTCCGGCGCCATGCGGAACGGCGCATCGGCCTGCACGAACACGCGCTTCACGCGGCCGCGATCCATGAAATCGTCGATGTACTGGCCGCCCCAGGCCATGGTCAGCGTGTCGTTGAGATCGCCGATGGAAAGCCCCTGCGCCGCGGCCTTCTTGTAGTCCACGTCGATGCGGAACTGCGGCGTATCGTCCTGGCCGTTGGCGCGCACGTTGGCGAGCAGCTTGCTCTTGGCCGCCGCTTGCAAGAATTGGTTGCGCGCCGCCACCAGCGCCTCGTGGCCCAAGCCGGCGTTGTCCTTCAGATAGAAGTCGAAGCCCGCCGAGTTGCCCAGCTCCGGCACCGCCGGCGGCGCGAAGGCGAACACCATCGCGTCCTTGTACTGGCTGAAGGCGCCCATCGCGCGACCGGTCACCGCATCCAGGCTCAGGTCGGCGCCATGGCGCTGGCTCCAGTCCTTCAGCTGCACGAAGGCCATCGCCGCGTTCTGGCCACCGCCGGCGAAGCTGAAACCCTGCACGGAGAACAGCGACTCCACGGCCGGATCGTCCAGGAACTGCTTCTCCACCCGGTTCATGACGTGGCTCGTGCGCTCGGTGGTGGCGCCCACGGGCCCCTGCACCATGGCGAACACGAAGCCCTGGTCTTCCATCGGCAGGAACGAGGTCGGCAGGCGCAGGAACACCACCACCATCGCCGCGCTCATCGCCAGGAACACCAGCAGGAAGCGCCGGCCGCGCGCGATGATCCCGCCCACCACGCCCTGATACTTGCGCGTGCCCTGGTCGAAGCGGCGATTGAACCAGCCGAAGAAGCCGCGATCGGAGGCGCGGTGGCCTTTGGCGATCGGCTTGAGCAAGGTGGCGCACAGCGCCGGCGTCAGCACGATCGCCACCATCACCGACAAGGCCATCGACGAGACGATCGTCACCGAGAACTGCCGGTAGATCACACCCGTGGAGCCGCTCAGGAACGCCATCGGCACGAACACCGCCGACAGCACCAGCGCGATGCCCACCAATGCGCCGGTGATCTGCGACATCGACTTGCGCGTGGCCTCCAGCGGCGACAAGCCCTCTTCGCTCATCACGCGCTCGACGTTCTCCACCACCACGATGGCGTCGTCCACCAGCAAGCCGATCGCCAGCACCATGGCGAACATGGTCAGCATGTTGATCGAGTACCCCATCGCCCCGAGCACGCCGAACGTGCCCAGCAGCACCACGGGCACAGCGATCGTCGGGATCAGCGTGGCGCGGAAGTTCTGCAGGAACAGGTACATCACCAGGAACACCAGCACGATCGCTTCTAGCAGCGTCTTGATCACACCTTCGATCGACACCTTCACGAACGGCGTGGTGTCGAACGCGATCACCGACTTCACGCCGCGCGGGAACGACGGCTCCATTTGCTTGAGCGCCGCCTTCACGCGCTCGGCCGTGGCCAGCGCGTTCGCGCCGGAGGTCAGCGAGATGGCGATGCCGGTGGCCGACTTGCCGTTGTACTTGCTGGTGAAGCCGTAGTCCTGCAGGCCAAGTTCCACGCGCGCCACGTCGCCCAGCGTCAGCACCGAACCGTCGGTGTTGCTGCGGACCACGATGTTGCGGAACTGCTCCGGCGTCTGCAGGCGTTGCTGCGCAATCACCGAGGCATTGATCTGCTGGCCTTTCACCGCCGGGTTGCCGCCGATCTGGCCGACCGCCACCTGCTGGTTCTGCGCGCGCAGCGCCGCCACCACTTCGGTCGGCGTCAGCTTGTAGGTATCGAGCTTGTTCGGATCCAGCCACACGCGCATGGCGTACTTGGAGCCGAACACCTCGATGTTGCCCACGCCCGCCACGCGACTGAGCGGGTCCACCAGTTGCGCGGTGACGAAGTCGGAGATGTCATCGCCATCCAGGCGGCCATCTTCGGACACGAAGCCCACCACCATCAGGAAGCCCGAGTTGGACTTGACCACGTTGATGCCCTGCTGCTGCACGATCTGCGGCAGCAGCGGCGTCGCCAGCTGCAGCTTGTTCTGCACCTGCACCTGGGCGATGTCGGGGTTGGTGCCGTTCTCGAAGGTGAGCGTCACCTGCACCTGGCCGTCCGAATCGCTGGTGGCGGACATGTAGATCAGGCCGTCCAGGCCTTTCATGTTCTGCTCGATGATCTGCGTCACCGAGTCTTCCGCCGCCTGCGCGGACGCGCCGGGGTAGTTGGCGTTGATCGTCACCTGCGGCGGTGCGATCACCGGGTATTGCGATACCGGCAGGCGCAGCATGGATAGCGCGCCGGCCAGCATCACGATGATGGCGATCACCCACGCGAAGATGGGGCGATCGATAAAGAACCGTGCCATGGGTCTATGTCCTCAGTGGGCCGCGGCCGCATGTCCTGCCGCCGCCGCGCCCGGCGCGCCGGTCTCGCTGGCGTGCACCGGCATGCCGGGCTGGATCATCTGCAGGCCTTCCACGATCACCTTGTCGCCGGCGGCCAGGCCGCTCTCGACCAGCCACTTGTCGCCGACGGTGCGGCTCACCTGCACTTCGCGCAGCGCGGCCTTGCCGTCCTTGTCCACCACCATCGCGGTGGCGCCGCCCTTGGGATCGCGCGAGATGCCCGCCTGCGGCACCAGTAGCGCGCTCGGGCTGGTGCCCTTGTCGAGCACCGCGCGCACGTACATGCCGGGCAGCAGCACGTGCTCCGGGTTGGGCACGATCACGCGCAGCGCGAAGCTGCCGGTGGTGGGGTCCACGCTGACGTCAGCGAACTGCAGCTTGCCCTCGTGCGCGTAGGTGCTGCCATCTTCCAGCAGGATCTTCACCGGCGTCCCGTCGGCCTCCTTCAGCGTGCCGGCAGCGATCTGCTTGCGCAGCGCCAGCAGCT
>JBCNOA010000275.1:0-5803 GCA_039594095.1 Dyella sp.
TGGCGGTTTCCTTCTGCAAGTTGGCATTGCCTACCTCGAAGCTGTTCGAGGCCGCGTGCGGACCGTTGGCGAAGAGTTCCTCCTCCGCCGGGGCGCGTTGCGCGCGATCGAGATTGAGGCTGAGGTGCCAGCGCTCCGCGAAGCGCCAGGATGCGCCCGCGGAAAAGCTCGACGGCGAAAATGTGCGCCGGGGCGAGGTGTCGGGCGTAACGGTATGGCGATCGGTACGCGCGCCGAGCTCCAGCTTCACCGGACCGAATTCGCGCTGTTCGGTGAGGAACAGTCCCCAGGCTTTGGTGGTGGTCGCCGGCACGAAGGTTTCCTCGCCCACCGCGGAGAAGTCGCGCCTGATGTATTGGATGCCGAAAGCGCCTTGCCAACCCGCGAGCGGTTCGTGGGTGAACAACAGGCGGCCTTCGTTGGCCTTGGTTCGGAAGGTGGTGCCTGCGTCCTCGCCTTCGTATTCGACGTGCTGATAGTCGTTATGGCCGAAGCTCACTTCCGCCTTGGCGATGCCAGGCAATGGCGAGTTGAAGCCGCCTTTCAGGTCGTAGCGCGTCTGATCGAGCTTGATGTGCACGGGCGGCTTGCCTTCCTCGGGATTGCCCGGTTCGGCGGGGCTGCCGTACTTGTCCAGATAGCGCGATACCGACAAGCCGAAGTAACCCCAATCGCCCAGCAGCGAGGCGCCGGTCGCGCCAGAAGTGGTCTTCACCTGGCTGTTCGCCTGAGTGCCGCCGGGAATGTCGTAGTTGCCGTCGTCGCGGCGCATGCCGTCGACGTGCAAGGCGAATCGTTGATTGCCGGCGTCGGCGCGGAACAGGCCGGTCTTGCCGTCGGTGCCGGAGTCGTGGCGGCCTTCGGCGCGCCCGCTGAAACCGTTCTGCGGCGCAGTCATGGGAATGCGGCCGTCGACCACGTTGACCACGCCGCCGATCGCGCCAGAGCCGTAGAGCAGGGTGGACGGGCCCTTCAGGACTTCGATCTGGTCGGCCAGGAACGGCTCGACCGCGGTCGCGTGATCCTGGCTGATGTTGGAGACATCCTGGGAGCCCAACCCGTTCTCGAGTACCGCGACGCGCGGGCCGTCCATGCCGCGGATCACCGGACGGCCGACGGCTTTGCCCAGCGCGTTGGTCTGCACGCCGGGGATTGCCGACACGGTCTCGCCCAGCGTGGCGGCCTTGGCGTCATCGAGCGCCGATCCCGCCAGGACGGCGACCGGAGCGACGATCTGATCGGCCTGCTGGCCCAGGGGCATGGCATTGACGGTAATGGCGTCGAGGTTTTTGGCCTTGGCCTTGTGGTTGTCCTTGTCCGCCGCGATATCCGGCGTCGAGTCAGCGGCTTGCGCCGGCAGGGCGGTCGCGCCGAGGCCGGTGGCCAAGGCTAGGGCGATCACGGTCTTGCGCATGTTGGGGCGATTCCTCGGAGTGGCGTTCTGTTACGTTATAAAGTAACATCGCCTCGGAACGCACAGGCAAGAAGTCACGTTTCGCACGAATTTTTTTACGGATCGGTCGATGGATTCCGGAAGAGACAGCAAAAACCGGTGGTGGCATGTCGCCGATCGCGTCGGCGCCGCTGCCTCGTTTCTCTGCGCGATCCACTGCGCGGCGCTGCCTTTCGTGCTGGCGCTGCTGCCATTGCTCGGGCTGGGCTTTCTCGCCGATCACCGCTTCGAGCGGGCGTTCGTGGTGTTCGCTTGCGTGCTGGCGCTAGTCAGCCTGCTCAGCGGCTATCGCCGGCATCGCCGTGGAGCGCCGCTTCGGTTGGCGTTGCCGGGTCTGGCATTGCTGCTGCTGGGGGTCACGGTGGGGGAAAGCCACTCGATCGCCGTGCATAGCGCCCTGGTCACCTGCGGCGGGCTGCTCGTCGCGGCGGCGCACTTCATCAACTTGCGCGCCGATCGCGAGCAAGGGCACCTGCACAGCGCGGATTGCGCGCATTGACGGCACCACACCGCGCTCGTGATTGTGTAACGGCGCACGCGCTTCCTAGCATTCACGCATGAGCGGCACGCATCTTCATTCCCATCACGATCACGCGCACCACCACGATCATGACCATGATCGCGAGTCAGGGCGCGACCCTTCCCCGCAAGGCGCAGGCATGACCGTTCGCGAGCGTAAGCTCGTCTTCGCGTTTGCGCTCACGGCGCTGATGATGATCGCCGAAGCCGCCGGCGGCTTCTGGTCCGGCTCGTTGGCCCTGCTCGCCGATGCGGGCCATATGCTGGTGGACGCGCTGGCCTTGCTGCTCGCCGTGCTGGGCGCCTGGATGGCACGGCGTCCGGCCGATGCGCGACGCAGCTACGGCTATGGCCGCGTGGAAGTGCTGGCGGGTTTCCTCAATGCGCTGACGCAGTTCGCGCTCGTCGGCTTCATTGCTTACGAAGCGATCGAGCGCCTGTTCGCGCCCACGCCGATCCTTTCCGGTGTGATGTTCATCGTGGCCCTGGTAGGCCTGGTGGTGAACGTGGTGGTTCTACGCACGTTGCATGGACACGCCCACGACGATGTGAATCTCGCTGGCGCTGCACTTCACGTGCTGGGCGATTTGCTCGGCTCGGTGGCGGCGGTACTTGCCGCCCTCGCGGTTCGCTGGCTCGGCTGGCTTTGGGCGGACCCCGTGTTGTCGCTGCTGGTATCGCTGTTGATCCTCAACAGTGCCTGGCAGCTGCTGCGCCGCTCCGCGCACATTCTGCTGGAAGGTGTACCGGATGGCCTCGACACGAGCGAGATCGAGGTCGCCTTGCGCGGAGCCGACGATTCCATCCGCGACGTTCACCATCTTCATGTCTGGCAGCTGGCTTCCGGTTCGCGCATGGCGACGCTGCATGCGGAACTGCACGACGAACGCGGCAGCGCCGCCGCCATCGCCGCCATCAACCGCGTGTTGGACGAGCGATTCGGTATCCGCCATGTCACTGTGCAGATCGATGCAGGCGATTGTCCCGACCCGGCGCAAGGCTGCGCGGGCGGCGGGCACCGCCACTGAGGTCCGCCTATTGCGCTTTGGGCGGTCGCTGATACGATGATCGACCGTCCAACTTACGTCGAATCAAGGAGTTCCCATGGGCAAGGGCGATCGCAAGACCCGTCGTGGCAAGACCTATCGCGGCAGCTACGGCAACACCCGTGCGCACGGCGCGCAGCCTGCGGTGGCGGGCGCGAAGGAAACCGTGACCAAGACGGCTGCTGTCAAGAAGGCGGCTCCGAAGAAGAAGTCGGCCTGATTCGCCGCTTCTGGTCAAAGAAAAAAACCCCGCTCAGGCGGGGTTTTTTTCTTTCCGGGCGTTCCGTTCAGAGCTCGCGGTTGGCATCGAACTCGAAGCGGTTTTCCACGGGAGCGGCAATCACGTTCTGGGAGACGCAGCCGGGAAAGACATTGTCTTTTTGCCCGGCATGGTTGTCCCGATTGAACAGATACGGCGCGTGCGACCAGCAGCGATAGCCGAGGTCCTTGATGGCACGAACCTCCTCCTCGGCGCGTTCGATGCCCGTAAGGCGCGCATAGATCATCGGGCGATGCTTGCGAACGGTCTCGGTCGCGCCGGCGAGCAGTTCGAGCAAGGCGCCGGGCACGTTCATCTTGAGCAGATGGAGCGCTTCAAGCTCCAGGTCGTCCACGGTGGTGACGCGGACGGTTTCCTCATCATTGCCGCGGTGCATGCTGCGGCCGGCCAGCGTGGACAAGGCAGCTTGAGTCTTGCCCGCGCCGAGCCAGCGGGCGTGGGTGTATACGTTCGGTAGTCCGTTGATCGCCACGTTGGCACAAAGCAATTGGAAGGGACGGCGAGCGGGCTCGGCCACGTGCACCTGGCCCTTTTCACCCACCGCCTGGGCGAGCCAGAGCGTGTGGGCACCGTAATCGGCGCCGAACTCCAGTACCGTCTGGCCGTCCTGGATCGTGCCGCTAAGCAGGTCGATTTCCTGTTCCGCCCATTCGCCATAGAGCTGCAGGGAGCGAGCCGCGGGATTATCGGCCGGCACGGCCGTGACCAGCCCATACCGCGTGTTCCACAGCCGGCCGTTCTGTTCTTGGGAAATGGCATTGTTCATAGCGATATCTCGTCGATTCTGGTCACTGCATCTGGGTGGCTACGCGCCGCAGCCGTTCGTTTTCCCGCCAGTCGCTGCGGCTGCGCGGGGCTGTCAGATTCCCGGCCCACTCGGTGCTGGCCCGCTGCCAGGTCTTAAGCAGCTTTGGCGCCCTCGTCCCCGCGTGCCACGCCTCGGCGCACAGGCGGCAGGCTCTTTCGTGCTCTCCATACCGGATGAAGGTGCGGGCCATGCTTTCGATGGCTTCGCTCGGAGGCGCGGGCATACGCTCGAGCTTCTGTGCTAACTCCAGCGCCACATGGCCCTGCACCGGCATCCCGGGCAGCGCCTCGTAGGCCAGCTGGATGGAAAGGCGAAGCCGCAAGCTGGCGGCGTGCCATCGCGGATCGCTGCCTGCGAGGAATGCATGGGTGAGAGCGTGCGAGAAAGCTTCGCCTGCGACTTGAGGTGTCGCGTGTCGTCCGCGCTCCATGGCGACTTCCGCCACAGCGAGCGCTACCCGGCTCGTTGGCGCGCGCAGGAACAGGTCGTCCAGCAGGTGCTGGGCTTCGGTCAGAGTGCGTGCCCGCACCCCACCGTCTTCCATGCGGGCGCGTTGCAGCAGGACGGCCGCCAGTACGAATTGACCTTCGTCTTTACCGCTGGCCGTGTCGCGGAGCCGCTCGGCGAGGGAGGCCGCTTCGGTGAGTCGAGCCAGGGCGCTGTCGCCCAGCTGGTGCTGTGCCCAGTACAGCAGCATATCGATCCAGGCTTTAAGCACCGCGCCGTTGTCCGATTCAAGGGCGGCGGCGTGGCGCGAGGCCATGCCGCGAAGCGCCAGCAAGCGCGAGGCGCCGCTCTGACGCGAAGCCCTCGCGAGATCCAGTTCGATCGTTCGCGCCTGCCAGCGTCCGCGCGTGCGATCGTCGGCGCGCTCGCCGCCATGCACCGCGAGGGACGTCGCGGCACGATGCAGCATGTCCACTTCCGGTTTGCCGACGTGAGCCATGCGCAACGCGAGCACCTGGGTCAACAGCCATGTGGCCTGCACGCCGTCTGGATCTCGGATCTCCAACAGCGCGGACTCCAATCGGGCCAGCGGGTCGGTTCCCAGCGATTCCCCATCCGCGACGATCATCACAGGAAGGCCATCGTGGAATTCGAGGAAGACATGACCTTCGGGCGCCGCGTCTGCGAGCGCCGCCTCGATGTGAGACATCGCCGGTGCCGGCTGTTCATCCTCGGCGGGCGATGCATCCGCTTCTAGAGATTCGATGGCGTGAGCCGCCGGCAACGGTTCTTCCAAGATGGAGGGCTGACTGAGTGCTGGGCCAGCGAAGACGGGTACCCCAGAGGATTCGGCGGAAAGAGCCTCCGCTGCTATGTCTGGCGCGCATGGCCCATCACTCACCGAATACGCGGTGAGCGTTTGCGGCATGTCGCTCTCGGGATTTCCTGCTGCCGGCGCGTATTCCCCGATGCGAACCGCATACGTTGTGCGAGTAACAAAATGCCGCGGCACCTCATCCATCGGCGCATATCGAACCGCGAATGGAATCGACCAGTCTTCGCGCGACAAAGAATCCGGCAGCGGCGACCAGGGTATGAGGGCCATTGCGCCGATACCCATCGGGATATCCAGGACAGCGTCTTCGGTCACGACTCGATCGGCGATCGACGGCAATTCCTCGAACGACACTACGGGTTCCCTGCGGCGCGGCGGATATCGGCGAAGACTGCGACGGCCCATGAGGCCGATC
>JBCNOA010000276.1:0-5793 GCA_039594095.1 Dyella sp.
GCGCCGCGCGCTGGACGCGCATGCGCCGGAGAGCCTGACTGTGCCCAGCGGCATGAACCGCCGCATCGAGTACGCCGCTGGCGAGCCGCCGGTGCTTGCGGTGAAGCTGCAGGAACTGTTCGGCCTGGCCGATACGCCGCGCGTCGGCAACGGCCGCGTGCCGGTGACACTGCATCTGCTGTCGCCCGCCGGCCGGCCGATCCAGGTCACGCAGGATCTGAAGGGCTTCTGGGAGCGGACGTATCCGGAGGTGAAGAAGGAACTGAAAGGACGCTATCCGCGGCATCCATGGCCGGACGATCCGTGGAGCGCGACGCCGACGCATCGGGCGAAGCCGCGCGGCACGTGAGCCTTTTCTTTCTTGTCAGCCCGCGGCGGGCACCAACGGCCTGCCACTCTCCAGCACCGCAAATGCCGCCGCACCGAGCAACCCCGTCTCCGGATGCACCATCGCGATGGTCGGCACCTGCTCCATGGTCTCCTTGAAACGCCCCTTCGACTCGAAGCGTTCGCGGAAGCCGCCGTGCTGCAGCCACGGCAGCAGGATCGGCAGCACGCCGCCGGTGAGGAACACGCCGTCCCAGCCGCCCAGGCTCAGCACCAGGTCGCCGGCCACGCTGCCGAAGATGCCGGCGAGCGTTTCGACGGTGCGCACGCACAGCGGATCGCTGTTCGCGTTCGCGTGGTTGGTGATGTCCTCGGGCGTGTATTCCTCGGCTTTGAGGCCTTCGATGTCGGCCAGCGCGAGATAGAGATTGACCAGGCCGTTGCCGCAGATCATGCGTTCGTTGGACACGCGGCCGAAGCGCGCATTGAGGCGATGGAGGATCTCCACGTCCTCGGCCGTATGCGCGGCGAAGCCGGCATGGCCGCCTTCGGTCTCCAGCACCGTCCAGCGGCCATCGCGCAGCAGCAGGCCGGCGACGCCCAGGCCGGTGCCCGGGCCCACCACCACGAAAGTCTGGGAGTGATGCGCGCCGATTTTCGGAGGCTGCGGCTTGCCCACCGGAGTGAGCTGCTGCTGCGCCAGCAGCGGCACCGCCATGCCCTGTGCCGCGAAATCGTTGATGAGCCGGACCAACTCGAACTTCAGGTCGCTCGCCAGCCCATGCGCGGACACCTGCCACGGGTTGTTGGTGACCTTCACCGTCTCGCCGTCCACGATGCGGCCGGCGGCGGCGATCACCGCGCGCGACGCCGACAGCCCGCTGTCGGCGAAGTACTGACGGATGGTGTCAGCCATGGATGGGAAGTCCTTGACCCGGTACCTCCGCACGCTGTCCAGCAGCAGCGGATTGGGTAGGGCCGGGTCGGCCAGGGCGAAGCGGACATTGGTGCCGCCGAGGTCGGCGAGCAGGGTCTTGGCGCTGGAGGTCGAGCTCATGAACGGTCCTGGCAACGGGTCACGCAAGCCTGACGGGTGCGGCCTCAGTCGTCCAGCACCGCCCCGTTGCTCTCGATGACCTTGGAATAGAGTTTCGCCGTCGCCTTGGGCGTGCGCTTCTGCGTGGCGAAATCCACATGGTACAGGCCAAAGCGCTTGGAGAAACCCAGGGACCATTCCAGATTGTCCATGAGCGACCAGGCGTAGTAACCCTTGAGGTTCACGCCGGCGTCGATGGCCTTGCGCAGCGCGCGCAGATGCTTGCGCAGGTAGCTGACGCGCAGGGGATCTTCCAGGACGTCGCCCTCGGCCACCGGCGGGTCGTAGAAGGCCGAGCCGTTCTCGGTGATGTACAGCGGGATGTCGCCGTAGCGGTCCTTGAACCAGGTGAGCGTGTCGGTCAGGCCCTGCTCGAACACTTCCCAGCCGGTCTCGGTGTAGGTCTTGTTCGGCTGCCGCACCGGCGAGGCCTTGAGCGGGTACTGGTTCGGGTCGTGCTTCACCACGGCGCGGGTGTAGTAGTTGATGCCGACGAAGTCGACCTTCTGCTTCGTCAACTGGAAATCGTCCTGCGGGAAGTCCGGCCACGCGTCGCCGAAGATCTCCTTCAGCTCCGGCGGATAGCTGCCCAGCAACGCCGGATCGGCGAACTGCTCGTTCATGTAAGCGTGGGCGCGGCGGGTGGCGGCGAGGTCTTCCGGACTCTGCGAATGCGGATACTTCGGCTCGATGTTGAACACCACTCCGATCTCGTGCTTGCCGTGCGCGCGATAGGCCTGGATGCCGGCGCCGCTGGCGCGCATCAGGTTGTGGGCGGCGATCGGCGCCTCGTACTTGCTGCGGTGGCCCGGGGCGAGCGCGCCGTGCAGGTAGCCGCCATCGGTCACCACCCACGGCTCATTGAGGGTGGCCCAGCGCTGCACGCGGCCGTCCAGCGCCTTGAACATGACTTCCGCGTACTCGGCGAACCAGTGCGCGCTGTCGCGGTTGAGCCAGCCGCCGCGGTCGTCCAGCGCCGCGGGCATGTCCCAGTGGAACAGGGTGGCGTTCGGGGCGATGCCGTTGTCCAGCAGCTCGTCGACCAGGCGCTTGTAGAAGTCGAGGCCTTTCTGGTTCACCCGGCCGGTGCCCTCCGGCAGCACGCGCGCCCAGGCGATGGAGAAGCGGTAGCCCTGCAGGCCCAGCGCCTTCATCAGCTGCACGTCGTCCTTGTAGCGGCGGTAGTGGTCGCAGGCCACGTCCCCGGTGTCGCCGCCGACCATCATGCCGGGCGTGTGGGCGAAGCGCTCCCAGATGCTGGGGCCGGCGCCATCGGCGAGCGGGGAGCCCTCGATCTGGTAGGCGGAGGTGGCGGCGCCCCACAGGAAGCCTTCGGGAAAGCAGTAGCTACGGGTCATGTTGGAATCTCGAATGCCGCGTCGCGGCTTGATGTAAACGTTTACATTGGAGAATATCCGAATGTTTCCCGCTTGTGCAGCCCGCCCAGGCGCATCCGTGGCCGGCCCGGGCTGGCTGGCGTTCCGCCCGTATGGTTCGATCCGCCGGGCCCAAGGAGAGAAGTGATTCATGGCCAAGGTCCGCCTGGACAAGCTGCGCAAGGTCTACCCGAACGGTCACGTCGGCGTGGCCGACGCCAGCTTCGAGATCGCCGACGGAGAGCTGCTGGTGCTGGTCGGCCCGTCGGGCTGCGGCAAGACCACCCTGTTGCGCATGATCGCGGGGCTGGAATCGATCAGCGGCGGCACGCTCACGATCGGCGACCGTGTGGTGAACGAAATGGCGCCGAAGGACCGCGACATCGCCATGGTGTTCCAGAACTACGCGCTCTACCCGCACATGACGGTGGCCGAGAACCTCGGCTTCGGCCTCAAGCTGCGCGGCCAGCCCAAGGCGGAGATCGATCGGCGCGTGGCCGAGGCCGCCAGGATGCTGGAACTGGAGCAGCGCCTGGATTCCCGCCCCGCCGCGCTCTCCGGCGGCCAGCGTCAGCGCGTGGCGCTGGGGCGCGCACTGGTGCGCGATCCCAAGGTGTTCCTGCTGGACGAACCGCTATCGAACCTGGACGCCAAGCTCCGCTTGACGATGCGCGTGGAGATCGCACGGATCCACCAGCGCCTGAAGGCCACCATGGTCTACGTCACCCACGACCAGATCGAGGCGATGACGCTGGGCCAGCGCATCGTCGTGCTCAACGGCGGCGTGATCCAGCAGATCGATACGCCGATGAATCTCTACGACCGGCCCGCCAACCTGTTCGTGGCCGGCTTCCTGGGCAGCCCGGCGATGAATATGCTGCGCGGCACGCTGCATCGCGACGGCGGATGGACGCTGGCGATGCCGCAGGGAAGCCTCGGTCTGGGCGAGCTGCCGCAGTCCGCCGCGCTGGAGCGCTGGCGCGACCGCGAGGTGGTGGTCGGCGTGCGGCCTGAGGACCTGTTGCCTAGAGCGTCCGCGGAAGGCGCCGTGCTGAGTGCGCAACTGGAAGTGGTCGAGCCGGTGGGCAACGAGGTGTTCCTCAATCTGCGCCATGCCGACCTGGCGCTGGTGGCGCGCACGCCGCCCCGCGACCTGCCGTCGCCGGGCAGCACGCTGCATTTCGGTTTCGCGCCCGAGAGGCTGCATTTCTTCGATGCGGCGGACGGCGCGCGCATCGCCGGCTGAGCGCGGGCGCGGCAAAGTGACCGGGCCGCCCGGCGCCCGGCCGGCGCGGCGCTAAAATGCGCGCTTCCGCCCCGCGAGAGTCCGCCATGAGCTTCCCCGCCATCCGCATGCGCCGCATGCGCCGCGATGCCTTCTCCCGCGCGCTGATGCGCGAGCACACCCTGCTGCCGAGCGACTTGATCATGGTTGCCTTCGTGATCGAAGGCGAGGGCCAGCGCGAACCGGTGCCGTCGATGCCCGGCGTGGAACGCCTGTCGATCGACGGCTTGCTCGAACTCGCCGGCGAATGCGTGCGTCTGGGCGTTCCTGCGCTGGCGCTGTTTCCGTCGCCGGGCCAGGACGTGAAGAGCGAGGACGCGCGCGAGGCGTGGAATCCCGACGGCCTGATGCAGCGCGCGACCCGCGCCTTGAAATCGAAGTATCCCCAGCTGGGCCTCATAGGCGACGTCGCGCTCGATCCGTACACCACGCATGGGCAGGACGGCCTGATCGATGCGAACGGTTACGTCATGAACGAGCCCACCGTCGAAGCGCTGATCAAGATGTCGCTGGCGCAGGCCGAGGCGGGCATGGATTTCGTCGCCCCCTCGGACATGATGGACGGCCGCATCGGCGCGATCCGCGACGCCCTGGAAGAGGCCGGCTACATCCACACGCGGATCCTGGCCTACTCGGCCAAATACGCATCGTCGTTCTATGGCCCGTTCCGCGACGCGGTGGGTTCGGCCGCCAACCTCGGCAAGGGCGACAAGCACACGTACCAGATGGACGTCGGCAACAGCGACGAAGCCCTGCGCGAGGTCGAACTGGACATCGCCGAAGGCGCCGACGCGGTGATGGTGAAGCCGGGCATGCCTTATCTGGATGTGCTGCGCCGGGTGAAAGATGCCTTCGGCATGCCGACCTTCGTCTATCAGGTGAGCGGTGAGTACGCGATGCTGAAGGCGGCGTCGATGAACGGCTGGCTCAACGAGAAGGCGGTGGTGCTGGAATCGCTCACCGCTTTCAAGCGTGCCGGCGCCGACGCGATCCTCACTTATTACGCCATTGATGCCGCACGCTGGCTCCGCGGCGATTGAGCTTCCGTTCCTGCCCCCTCTCCCCTGCGGGGAGAGGGCTGGGGTGAGGGGGCTACGGAGCGGTGAAGCGTTGAACTCAAAAGCACACCGCGCTTCGTAGAGCCCCTTTCGCGAGCACCCACCCCTCACCCGCTTCGGGGCACCTTCACCTCAGAGGGGAGAAGGAAACGCCTAGACGTACTGCGCCACGCCATTCCCGAACGACCAGTTCTCCTTCGCGGTCTCCAGCAGATTGATGAAGAGATTCTCCGGCCGCAGCCCCGGCGATTCCGCCAGCAATTCCGCCATGCGCTGGTAGAACGCCTGCTTCTTCTCCGTCGTGCGCGTGTTGTTGCAGGCGATCTGCACGATCACCAGGTCATCGTCGCGCGCGATGCCGAGGTAACCGGCGTCGTAGTCGAACTCATCGGCCTCGTGCTGGCTGATCAGGATGAAGCGGTCGTTCTCGGGTACGTCGAAAGCCTCGCGCATGGCGCGATAGATGCCGTTGCGCAGGGCGGCGAGATAGGCGGGCGACTTGCCGCGGCGCAGGGCGATGCGGACCAGGGGCATGGCGGAACTCCTCAGGCGGTGGCGGAAACGGGAAGGGTGCGGCGCGGCAGGGACACGTGGCCCACCTGGTACAGCTGGCGTCCTTCGCGCGCCAGCTCGGGGCGCAACTCGCCCCAT
>JBCNOA010000277.1:0-5718 GCA_039594095.1 Dyella sp.
ACAGTTGCGCAATATGGCCACCACCGGCGGCAATCTGCTGCAACGCACGCGCTGCGTGTATTTCCGCGACGTGCACACGGCCTGCAACAAGCGGGAGCCCGGCAGCGGTTGTTCGGCCATCGACGGCTACAACCGCTCGCTCGCCATCCTCGGCACCAGCGAGCATTGCATCGCCACGAACCCGTCGGACATGAACGTAGCGCTCGCCGCCTTGGAGGCCACCATCCATATCCGCGGGCCGCACGGGGAACGACAGGTGCCCATCGGCGATTTCTTCCTGCTGCCGGGCGATACGCCACAGCACGAGAACGTCATGCAGCCGGGCGAGCTGATCACGCACGTCGGCCTGCCCGCACCTCCAGCCGGTGCGCGGTCGCACTACCTCAAGCTGCGCGATCGTGCCTCTTATGAGTTCGCCCTCGCCTCCGCCGCCGTAGTGCTGGCGATCGAGCAAGGCCGCATCGCCCATGCGCGTGTCGCGCTCGGCGGCGTCGGCACGCGCCCCTGGCGTTCGCCGGAGGCCGAGTACGCACTGAGCGGACACCCCGCGACCGGCGAGACCTTTGCCGCCGCTGCCGAAGCCGCACTGCGCGGCGCCCGCCCGCAATCGCAGAACGCCTTCAAGGTGGAGCTGGCCAAGCGCTGCCTGACCCATGCATTGGCCACCGCAGCCACGGCCTGACCTCCGGGAAGATCGCCATGTCCCCTGCAGACGCCTCCGGCACCCCCGCCCCGCCCGCGATAGGCCATGGGACGGCCCGCATCGACGGACCGCTCAAGGTCAGCGGCGGCGCGCACTACAGTTCGGACTTCCATTTCGACGGCCTGCTGTATGCCGTTCCCGTCTGCGCGCATGTCGCGACCGGCAGGATCGCCTCGATCGATACGGACGCGGCCGAACGCATGGCCGGCGTGCGCAAGGTCTACACGCGCGCGAACGTCGGCAACTTCTATCGCCTGCCCGCCAAGGGCAAGACGCGCATCGACGATGCGGCGCCCGCCGTTCGAGGACGATGTCATCCGCTATCACGGCCAGTACGTGGCCATGGTGGTGGCCGACACCTTCGAGCAGGCCTGCGCGGCGGCCGACCGCGTCAAGGTCGCCTACGACGACGTGAAGGATCCGGACGTACGCATGCGGCTGGAGCCGGAACAGGCCATCAAGACCGAAAGCGACCGCGGCGATGTCGACGCGGCGTTCGCCGCCGCGCCGGTGAAGATCGACCAGACGTACACCACGCCCATCGAAACCCACAACCCGATCGAGCTGCATGCGAGCGTGTCGGTCTGGGACGGCGAAGGTTTCACTCTGTACGAGAACACCCAGTCGATCATGAACCATCGCGCGGCGATGGCGCAGATGCTCGGCGTTCCGCAGGAGCACGTGCGCATCGTCACGCAGTACCTCGGCTCGGGCTTCGGCGGCAAGTTGTGGCCGTGGCCGCATGCGCTGCTGGCCGCGGCGGCGGCGCGCGACTTGAAACGGCCGATCAAACTGGTGGTGACGCGCAGGATGATGTTCCACGACGTCGGCCATCGGCCCAATACGCAGCAGCGCATGCGCCTGGGCGCCGAGCGCGACGGCCGGCTGGTCGCGCTGCGTCAGGACTATCTCCACCAATGCGCGCGCGGCGAGGACTACAAGGAAGACTGCGGCGAGGCGACCGCCTACTTGTGGAGCACACCCCATCTGCGCATCACCGGATCGTTCGCTCGCCGCGACATCGCGCCTCCGACACCCATGCGCGGCCCCGGCGCGGTACCCGGCCTGTTCGCGGTGGAATCGGCCATGGACGAGTTGGCGCTCGCGCTGAAGATGGACCCGGTGCAACTGCGCCTGCGCAACGAACCGAGCCTCGACGAGGCGGAGAACCTACCCTTCTCCTCGCGCCACATGAAGGAATGCCTGACCCGCGGCGCCGAACGCTTCGGCTGGGCGCGCCGCACCCCCGCGAGCGGCTCCATGCGCGAGGGCGATACGGTGCTCGGCTGGGGCGTGGCCTGCTGCTCATGGATGGCCAAGCAACTGCCGGCCACGGTGAGCGTGATGCTCAACGATGACGGTACCGTGCGCGTGGCCAGCGGCACGCAGGACATCGGCACCGGCACTTACACGGTGATCGCCCAGCTGGCGGCGAGCGCCGTCGGCGTCGACCTGGCCAAGGTGCAAGTCGTGATCGGCGATACCCGGCTTCCGCCCGGCCCGCTCTCGGGCGGATCGATGGTCACCGGCTCGATGGTGCCCGCGGTGCTGGACGCTGCACGGCAGGCCATCGACCAGCTGCTGACCGCCGCGAGCCAGCACGTCTCCGAATTCCAGGACGTCGCCAAGGACGATCTCGATTTTCGCGAGGGGCGCGTCTTTCGCGAAGGTGCCAAGGAAGGACGGCCTTTCGCGGAGGTGCTCAAGTCGGCACGCATGGCGCACGTCGAAGGCAAAGGCGACTCGCCCGGCACCATGGGCTCGAAGAAGAACAGCGTGTCCACGCATTCCTACGGCGCGCACTTCGTCGAGGTCGCTTGGCAGCCGCATATCGCGCGGCTCCGGGTACGGCGCGTGGTAACCGTGATCGATGCCGGGCGAGTGATCAATCCCCTGACCGGACGCAACCAGATCGAAGGCGCGATCGTCATGGGCGTGGGCATGGCGCTGCTGGAGGAGAACCGCTACGACAGCCGCAACGGCATGGTCGTCAACAGCAACCTGGCCGACTATCTGGTAGCCACCCACGCGGACACACCCGCGATCGATGTCGAGTTCCTCGACTACCCGGACCTGCAATTCAACGAACTGGGCGCCCGCGGCATCGGCGAAATCGGCCTGGCCGGTTTCGCGGCGGCGGTGACCAACGCGGTCCATCACGCCACCGGCATACGCGTACGGGACCTGCCGGTGCGCATCGAGGATCTGCTGTCTTCCCCGGTGTCCTAGCCGCAGCACGCCATGCGCTCTCCCGGGCGTGCCGCCGCACGCCTATGCCTGCGCAACGGATTCCGCCGGCATGCGACGAGCGTCCGCCGCGGGCGCCGATTCCAAGGCCACGATATGGCCGAGTACGCCCGCCAGGCTGCGCAGATCCTGGGCGTTGTGCTTGAGCACGCGGTACAGATCCGAGGCATCGCCCGCGCGAAGGAAGCGCAGCCACGCGGCCGGCGCCTGGGCACCGGGCAGATCGTCCTCGCGGACCACGCCGAGCAACTGGCGCTCTGCGGTCGCGAGCCTGCAGTTCGGCCAGTGGGCGCGCCAGCGGCGGCGCACCGGATGCAGCAGATCGATGTGCCGGAGTCCTTGCAGCGGACTGACCTGCCGGGCCAGGCGATAGCGGGTGGCCAGCAACGGTGCGTCGTAGCTCTTGCCGTTGTAGGTGACGAGCGCGGTCGCCGGCCCGATCCAGGCGTGCAGCCGTTCGAGCATCGCCGTTTCGCCCGCCAGCGTCGTGATGGTCAGCTGGCTGAGCACGAACCGCGCTCCCTCCCAACGCGCCACGCCGATCATGAAGGCGCGCGTGCCGGTGCCGCCGGCGAGCCCCGTCGTCTCCGTGTCCAGGAAGAGCGCGTCCGCGGGATCGATCTGCCCTTGCAGCTTGGCGAACGAGGCATCGAAACACGGCGGAACCGCCGGCCAGTCCGACGTCTCTTCCGCGAGCCACAACCCGGGCGCCACCTCCCGGCCCAGACCGATCGGTGCGGTAGTGCCGGAACGCGGGCGCGACGACGCGGGCCGCCGTACCGCAAGCAGGCGTCCGAGATCGGCGGGCAGTCGCGGCTTCGGCACGGCCGTCGCCTCGACGGTTGCGCCGGCGCCGGCCTGACCGCGCAAGCGGCGTAGACGATCGGCCAGTTCCGTCATAGATCGGCCAGCAGGTCGAGCACGCTCGTGCCGAGCTCCTTCATCGAACGCGCCGCCGTTTCGTCGGAGGCGAGCACGGGACCTACGCAAGCCGGGCAGCCCAGGCGGCAATCGCAGCGTTCGATCAGCTCACGCGCACGGTCCACCAGGTCGACCCTGCGCTCGAACAAGGGGGCGCTCAGGCCGACACCGCCGGGGAACGCATCGTAGAGATAGAGGGTCGGGATGAATGGCGCGCCCGGATCCTGGGCTTCCTCGCCCCACCCGGTATGGACACGCGCGCGTCCGGCGGCGTCCGGCGTCGCGAACCAGGCGCCGTCGCCGCTGCCGACCGCCTTCTGCAGATCGCGCCCCTCGGCCATCACCGCCACCGTGGCGACGGTGTGCAGCGCGGTGGCGGCGGCGAGGAATCCATCCAGCGCATCCTGGCGCCGTTCGAACGCGTCATCCAGCGTCCTTTGCGCCAAGGCCCACCAGACGGCCGTCGTATGCAGCTCGCTGTCGGGCAGGTTGACGTTGCCGTAGCCGATGTTCTCGTGCGTGTAGTAGCGGATCTTCTTGAAGCCGGCGACACGGCGCACGACGTGCACTTCGCCGTGATGGCATTCGCCGCGCCCCGACGGCGCGCTGGCGAACGCGTCGAGCACCTTGAGCTTGGTGTAGTCGATCGCGTCCGTGTAGTAGCCCACTTCGGTGCGGGTCACATAAGCTTTGCGTCCGGGCCAGTCCAGGCGCTCGACCTGGTAGGGCACCGATTGCACCATGTGGATGGCGCCCTCGTAGAGCGTGAGCGGCGCCGCGCTGTAATCGACTTCCGCGATGATGGTCTGGCGCCCGCCGGTACGATTGACCACCACGAAATTCCCTTCCGCCACCGAGCGCAGCGACACCGCGTTGGCCGGATAGCTGTCGGCGATCCATTCGAAGCGCTCGCCTTCGCGATGCAGGACGCCTTCCTCGGCCAGCACGTCGAGCCAGGGTTCCACCTGCTGTCCGCCGAAAGCATCGCCGGCGCGGAACGGGAGTTCGAACGCCGCGCAGCGGATATGGTCCAGCAGGATCAGCGGCTGATCCTGCGCGATGCGCGCGTGTTCGGGCGAAGCGTCCTGGAAGTACTCCGGATGGCGCACCAGGTACTGGTCCAGCGGCTCGCTGGAGGCGACCAGGATGCCCAGCGAAGGCTGCAGGCGGCGGCCGGCGCGCCCGAAACGCTGCCAGGTCGCGGCCACCGATCCGGGGTAGCCGTTGAGGACGGTAACGTCGAGAGCACCGATGTCGACTCCCAGCTCCAGCGCCGAGGTGCTGACGATGCCGTCCACCTGCCCCGCGCGCATGTCGCGCTCGGCCTGCCGGCGCTCGGTCGGGAGATAGCCGCCGCGATACGCGCGGATGCGCGGCGGCTTGCGCGGATCGTGGTCGAAGACGTCCTTCAGGTACTTCGTCAGCACCTCGACCATCAGACGGCTCTGGGCGAAGACCAGCGTCTTCAGCCCCGCGCGGATCGCCGTGCGCGCGATGCGGTTGGTCTGGCTGCGGGCCGAGGCGCGCAGGCCGAGGTCGGCATTGACCACCGGCGGATTCCACAGCAGCACATGCCTGGGGCCCGTGGGCGCGCCGCTGTCCAGGATCGGCGTGACGGGCTGCTCGATCAGCGCGGTGGCGTGCTCGGCTGGATTGCCGATCGTCGCCGAGCACAGGATGAACTGCGGCGACACGCCGTAGAACGCGCATACCCGGCGCAGCCGCCGCAGCACGTTGGCCACGTGGGAGCCGAACACGCCGCGATAGGTGTGTACCTCGTCGATCACCACGTAGCGCAGGTTCTCGAAGAACTGCGCCCACTTGGTGTGATGCGGCAGGATCGCCTG
>JBCNOA010000278.1:0-5705 GCA_039594095.1 Dyella sp.
CCGATCAGGCCGCCGCAGGCGGGCGGGGACAGGACGTCCCCGCCTTTTCGATCAGGGCAGGATGCCCTGTCGAAAAGCCCGGCCAGCCCTCAACGCACCCGCAGCGGCGAAGGCCGCCGAGGGCGCCGCGCAGGGTGCCCTCTCTTTTTGGTTACTTTTTCTCTGGGCAAGCAGAGAAAAAGTAACTCGCTCTCCGGCAGGAGAGCGAAACCCTCGCCCAACGGGCGAGACAAGACTACCGCTCACCTCGCAACACCCGAGCCATGTCGCCACCGGATGACCCGCTACGCCCCCGCCTCGTGGCCATCCCGCGAACATCTTCCGCGCTACGCGCTCCGTCCAGCCCTTGCCCCTTCCCGCAGTACGCCGGAATGACGAGTAGGCAACGGCGCGGCGATCGAAAGCGCACCGCTTTAGGGGTCAAGGGCGCCCCCCTACCTACATTCCGGCCTTCCCCCAAGCCATGACAAAGCACCGCAACAGCGAATCAAAACACCCACCAGGAAAGCCCAAAAGGCGCCAGCCTCACTCCTCATGCCACAACTCATGCCCATCCACCCTAACCCTCAACACCGCCTCCCACGCCTGCGCCCGCGCCAACACTTCCGCCAGCGAACGCTCCCCGGCGTTCCGTTCCGCCAACAGCAACTCCGCCATCCCCACCTCACCCAGCGCATAAGCCTTCCGCGTGCGCTCCGTACTGCGGACCGTCGCATCGCGCGCGTCCCGAGCCGCCTGCCACTGCGCCACCGAGGCACGCGCGCGCTCCACCACGATCCGCGCATCGCGAGCGATATCGCGTCGTACCGCATCGAGCTGACTGTAGGCGCCATCCGCCGCCGCGGCCTTCTCCTGGGCTTGCGCCGAACGCAGTGCGCCGCCGATCGGCACCGTCAGCACCAGGCCGATGCCGCGCTCCTCGCCGCCGCGTTCGTTGAACACGCGAAGGCCTACCGTCGGATCGGCCACGCGGTCGGCGCGGGCGCGACGGGCTTCGGCGTCGAATTGCTTGGCGGCTTCTTCCGCGGCGCCGATCTCATGGCTGCGTTGCACGATGCGATCCGCCCCCTCGGAGCTGGGCACGTCGGCCGGGCCAGGCTCCGGCAGGGACGGCGGACGCTCCGGCAGCGGAATCTCGGGGAAGCCGGTCCGTAGCGCCAGCAACTGCGTGCCGGCATCCGCCTCCATGCCTTGCACATCGGCCTGTGCCTGCGCGACCTCCGCCGCGATCATTTCCGCCTCGCGCAGCGAGGCATCGCCCAGCTGCTGCCGCCGGTTCACGGTATCGCGTTCGCGCGTCAATGACGCCAGCCGCTCGCGCGCCTGGGCAAGTCCGGCTTCCGCGCGC
Source organism: Dyella sp. (assembly GCA_039594095.1). GTDB lineage: Bacteria > Pseudomonadota > Gammaproteobacteria > Xanthomonadales > Rhodanobacteraceae > Dyella_D. Next base: position 1,349 of record JBCNOA010000278.1, read on the forward strand.
AACCACCCCATCCACTCGGTGAGCAGGATGCGCGCCGCCTGGTGCTCGGCATCGCCCTGGCGCATCTGGGCGGCGGCGATGGCGTGCGCGCCGGTCTCGCGATCCAACGCGGCCTTGCCCGGCAACCGGATGCCGCGGCTGGCGACGACATCCCACTCGCGGAAGGTCGGGCCATTGCGGATGCGCCGTTCCTGCGGGATCACCTGCAACTGGGTCTCGTGCGGGCCTGCGCGCAGGGCGCGCGCCTGGGCCTGTGCTTCGGTCACGGCGCTGTTGGCGGCGCGGACTTCGGCGTAGGCGGAGATGGCCGCTTTCACGCGTTCTTCCGGCGGAAGAAAGGATTGCGCGCCGGCGAGCGACGGCAAGGCGAGACAGGCCATGAGGAGAGCTTGTCGTTTCATGCCAGCCTTCCGAACGCTTCCACCGGCTCGATCCACCACAACACGGCGGTCGAACGCACCTTCGCGCGCAAACCTTCGACCACACGTTCGGCTTCGTCGCGGTCCAGCACCATCCACAGCACGCGGCGATTGACGCGCCCTTTCACACGCTCGGCGATGGAGGCATGCGCGAAATCGCTGCTGTGCCCTTCGGCGCGCAGCAGGGTGAAGCCGGGTAGCGGCGGCTCGTGTTCGATCAGGGCGGCGGTGACGGCGTCCTCATAGGCGGGTGCGAACACCAGGTTCAAGCGGCACAGGCGGTTCATGCGGGACTCTTGTCGGCGGCGACACCGAAGCGGCGATACAGCAAAGGCAACAGCAGCAGCGTGAGCGCGGTAGAGGTGACCAGCCCCCCGATCACCACGATGGCCAATGGGCGCTGGATCTCCGATCCCGGCCCAGTGGCGAACAGCAGCGGGATCAGGCCGAGCGCGGTGATGCTCGCGGTCATCAGCACGGGACGCAGGCGGCGGCGCGCGCCTTCGCGCACGACGTGCTCAAGGTCATGGCCCTGCGCGTAGAGCTGGTTGAAGTAGGAGATCAGCACCAGGCCGTTGAGCACCGCGATACCCAGCAGCGCGATGAAGCCCACCGACGCCGGCACCGAGAGGTATTGCCCGCTGGCCCACAGCGCCAGCAGGCCGCCCACCATCGCGAACGGCACGTTGCCCAGGATCAGCAGCGCCTGCCGCACGGAACCGAAGGTAGAGAACAGCACCAGGAAGATCATGCCGATGGCGATCGGCACCACCAGACCCAGACGCGCGGCGGCGCGCTGCTGGTTCTCGAACTGGCCGCCCCATACCACACGGTAGCCGGCCGGCAGCGGCACTTCCCTCGCCACCGCGGCACGCGCCTCGTCGACAAAGCCGACGAGATCGCGCCCAGCCACGTTGGTCTGCACCAGCGCGAAGCGTGAGCCGTTCTCGCGGCTGACCTTCACCGGGCCGGTGGTCGGGCGCAGCGTGGCCAGCGCGTTCAGCGGCAGCTCGCCGCCCTGCCCGTTCGCCAGCGTCAGGCGCGAGAAGGCGTCGGCATCTTTGCGCAAGCCGCTCTCGCCGCGTACCAGGATGGGGATGCGCCGGTCCGGCTGGATCACCTGACCGGCGGGCAAGCCTTCCAGCTGCGCGCGCAGTTCGTCCTGCACCTGCGACACGCTCAGGCCCGCGCGGCCGGCCGCCTGCGCATCTACGGCGACGCTGAGGTACTGCACGCCTTCGGTGGTCTGCGCCAGCACGTCCTGGCTGCCGCGCGTGCGTTCCAGTACGCCGGCGACGCGCGTGCCCAGCTCGGCAAGCGTGGCCAGATCCGGCCCGAAGATCTTCACCGCCACGTCGCCGCGGCTGCCGGTGAGCATTTCGGACACGCGCATCTCGATCGGCTGGGTGAAGCCGATCTCCCAGCCGGGGAAACGCTCGGCGACCTTGCGAAGTTCCTCGGCCAACCAGGCCTTGTCGGCGCGGCGCCACTGGTCCTTGGGCTTGAGCTTGAGGAACTGGTCGGTCTCGTTGAGGCCCATGGGATCCAGACCCAGCTCGTCGGAGCCGAGGCGGCCGACCACGTGTTCGACTTCCGGCACTTCGGCGAGCACGGCCTTCTGCAAGGCGAGGTCGCCGTCGCGCGAGCTCTCCAGGCTGACGGAGGGCAGCTTCATCACCTGCATCAGCAGGTCGCCCTCGTCCATGGTCGGCATGAAGGCCTTGCCGGTGAACAGGTACGCGCCGACGCCCAGCAGCAGTGCCATGCCCGCCGCGGCCACCGAGCGGTGCGGATGCGCGAGCACGGCGTTGAGCAGCGGCACGTAGGCGCGATCGAGCTTGCGCATCAGCCAGGCCTCGTGGTGCGGCCGCTCTTTCAATAGCCAGGAGGACAGCACCGGCACCAGCGTGAATGACAGCAGCAGCGAACCGGCCAGCGCGAATACGATGGTCAGCGCCACGGGCGCGAACAGCCGGCCCTCCAGGCCTTGCAGGCTCAGCAGCGGCAGGAACACCAGGCAGATGATCAGCACGCCGGCGGCGACCGGCGCGATCACTTCGCGCACGGCGGCGTAGATACGGTGCAGGCGCGGCAGGCTGCCGCCCGGCGCGGTGGGGTCGAGCCGGCTGACGGTGTTCTCCACCACCACCACGGCCGCGTCCACCAGCAGGCCCACCGCGATCGCCAGGCCGCCCAGGCTCATCAGGTTGGCGCTCATGCCCATGGCGTGCATCAGCAAAAAAGTGAGCAATGCGGCGAACGGCAGAATCAGCGCGACCACCAGAGCAGCGCGCACTTCGCCCAGGAACACGAAGAGCAGCAGCACCACCAGCACGGAGGCTTCGATCAATGCGCGCGTCACCGTGCCCACGGCGCGCTCGATCAGCGCGCTGCGGTCATAGAAGACCTCGATTTTCACCCCTGCCGGCAGGCTCGATTGCAGTTCGCCCAGACGCGCGCGCACCGCCTTCACCAGCTCGCCCGCATTGGCGCCGCGCAGGGCGACGACGATGCCTTCCACCGCTTCGGCCCGGCCGTCGCGCGTGACCGCGCCATAGCGGGTGAGCGCGTCGAGCTTGACCTGCGCGACGTCGCGTACGCGTACCGGAACGCCGTCGCGCTGCGCCACCACGATGTCGCCCAGATCGTCCAGCGTGTGCACCGCACCCTCGGCGCGGACGATCAGCGCGGCTTCGCCCTCGGTGAGACGGCCGGCGCCATCGTTGCGGTTGTTGCGCTCCACTGCATCGACGACGTCCTTGAATGCGAGCCCGGCCGCGGCGAGCCGGGCGCGGTCCGGCAGCACCGCGAAACTCGTCGCTTCGCCGCCCAGCACGTTGACGTCGGCGACACCGGGGATCGTGCGCAGCGCCGGACGCAGGGTCCAGTCCATCAGGGTGCGGCGTTCGGCCAGACTGAGGCTGCCGCCTTCGATGGTGAACATCAGCATGTCCGACAACGGCGTGGCGATCGGGGCGAGGCCGCCGGTGACGTCGTCGGGCAGCGACGGCGCCACGTTGCCGTAGCGCTCGGCGACCTGCTGGCGGGCCCAGTAGATGTCGGTGCCTTCGGCGAAATCCAAGGTGATGTCGGCGACCGCGTATTTGGCCACGGAGCGGAGCATGGTGGCCTTGGGCAGACCCAGCAGCTCCATTTCCAGCGGCACGACCACGCGCGATTCCACCTCTTCCGGCGTCATGCCGGGGGCCTTGAGGATCAGCTTGACCTGGGTGGGCGCGATGTCCGGATAGGCGTCGATGGGCAACGCGCGGAAAGCCCACAGGCCGCCGGCGGCCAGGCCGAGTACGGCCACCAGCACCAGCAGGCGCTGCGACAGCGAGAAGGCGACGAGACGGCTGAGCATGATCGCCTCACTCGCCCAGCAGCGGCTTGAGCGCGCTGGCGCCGCGCGAGACCACGCGCTCGCCGGGCTTCAGCGCGCCGCGCACCACGGCGCGCTCGCCATCGGCGCCCAGGCGCTCGACCGGCACCGCGGTGTAACGGTCGCCCTGCACGGTCAGCACCATGGCGCGCTCGCCGTCCGGCAGCACGGCCGAGACGGGGACCGCCACCGCGTCCGCGGGCGCGGGCACCTCCAAGCGCACCGAGGTGCGCTGGCCGATCGTCCACGCGGCGTCCGCGGGCAATCTCGCGCGCACGCGCAAGCTCTGGCTGCCGGCGTCGGCCATGGCGGCGATGGCGGTGACTTCGCCGCGCGCGCCATCGTCCATGGTCACCGCGAGGCCCGGGCGGAGCGCGGCGCGCAGCGCGGCCGGCACCTGGAACTGCACGTCCAGGCCGCCACTGCGGGCGATGACGAAGGCGCCGTCCAGCGCATTCGCGCTTTGGCCAGGCGCCAGCATCCGGCGCAACACGCGGCCGTCCTGCGGCGCACGCAGCACGTATTCGCCCGGTGCGCCCTTGGCGCCGGCGGCGTC
>JBCNOA010000279.1:0-5703 GCA_039594095.1 Dyella sp.
GCGGGGCATGGCGGTAACGCTCCTTGAGCCGGGATGGCCTTTGTTATTCCCGCGTTACGTTAATGCAAGCCCATACGTGAGCGCATGCTGCGCTGCATCGCAGCGCAGCATGGCGGAAGCCGCTGATTTCAGCGCTTCATGGCGCGCGACAAGGCGTCGGCGAACGCGCTGTTGGCCGGCGCCGGGGCCGCCTTGGGCGCACCGCCCCCCGGGCGGGGACCGCGGCCGTCACGCTGGCCGCGCGATTCGTTGCCGCCGGGCTTGCCCCCTCGGGTCTGGCCCGGCTCGTCGTCCAGGCGCATGGACAGGCCGATGCGCTGGCGTGGGAGGTCCACTTCCATCACCTTGACCTTGACGATGTCGCCAGCCTTGACCGCATCGCGGGGATCCTTGACGAAGGTGTGCGACAGCGCCGAGACGTGAACCAGGCCGTCCTGGTGTACGCCGATGTCGACGAAGGCGCCGAAGGCGGCCACATTCGTCACGCGACCTTCAAGGATCATCCCCGGCCGCAGGTCCTTCAGATCCTCCACACCCTCGGCGAAGCTCGGGGCGACGAACTCGGGACGGGGATCGCGGCCGGGCTTTTCCAGCTCCTTGAGGATGTCGCGCACCGTCGGCACGCCAAAGCGCTCGTCGGTGAACTGCTCGGCTTTCAGGCCGCGCAGGAACGCGCTGTCGCCAATGATGCTTTTCACCTCGCGCCCGCACTGGGCGATGATCCGTTCCACCACCGGATAGGCTTCCGGATGCACCGCGCTCGCATCCAGCGGATTGTCTCCATTGGGAACGCGCAGAAAGCCGGCGCACTGCTCGAACGCTTTCTCGCCCAGGCGCGGCACTTTCAGCAGCGCCGCTCGGTTCGAGAACGGACCGTTGGCGTCGCGGTGCTTGACCACATTCTCGGCCACGCTGGCGGACAGGCCGGCCACGCGCGACAGAAGCGCCGCCGAGGCCGTGTTGACGTCCACGCCCACGGCGTTCACGCAGTCCTCTACCTTGGCGTCCAGCGCGCGTGCCAGCTTCACCTGGTTCACGTCGTGCTGGTATTGCCCCACGCCGATCGCCTTGGGCTCGATCTTTACCAGCTCAGCCAGCGGATCCTGCAGGCGGCGCGCAATGGACACCGCGCCACGCAGGCTCACGTCCAGATCCGGGAATTCCTTCGCGGCCAGCTCCGAGGCCGAATACACCGAGGCGCCGGCCTCGCTGACCACGATCTTCGACAGTTTCAGATCGGCATGCTTCTTGATGAGCTCGCCCGCGAGCTTGTCGGTCTCGCGCGAGGCGGTGCCGTTGCCGATCGCGATCAGGTTCACGCCGTGCTGCTTGCAGAGCGCCGCTAGCCGCGCGATGGACTGGTCCCACTGGTTGCGCGGTTCATGCGGATAGACGGTATCGGTGCCCAGCAGCTTGCCGGTAGCGTCGACCACGGCGACCTTCACGCCGGTACGGATGCCCGGGTCCAGGCCCATCACGGTCTTGGCGCCCGCGGGCGCGGCGAGCATGAGGTCCTTGAGGTTGTCGCCGAACACGCGGATGGCTTCGTCCTCGGCGTTCTCGCGCACTTTGCCGAAGAGATCCAGCGTGAGATGGAGATGCAGCTTGACGCGCCAGGTGAGGCGCACCGTCTCGCGCAACCAAGCGTCAGCGGGGCGACCGCGGTCATGAATGCCGGCGTGGGAAGCGACGCGGCCTTCGCCTTCGAGATGCCCCTGCTCCGCGTCGAGGCCGGGCGACAGGTCCAGCTCGATGACGCCCTCGTTGCGCGCGCGCATCAGCGCCAGCAGGCGGTGCGAAGGGATCTTCGCGATGGCTTCCATGTGATCGAAGTAGTCGCGGAATTTCGCGCCCTCGTTTTCCTTGCCCTCGACCACCTTGGCGCGGATCTGGCCCTTGTCCCACAGCCAGTCGCGAAGCTCGCCGACGAGGTGCGCGTCTTCCGCGATCGCCTCCATCAGGATCGCGCGCGCGCCATCCAGCGCCGCACGCGCATCGGGTACGCCCTTTTCGGCGTCGATGAACTGCGCGGCGAAGCTCTCGGGCGCCTGCGTGGGGTCGTTCCGCAACCCCAGCGCAAGCGGTTCTAGGCCGGCTTCGCGCGCGATCTGGGCCTTGGTACGGCGCTTGGGCTTGTAAGGGAGGTAGAGATCCTCCAGGCGCGCTTTGGTATCGGCGTCGAGGATGTCCTGCTTCAGCGCATCGGAAAGCTTGCCCTGTTCTTCGATGCTCGCCAGGATCGCGCCGCGCCGGTCTTCCAGTTCGCGAAGGTAGCGCAGGCGCTCTTCCAGCAGGCGCAGTTGCGTATCGTCGAGACCGCCCGTGGCCTCTTTGCGGTAGCGCGCGATGAACGGCACGGTGGCGCCGCCGTCCAGCAGTTCGACCGCCGCGACGACCTGGGCGGGCTTGGCGGCGATGTCCTGGGCAATGCGATGTTCGATGCTGAGCATGAGTTGCTGAGAATTCCTTGGAACGACGAAAGGCGCGGCAGGCCGCGCCGGTGGAGTCCGGAATGATAACAAGCGCGCCGTGACCGCCACGAAACCTGGCGCCGCGGGCCCGCCTTTGAGGTCAGGGCGCGCGGCGCGGTTCGCGGTGCGGTCGGATCAGGCGTTGAAAGAGCCCTTGTCCTGGCTGTCGGAGGCCGCGGGCTTCGTCGCGCTGAATTCGCTGGCGCGGCCATTGAGCACCAGGGTGCTGGCGATGATGTCGTGCAGGCCCTGCTTGCGCTGGGTGAACGCCACCATGAGGTAGCCGATCAGCAGGATCATGCCGCTGAGCAGCTTGGCGAAATGCCGGCCGGTCGCGCGCAGGAAGCTGATGCGGTTGCCGTCCATGTCCACGACGCGGATGCCGATCGCCAGCTTGCCCAGCGTGGCCTGCCAGGAAGAGCTTTCGCACAGGGAGAAATACAGCCAGGCCAGGATCAGCTGGATCAGCATCGCCGGCATCATGGCGCTGTAGAACGCGCCATAGGCGGCCAGCGCGGCGTTCGGATCGGAGCCCTGCAAGCCTTGCATCAATGCTTGTTCCGCAGCGCCGGCGCCCATCACCTTGCTGATCGCCATGTTGGGCACCCACAGCACGATGGAATCGATGATGTAGGCGGCGACACGCTTCCAGAACCCGGCGTAGTCTTCCAATGAGTGCTGGCGATCGGGCGCCGTCTGCAGGGGCGCCTTGGGCGGGGAGTAGGCGCGGTCGAGCGCGGGAGGCTGCTGCTCGGGAAACAGCGTGGACAGCGGCTGCCAGTCGGACATGCCCTGGTACCAGCCCAGGTCGCTGGGGCTCAGCTTGCCGGTGCGCAACCACTCGCGCACGTCGGCCTCGGTATAAGGGCCATGTCGTTCGCCGTCCCGGCCGATCCAGACTTCCATCGCTCTGCTCCCATCAGTGGAGCACGCATGATGCCATGGCTAGCCATCCGTTCCATGTCTCCGGGGACCTAGGAGATACGGTTGGAACACCCATCGGCAAAGGCGTCGCTCAGGCCACGCGGCGCTTGAGATGCACCAGCAGCAGCGAGATCGCCGCGGGGGTGACGCCGCTGATCCTCGACGCCTGTCCGATCGTTTCGGGGCGTGCGCGCTTGAGCTTCAGCAGCACCTCGGCGGAGAGGCCGCGGACATGGTCGTAGTCGAAGCTCTCCGGAATGGCCGTCTGCTCATGGCGGCGCTGGCGCTCGATCTCCTCTCGCTGGCGTTCGAGATAACCGGCGTACTTGGCCTGCACCTCGACCTGAGCGGCAACGTCCGCGTCAGCGACGGCCGGCCCCAGCTCGCTCGCCGAGGTGAGGCGGGCGTAGTCGAGTTCGGGGCGGCGCAGCAGATCCAGCGCATGGGTCTCGCGGCTTACCGCAATGCCCAGTTGCCGCTCGATCGCCGCGCCGAGCGCGTTATTCGGTGCAGCCCACAGGCCGCGCAGGCGCTGAGTCTCCTGTTCCACCGCTTCGCGCTTGCGACGCAGGGCATCGAAGCGGTCCTGCGGCACCACGCCCAGCGCATGGCCGGTTTCGGTGAGGCGCAGGTCGGCATTGTCCTCGCGCAGGTGCAGGCGGTACTCCGCGCGCGAAGTGAACATGCGGTACGGCTCGATCGTTCCGTTGCTCGTGAGGTCGTCGATCAACACGCCGATGTAGGCCTCGTCACGGCGCGGATACCACGGGGCCTTGCCCTGAGTAGCCAGTGCGGCATTGAGCCCCGCGATCAGCCCTTGGGCTCCCGCTTCTTCGTAGCCGGTGGTGCCATTGATCTGGCCGGCGAAATACAGGCCGGGAATGCCCTTGGTCTCCAGCCAGGGATGCAGGCCGCGCGGATCGAAGTAGTCGTATTCGATCGCATAGCCGGGCCGCGTGATGTGCGCGTTCTCGAAACCCTTGATCGAGCGCACCAGGTCCAGCTGTACGTCATAGGGTAGGGAGGTGGAAATGCCGTTCGGGTAGATCTCGAACGTGTCCAGCCCTTCGGGCTCGATGAAGATCTGGTGCGAGGACTTCTCCGCGAATCGCACCACTTTGTCCTCGATGGACGGGCAATAGCGCGGACCCACGCCCTCGATCTGCCCGGTGTACAGCGGCGAGCGATCCAACGCACCGCGGATCACCTCGTGCGTGCGCTCGCTGGTATGGGTGATCCAGCAGCTCACCTGACGGGGGTGTTCGTCGCGCGAGCCCAGATAGGAGAACACAGGTGCCGGATCGTCGCCGGGCTGCTCCTGCAAGCCGGTGAAGTCGATGCTGCGCAGGTCGATGCGCGGCGGCGTGCCGGTCTTCAGGCGATCGGCGGCGACGGGAAGCTCGCGCAGGCGCATCGCCAATGTCGTGGCCGGTGGATCGCCGGCACGACCGCCGGCGTACTGGGCCTGGCCGATATGGATCTTCCCCGCGAGGAAGGTGCCTGCGGTCAGCACTACCGCGTGGGCACGGAAGCGCAGGCCCATCTGCGTCACCACGCCGACGACGCGGCCGCCTTCAAGCTCCAGGTCGTCCACCGCTTGCTGGAACAGCTCCAGGCCGGCCTGGGTTTCCACGATCCGGCGAATCGCCGCCTTGTACAGCGCGCGGTCCGCCTGGCATCGGGTGGCCCGCACGGCAGGCCCCTTAGAGGCATTGAGAATGCGCCACTGGATGCCGGCACGATCGGCCGCCCGGGCCATAGCGCCGCCCAGAGCGTCGATTTCCTTGACGAGGTGTCCCTTGCCGATGCCGCCGATGGCCGGGTTGCAGCTCATCTGGCCGATCGTCTCGATGTTGTGGCTGAGCAGCAGCGTGCGCGCGCCCGTGCGCGCGGCAGCAAGCGCGGCCTCGGTGCCGGCATGGCCGCCGCCGACCACGATGACGTCGTAATGAGTCGGATGGAGCATGGCGAGAGATAGGCCCATGAGGGGCCGTAGCATCGGAATGAAGAGGATATGGTAGCGCGATCAGTAATTTAAGGATGCGCCCTTACAGGCTGGCATGCTTCCTGCTTTCGTACACATGCACTTTCACCGGGCAGAAGTAGCGCGGAGACGCGCACCGAGATCGAACGGACAGGGGTTCGATCGCGTGCCGGGGAGAGGAAGCAAGACGGCGCCCCTTGGGGCGCCGTCGTTTTTTGTGCCGTCTGCGGAAGTACGGCCAGATTAAGATCTGGCGCCCGGCGGTCTCAGGAACAGGGGGAATCCAGGATGACCGTGTTGCCGGGCGCCAGAAACCGAAGATAC
>JBCNOA010000028.1:0-28094 GCA_039594095.1 Dyella sp.
CCCGAATCGAAAAGGCGGGGACGTCCTGTCCCCGCCCGCCTTCGGCGGCCTGATCGTCCAGCCCTCACCGCCGCGAAGGGGACCCGAAGATCAAGAGCACGACGGAGCGTCGCTTCGCTCGCTCTTGTTTGTTCTAGCCTCGATATTTCACTTCTCCTTCTCCCCTCCGGGCGACCCGTAGGTAGTCCCCGTGGGTGAGAAGGCGGGATGAGGGGCGGGTGCTTGCGAAAGCGTCGGTACGGACAAAAAAAGCCGGCCCGATTCCGTCGGACCGGCTTTCCATATCACGCCAAGCGCTCATCAATTGACGTTGACCGCGCTCCATGCCGAGGCCACGCCGGCGTACTGCGTGGACGACGTGCCGTACAGGTCGGCTGCGGCCTTCAGCGTGGCGGTGCGCGCGGCGGCGTAGTTGGTGTTGGAAGTCATATATACCGTCAAGGCGCGATACCAGATTTTCTGCGCGGCGTCGCGGCCGATGCCGCCGGCGGCGGTGTTGCCGTTGCAGACCAGGCTGGCAGGGGTGAGGTTGGCGGAGGTGCCGGCGCCGAAACCCGACGGAACCGCCGCACCTTCGGCCAGCAGATAGAAGAAGTGGTTGCCCACGCCGGAGCTGTAATGGACGTTGAGCGAGCCCACCGAGCTGCTCCAGCAATCGGCTGAGGCGCCGTCCAGGCTGGGCTTGAACATGTAGCGCAACGCGGTAGTGCCACTGGGATTGCTGCGGTAGATCTTCTCGCCGATCAGGTAGTCCGGCGCGTCGGCGCTGTTGCTGGCATAGAACTCGACCATGGTGCCGAAGATGTCGGAGTTGGCTTCGTTCAGGCCGCCCGACTCGCCGGAATAGGCCAGGCCGGCGGTCGCCTGCGTCACGCCGTGGCTCATCTCATGGCCTGCCACGTCCAGTGCCACCAGCGGAAACCACGTAGTGCCGCCGTCGCCGTACTCCATCGCGCTGCCGTTCCAGGCGGCGTTGTTGGAGGTATAGCCGGTGCCGACGTAGATCTTCACGTGCGCGTAGCTCTTCACGCCTTTGCCGTCGTTGAAGATGCCGTTGCGACCATGCACGTTCTTGTAATAGTCCCAGGTCTTGGACACGCCGTAGGCGATATCCGCGGCCACCGTGGCGCGGTCGCTCTCCGCGTTGTTGCCCCAGGTGTTGTCGGTATCGGTGAACAGCGTGGCGTTGCGCAGGTTGGTCGAGGTGTCGTTCTTGCCCTGCACGTCGTACACCGAACCGTTGCCGCGCGAGGGATCGATCATCTGGTAACCGCCAGTCACCGAGTTGGTGACGATGCCGACGTTGCCGACCAGCAGCGACTTGCCGGTGCCGTTGGCGGCTGCGGTCTGGAACAGGTTCCAGCGGTCGAGCACCTTCCCGTTGGAGGCGTCGACGAAGTAGCGCATGTTGGCCGTGCCGAAGGTGTCGGAAGCGCCCTGCACATTGACCTCGTACGCGAGTACGGGCTTTTCGCCGCGCGCATAGATCACCAGTCCGCGGCTTTCGATGCTTTCGATGTCGCCGTTGAAATCCTTGCCGGCTGCGAGCTGGGCTTCGTCGGCGGTGGTGCGCGGGGACAGGCTGGGACGTCCGCGACCGCGCAGGGTGAGGCTGGCTTCGCGGAAGCGACCGTTGTTGCTGTGCACGACCACGTCGCCGCCGATCACCGGCAGGCCGCGGTAGCTGCGCTGCATGCGCACGTGCTCGGTGCCGTCGGGATCGACGACGACGTCCGTGGCTTCGAACGCATCGTCGCCATCGGCCTGCAGGGCGGCAGCCTGCTGCTTGGCGAGTCCCTTGGCGAGGCCGGCGGCGGCCATATGGTCGAACCGCGCGGCGTGGGCACCGGTGGCGGCGAAAGCGGCGGCGATCGAAAGGCTGAGCAGGTACGGCTTCAAAGACATCGCGACACTCCTTGGCATGGACATGGGTGGCGGCGGCTACGCACGTTTCCGCACGCGACCGGTGGCGCCCCTGATCGGATTACCCCCTGAGGCTGGTCATCCTCTCCATGCGGCATTCGCAAGAACATAGGAATGTTTCGTAACTTCTTTCATGCAAGGCTGGCGCAAGCCTCGCGATGCCTTCGTCGAGCAGGCGTTCGTCTCAGCGCGCTTCCAGCCGAAGGCCGAAGCGCCGCTTGCTTCTCTCCACCGCGCCCTGTCTCCGATAGAAGCGCGCAGCATCTTCGTTCCAGTCCGGCGTCTGCCATTGCATCGCGGCGCAATCGCAAGAGCGTGCGAAACCCTGCAGGGTCGCGAACAGCCTTTGCCCGATGCCGCGGCCTCGCCACGCCTCGCGCACATAGAGGCAATCCATGTGCAGAAAATGGGCCGCATCCAGCGTGGAGAAATCGATCGTCGCCGTCGCATAACCTGCGGCCTGGCCGTCGAAGCATGCGAGCCACGCGTGCAAGGGCGCAGGCGTAGCGTCGAGTGCGGCAGCCAGGGCGTCGCCACGATCTCGCAAGGCATGGTCGATGCGTTCGAAGCCGGCGTGCTCGATGCACAGGGCAATCAAGGTGGCCACGTCGCGGCCGCTGGCGCGGCGGATGCTCAGCCCGTTCGACACGATGTCAGCGTTCGAGTCCAAAGCCTTCGTCGATCCAACCGGTGAGCCCGCCGATCATCTCCTTTACCGGCCGTCCCAGTTGCGCGAGCTTTACGGCCGCTTTGTTGGCGCCATTGCAATGCGGCCCCGCGCAATAGACGACGAACAGCGTATCGGCGGGGTATTCGACCAGCCGTTGCTCGCTGATGGCGCGCGTCGGGAGATTGATCGCGCCCGGTACATGGCCGGCGGCGTACAGCGTGGGGCTGCGCACGTCGAGCAGGATGAAGTCCTTGGTCTCGTGACAGGTGGCGTAATGGACATCCGCGCAATCGGTCTCGAAGCCCAGGCGCGCCTGGAAATGGGCGAGAGCCTGGGCGCTCGGCGCGGCGGGAAAGCGATGGACGACGCTGCTCATGGGGCGGTGCTCGGCGGTGAAGGTGAGGCCAGTGTGCGCACTGGCGGCGGCGACCGACATTGGCAAGAATGACAGGCATCATGAAGAATCCGCCAAAGCGTCCCCGCGCCTATCCCGGCCCCGCCAACCGGAACGTGGCCGCATTGGTCTACGACGGGCTGTGCACTTTCGAGTACGGCATTGCCGTGGAGATGTTCGGCATCGCACGCCCCGAGGTGGACGCGTGGTACCGCTTCGCCTCCTGTGCGGTGGATCGAGGCCCCATGCGCGCCGCCGGCGGGTTGCGCGTGCATGCCGACCATGGGCTGGAGGGGCTGGCGCAGGCCGGCACCATCGTCGTGCCGGGGTGGCGCGGTGCGGATGCCGTGCCGCCACCGGCGCTGCTGGACGCGCTGCGGGCGGCGCATCGGCGCGGGGCGCGGCTCATGTCGTTCTGCTCCGGTGTCTTCGTGCTGGCCGCGGCTGGCCTTCTGGACGGCCGCGTGGCGACGACTCACTGGCGCTACGTCGAGGCGCTGAAGTCCCGCTATCCGCGCATCCACCTCACGCCGGACGTTCTCTATGTCGACGAGGGCCATGTGATGACGTCCGCCGGCAGCGCGGCGGCGATCGACCTCTCCCTGCATCTGATCCGGCGCGACTATGGGCCGCGCATCGCCAACCAGGTCGCGCGCCGCGCGGTGGTGCCGACGCATCGCGACGGTGGCCAGGCCCAATTCATTCCGTCGCCGTTGCCCGAGCAGGGGGCTGCGCTGGGCAAGCTGCTGGAGTGGATGCGGCGAAACCTCGGCCAGCCGTTGCCGATCGGCGTGCTGGCCGAACGCGCCCGCATGAGCGAGCGCACCTTATTGCGCCGCTTCGAGGAAGCCACCGGCCGGTCGCCGAAGCAGTGGCTGATGCACGAGCGCCTGGGGCGTGCGCGCGAGCTTCTTGAAGGAAGCGACCTGGCCGTGGAGCAGATCGCCGACCAATGCGGCTTCGGCAGCGCCGATACCTTGCGCCACCATTTCCGCCGCGCTCTGAAGGTCAGTCCTGTCCGCTATCGCGAGAGGTTCGCCCTTGGCGCCGGCTGAGGGCGGCTGAACTGGCGGAACATCGGAAGTCCATAGTGAAGCGTCCGCGACCCCGCTAAGCTGCACGCCGGTTTCCCGCGCTCCCGCCCATGTACCTCATCGCCCTGGCCATCTGCTGCAGCGTGCTGGTTTCGGTCCTGCTGAAACTGGCCCGCCGATACGACGTCGACGTGGGCCAGGCCGTCGCCTGGAACTACGTGGCCGCCAGCGCGCTGACGGCCTGGGTCTTCCACCCGTCGCTGGACGCGCTGTCGCGGCCCGATGCGCCCTGGCTCGGCTTCGTCGGCCTGGGGCTGTTGTTGCCGCTGATCTTCCTGGCGCTGGGTACGTCGATACGGTATGCCGGCATCGTGCGCAGCGATGCGGCCCAGCGACTGTCGCTGGTGGTCTCGCTGCTCGCCGCCTTCCTGCTGTTCGGCGAATCCGCTCGACCGGTCAAGCTGGCCGGTATCGGGCTGGGCCTGGTCGCGCTGGCTTGCATGGTGTGGCGCAGCGACGTCGGCGAGAGCGAGCGCCGGGATGCCTGGCTATGGCCGCTGACGGTGTTTGCCGGCTTCGCTGCCATCGACATCCTGTTCAAGCACGTCGCCAGGGCGGGTACGCCGTTCGCGGCGTCGCTGCAGGCGATGTTCGCGCTCGCCCTTGCGGTGTCGTTCGCCATCCAACTGGGGCGGCGGGTGGCGGGAAAGACCCGCTTCACGCTGCGCAATGCATTGGCCGGCCTGCTGCTGGGCCTGGCCAACTTCGGCAACATCGTGTTCTACGTGCGCGCGCATCAGGCGCTCGCCGACCGGCCCTCGCTGGTCTTCGCTGCCATGAATCTAGGCGTGGTCGCGCTGGGCGCCCTGGTGGGCACGCTGGTTTTTCGCGAGCGACTCAGTCGCCTGAATCTCGCCGGCGTGGCGCTGGCCGTGATCGCGATCGCCCTCGCGACCCAGAACTGATCCGTCGGCGGGCCTTCATGCGGTGGCCTGGAGGCCCGCGCATGACTTCTGGCGTGCGAAAGGAGACGAGGCCATTGCCTAAGCTCGGGGGCTGGCTCTCCGTCCGAGGATTTCCGATGCGTACCCTTCCGCTCGCCGCCGCCCTGGCTTCCCTGTTGTTCGCCGGCGCCTCGCTCGCTGCCGACAAGCACGACAAGGACGCCGCGCAGGAGAGCAAACCCGACCCCGCGCTGGTACAGCCGCAGGCGTCGGAAACGGCCGGTTCGGTGCGCGTGGAAGGGAAGAACATCGACTACAAGGCGGTGGCCGGCACCCTGGTACTGCACGGTAGCGGCGACAAGGAACACGAGCCGCAGGTCAGCATGTTCTACACGGCGTACTTCAAGAAGGGCGCCGATGCGGGCAAGCGCCCGGTCACCTTCATCTACAACGGCGGTCCCGGTTCGGCCACGGTGTGGTTGCACATGGGCGCGTTCGGCCCGCGGCGGGTGGTGACTTCGGACGACAGCCATACGCCGGCCGCCCCGTACGCACTGGTGAACAACGATTACAGCCTGCTCGATGCGTCGGACCTGGTGTTCATCGATGCGCCCGGAGCCGGCTTCAGCCGGCTGATCGCGGCGGACGAGGACAAGAGCAAGCGCGACGAGCAGATGAAGGAGCGGCGCAAGGCGATCTACGGCGTCGATGGCGATGGCCACGCGTTCGCGCAGTTCATCACACAGTTCCTGTCCAAGTACGGCCGCTGGAACTCGCCCAAATACCTGTTCGGCGAAAGCTACGGCACGACGCGTTCGGCGGTGTTGGCGAACATCCTAGAGAACGAGGCGAGCGTCGACCTCAACGGGGTGATCCTCCTCTCGCAGATTCTCAGCTTCGACACCAGCATCGATGGTCCGGAGACCAATCCGGGCGTGGATCTTCCCTACGTGGTGGCCCTGCCCACCTTCGCGGCGACGGCCTTCTATCATCATCGCCTCCCGCAGCAGCCGGCCGCGCTGGAACCCTTCCTGCGCGAGGTGGAGCAGTTCGCGCTGGGCGATTACGCGCAGGCCCTGATGGCCGGCAGCCGTATGGATACCGCGCGCAGGCAGGCGGTGGCGGAAAAGCTGCATCAGTACACCGGCCTGTCGACGGCCTATCTGCTAAAGGCGGATCTACGCGTCACCGGCGGCATGTTCGAGCATGAATTGCAAGGCGACGGCGACGTCACCACCGGGCGCCTGGACAGCCGCTTCTCCGGTCCTTCGCTCGATCCCTTGAGCAAGGATGCCCAGTACGATCCGCAGTCCTCCGCCATCAGCGCCGCCTACGTAGCCGCCTTCAACGACTACGTGCGCAAGCAACTGAAGTACGGCGATGGGCAGCAGTACCGACTGTTCGCCTCGATCGACCACTGGGATTTCAATCACAACGGCGGCGAGGGCGAGCGCTCCGTCAACGTCATGCCCGACCTGGCCAAGGCCATGAAGACCAATCCCAATCTTCGCGTGGCATTGCACGGCGGCTATTACGATCTGGCCACGCCTTACTTCGCGGCCGACTACGAGATGCGCCATCTTCCGATCCCGGTGGCGCTGCAGAAGAACATCTCGTACGAGTGGTATCCCTCCGGCCACATGGTCTACGCCCATGAGGACTCGCTCAAGAAGCTGCACGACAGCGTGGCCCGCTTCATCGGGGAAACCGATAACGTGAAATGACGATCGGCGAGCAGTAGCGGGTGCGCGCGCCGTATCCGCAAGTTGTTATGCTCTGCCGCGCCATCCCTTTCACAGCCTCTATCTCCATGCGCGACCTTATCGACCGCTACCTCGACGCATACAACCGCATGGACGTGCCCGCCATGCTCAAGACCATGCACCCGGGCGTGGTCTTCGAGAACTACACCAAGGGCATCCTCAGCGTGCGGACCCAGGGCGTGGAGGAACTGCGCCATCTGGCCGAGAGCTCGCTGCACCTGTTCTCCGCGCGGCGCCAGATCGTCACCGCCTTCCGCGAGCACGGGGGAGATGCCGCGACGGCGGACATCCTGTTCGACGGCACCTTCGCCGTCGACCTTCCAAACGGCGTGCGTGCGGGGCAGACCATTGCGCTGACCGGGCGCAGCGAATATCGGGCCAGCGAAGGCAAGCTGATCTATATCGCCGATTTCAGCGAGTAACGGTGCGGCTGCCGTGGCGCATAGCCCCTTTGATGCGGTGCTGTTCGACTGCGATGGCGTGTTGGTCGATTCGGAGGCCATCACCAACCGTATCCTGGCCGCGATGCTGGCCGAGCGCGGCTGGGCGATCACGCCGGAGGAAACGCTGCGCATCTTTCTGGGCAAGGCCGTGCGCGACGAGGCCGCGCTGATCGAGGAGCGCACGGGACAGCCGGTCACGGACGATTGGATCGCAGCGTTCCGGCAGCGCCGAAATCTCGCGCTGGAGAGTGAGCTGGTCGAGATTCCCGGCGCCAGTTTCGCGGTGCATGCGCTGCACAGTGCACTGGGCGGACGCGTTGCCGTCGCCTCCGGGGCCGACCTGCACAAGGTGCGCATGCAGTTGGCGAAGGTCGGGCTGCTGGATTACTTCGACGGTCATGTGCTGAGCGGACAGGACCTTCCGCGCAGCAAGCCGCATCCGGACGTCTATCGGGCCGCCGCCGCTTCGCTGGGCGTGGATCCGCGCCGCTGTGCGGTGATCGAGGACACCGTCATCGGCGCCACGGCTGGTGTCGCAGCCGGGGCCACGGTGTTCGGCTACAGCCCGGGACACCCCGGCCATGCCAGCGCCTCGGCACTGCTGGAGACCGGTGCGGTCCACGTATTCCGGGACATGCATGAGCTGCCGGCGTTGCTGGCCGGCTGGGCGATCGCCTGATTCAGACGGCGCGCGACAGGGCGGGATCGGCCTCGGCCCGGCGCAGCAACGCGTTGCGCCAGCGCTGCTGCTGCGCGGAGTCCGCTTCGACCAGCCATTGCGGCTTGCTCGCGACCAGCGCGGCCACGGCGACGCCGTCCTCGTAGAGCACGCGCGTGCCGATCACGGCGGGCAGGCGGTTGCCGCTGAGTACGGTGCCGACCAGGTTGAGAGGATCGCAGCCGCTCAGACAGACGAACTGTCCCTCGCTCGGCTGCTGGCGCACTTGGCGAAGCTTGCCGATGGCTTCCGGCAGCGCGAACTGCTCGCCCACCAGTCCTTCGACGAAGCGGCCCCCGCGGATTTCGCCGCGCGCTTCCAGGCGGTGGTACACGCGCAGCAGTTCGCGCCAGGTGGGCAGCCAGGCGGCTTCGCGCTCCAGCAGTTTCCAGAACACCACGCCATAGCGTCGAAGCAAGGTACGGGCGACATGTTCGATCGCCTCCGCGCGGGCGCCGCCCTCCCTGCCGTCCAACGATAACGGTGGCCGTACCAGCGACCAGCGGCCGGCGTCCTCGATGCCGCTGAGCATGTGGCGACGCAGGCGGCGATGCCGGTGCGCGTCGCGTTTAGCCGCGGGCAGCAGCAGCGCGCGCAGCCCGGCGAAGCTGTCGGCGGTGACGCGGCCGGCGGCGACCAGCTCGCCCAGGGCGTCTTCCAGTTCCGTGCGCAGCAGGTGCACGGTGCTCATCAGCTCGTCGAAGAACAGCGCGCCGTGCTCACGCAAGGCATCGGCCACCGCCTGTGCGCGCGAGGAAAGCTGCAGTTCCTGCGGCTGGCTGGCGCCGGCGATGCCACTCCATAGTGCCGTTTCCTTACGCGGCAGCAGGACGATCGGCGTGGCGCGCACCGGGCTGCTGCCGCCGGTGGCGCCGCGCAGACGGTTCCAGCCCACGCGTCCCGCGCGGCACAGATCGTCCAGCCAGGTGATGGCGTAGTCGTCGATGCGCGCGGGCAGTAGTTCGGCCTCCCAGGCGCCTGCGGCCGCTTCGTAGCCTTCCAGTTGCGCAAGCGCAGCGGGAAGCGCTTCGGGACCGGTCAGCCGCGCGCCGGGGGCCACGTGCTGCCAATCGAACTGGAAACGCATGAAGTCGCGGCGGCTCACCGGCTCGATCTCGCGCCGCAGGCGGCCGATGGTGTAGCGGTGGATGCGCGCAAGCAGATGGCGCTCGCACCACTCCGTATCCGTCGCCGCCGGCGTGAACAGGCCCTGCATCACATAGCCTTCGGACTGCAGGCGAATCAAGGCCAGCTCGACGTCGGTCGGTTCGGTCGCCAACGCTGCAGCCAGCGCCTTGGCAGTCGTCGGGCCGAGGCCGGCCAGGCGCCCTCGTACCATCTCCAGCAGGGCGTCTTCGCGAGCCCACGCCTGCGCCAAAAACTCGGCCGGCGCCTCGATCGGCGGCCGCATGGCGGCATCGGCGTGGATCGCGCGCCATAGCGGCAGCTTTTCCGCGGCGACCCACGCGGTCCACCCGGGATATGCGGCAAGACTCAGCGCCGTCGCGCGCTGCGTTTTCGCGAGCGCCTTCAGCCAGCCCTCCCAGCCCGGATGGCGCGCGGCTTCCTCGCCCGTGATGAAACCGAGCACGCTGAGCGCCTCATGCATCTCGTCGATGCTGCGCACGTCCGGCCACGCTTCGCCGCGCACGGCATCGATCGCATCGGGATCGAGCTTGCCCAGATCGTCCGCGCTGTCGGCATCGTTCCAGCGGCGTGTCTGCACGGCCTGCGTGCGCCGCTCCTCGAGCGGCGCATCGTCGAGGTAGGCGTACGGCGCGGCGGTCAGCACCTCCGCGGCCAGTGGGCTGGCGGCCGTGAGATCTCGCGCGACGACCTCGATATCGCCGCGTTCGAGGCCGCGCAGGATACGTAGCAGGCCTTCGACGTCCATCGCTTCGCGCAGGCAGTCGTAGAGCGTCTGGTCGACCAGCGGGTGCTCGGGAATCTGGCGTTCCCCGGCGATGTTCTCCAGGCAGGCGACCTGATCCGGGAAGACGGTGGCGAGCAGGTCCTCGCTGCGCATGCGCTGGATCTGCGGCGGCACCTTGCGCCCACCCTGGAAGCGCGGCAGGGCGAGCGACGTGGTGGCGTTCCAACGCCAGCGCACCGGGAACAACGGCGCATCGAGCAAGGCTTGCACGAGCACGTGCTCGGCGGTGTTCGAATGGAGATATCGCGCCACTTCGATCAGCGGAAAGCTGTGGCTGGTCGACAGCGACAGCACGATGGCATCCTCGGTGGCCGCCGCCTGCAGTTCGAAATTGAACTGGCGACAGAAGCGTTTGCGCAGCGCCAGGCCCCAGGCGCGATTGATGCGGCTGCCCCATGGCGTGTGGATCACCAACTGGGTGCCGCCGGATTCGTCGAAGAAACGCTCGAAGACCAGCGTGTGCTGCGTGGGGAGCACGCCCAGCGCGGCCTTCGCCCGGGCCAGGTAATCGGCGAGCTGCTGCGCGGCGGCATCGTTCAGGCCGAGCGTTTCCTTCAGCCAGGCGATGGCCGAAGGGACGCCGCCGTCGTCGAGCCGTTCGGCCATCGCTTCGCGCAGGCGCGACACGCCATGGGACAGCTCGTCGCTGCGGCCCGGTGCTTCGCCCAGCCAGAAAGGAATGCTGGGCGGTACGCCATGGGCGTCCTCCACGCGCAGGCGGTCGCGTTCCACGCGGATGATGCGGTAACTGGTGTTGCCGAGCTGGAAGATGTCGCCAGCGAGGCTTTCCACGGCGAAGTCCTCATGCACGCTGCCGATGACGGTAGCCTGAGGCTCCAGCACAACCAGATAGTCGGCGGTGTCCGGAATGGCACCGCCGGAGGTGACGGCGGTGAGCCGGGCACCGCGCCGCGCGCGCAACTGCTTGTGCACTGCGTCGCGATGGATGTAGGCCGCGCGGGCGCCCCGGCGCGTGGTGAAGCCATCGGCGAGCATGCGCACGATGGCGTCGAACTGCTCGCGCTTGAGATCACGGTAGGGATAGGCGCCGCGCACCAGATCGAACAGCGCGTCCTCGTTCCATTCCTGGCAGGCCACTTCCGCGACGATCTGCTGCGCCAGGACGTCCATGGGCTGGGGTGGAATCACCAGCATGTCCAGTTCGCCGCGGCGCACGCAGTCGAGCAGCGCCGCGCATTCCACCAGGTCATCGCGCGAGGTGGGAAACAGGCGAGCTTTCGGCGTGCCATTCACGGCATGGCCCGAACGGCCCGCGCGCTGCAGAAACGCGGCGATGGAGCGCGGCGAGCTGAGCTGGCAGACCAGGTCCACGTCGCCGATGTCGATACCCAGCTCCAGCGAGGCGGTAGCCACCAGCACCTTCAGTTCGCCGCGCTTGAGTCGCTGTTCGGCGTCCAGGCGCTGATCGCGCGCGAGGCTGCCGTGGTGAGCGGCCACCGCCTCCTTGCCCAGGCGCTCGGATAGGTGGCGCGCGACGCGTTCGGCCATGCGCCGCGTGTTGACGAAGACCAGCGTGGTTCGGTGTTGCTCGGTCAATGCGGCGAGCTGGTTGTAGACCAGCTCCCAGGCGTCGTTGGACATCACCGCTTCCAGCGGTACCGGCGGCACTTCGATGGCGAGGTCCCGGGCGCGGGTATGGCCGACGTCGACGATGTTGCAGGCGTGCTTTTCCTTTTCCCCGCAGGGTAGAAGGTGGTCTGAAGGGACGGATGACGGGCGGGTGCTCGCAGTGGAGGATCGATGAGATATCGGGTGCTCCGAAGCTGCCGCTTCTACGATCCGTAGATTCTCCTCCTGCAGGGGAGAGGGGACCGGTCCTGCAAGGACGCTTTTGCCCACCAGGAACTTCGCTACCTCTTCGATCGGCTTCTGCGTCGCGGACAAGCCGATGCGCAACAGCGGTCGCTGGCACAGCGCTTCCAATCGTTCCAGCGAAAGCGCCAGGTGCGAGCCGCGCTTGGTCGAGGCGATGGCATGGATCTCGTCCACGATTACCGTGCGCGTGCTCGCCAGCATCTCGCGGCCCGAGGCGGAGCCGAGCAGGACATAGAGCGATTCGGGCGTCGTCACCAGGATGTGCGGCGGTTGGCGGCGCATCAGGGCGCGTTCGGCCTGCGGGGTGTCGCCGGTGCGCACGGCGGTGCGGATCGCCACGTCGGGCAAGCCCATCGCCGCCAACTCCGCGCGAATGCCTTCCAGTGGCGCTTCCAGGTTGATGTGGATGTCGTTGGACAGCGCCTTGAGCGGCGAGACGTAGACCACGGACGTGGCATCCGGCAGGGAGCCGCCCTGGGCCAGGCCTTCGCGCACCAGCCCGTCGATGGCGGCCAGGAACGCCGTCAGCGTCTTGCCGGAGCCGGTCGGTGCCGCCACCAGGGTGTGGCGGCTATCGCGAATGGACGGCCAAGCGGCCAGCTGCGCTGCGGTGGGCGCGGGGAACGCACGCTCGAACCATTGCCGGACGGCCGGATGAAATGCTTGCAGGGACATGGACTTGGGCTCGCCGGGAGCCGAACGGGAGACCATTCTAGATGGGGGCGCGTCGCCGTGCCGGCAAGACGACGCAAGCATTTGCGCTTCCGCCTCTAGCAGCTTTGGATGACAATATTGCGGCACAGCAATGCGCCGGCGCATGCCGGACGCCGCTCACCGTTGCCAACTCCAGGGAAAAACCCATGTCCGTTGCTCAACCGTCGCGGTTCGCCGCGCTCGCCGTTGCCATTGCCATCGCCCTGTCGGCCACCGCCGCGCAGGCCCAGGACGCCGACAGCCAGACCGCCAGCAAGAAGAAGCCGGTCGAACTGCAGGCGGTGACCGTGACCGCCGAAAAGCGCGTGGAAAACCTGCAGAAGGTGCCGATCTCCATGACGGTGTTGCCGTCGGAGAAACTCGAAGCCTTCGGTCAGGCCGGCGATGGCGTGCTCCAGCTCGCCTCGCGCGCGCCGAGCGTGTACGCCGAGACTTCCTATGGGCGCGAGTTCCCCCGCTTCTATATCCGCGGCCTGGGCAATAGCGACTTCGACCTCAACGCTTCGCAGCCGGTGTCGATGGTGTACGACGACATCGTGCAGGAGAACCCGATCCTCAAGGGCTTCCCGCTGTTCGACTTAGAGCAGGTGGAAGTGCTGCGCGGTCCGCAGGGCACGCTGTTCGGCCGCAACTCGCCCGCCGGCGTGATCAAGTTCGAATCGCGCAAGCCGAGCCAGGAAACCAGCGGCTACGCCCGCGTTTCCTATGGCACGCTGGGCACCGCCAACGCCGAGGCGGCGCTGGGTGGCGCGCTCAGCTCGCACTGGTCCGGCCGCGTGTCGGCACTGGCGCAGCATCGCGACGGCTGGATCGACAACGACTACACCGGTAAGAAGGACGCGCTGGGCGGATACAACGACCGCGCCGTTCGCCTGCAGGCCCTGTACGAAAACGGCGACTTCAACGCCTTGATCAATACGCACGCGCGCTGGCTTGACGGCAGCGCCATGGTCAACCGCGCCAACGCGATCCCGCTGGGCGAGAACAGCTTCGTGCCGGGCTTCAGCCGCGATACCGTGTATCAGGACGGCCGCAACAAGCAGCACCTGTTCACCTGGGGCAGCAACCTGCACCTGAATTGGAAGCTGGGCGACTACACCTTCACGTCGATCACCGGCTTCGAGAAGGCGACCACCTACAGCTTGGGCGACGTGGACGGCGGCATCGCGATTCCGCACGACCCGAGCCAGCAGAAGGCTCTGACGCCGTTTCCCTCGGAGACCGCCGACGCGCTGCCGCACGATCGCCAGATCACCCAGGAATTCCGCCTGGCCAGCAATCCGCAGGATCGGCTGAACTGGCAGGTCGGCACCTACTATTTCCACGAAGACATCGCGATCAACAACTACGACTACGCGACGCTCAACAACCACGCGCTGGACGGCTATGCCAGGCAGAGCCAGCGCACGAACGCGTGGGCGGTGTTCGGCTCGGCCGACTACCACATCAACGACGACTTCGACGTGCGCGCCGGCGCGCGCTATTCGCACGACTCGCGTACCTTCCGCGTCGATCGTCTGCTGTCGCCGATCGGCGGCGGTCCGCTGTCGCTGGGCGCCGAGCCGCACGACTCGCGCTGGAGCGGCGACGTCACCGCCACTTGGACGCTCAACCCGAACGTCAATGTGTATGCCCGCGTCGCCAATGGCTTCCGCGCGCCGAGCGTGCAGGGCCGCGTGCTGTTCGCGGACTTCATCTCGCAGGCCAAGCCGGAAACGATCACCTCGTACGAGCTGGGCCTGAAGAGCACGGGTATGGACAACCGCGTGCGTTTCAATGCGGATGTCTACAGCTACACCATGCACAACCAGCAGTTGACCGCGGTGGGCGGCGACATCAATGTCACGCGCCTGCTCAACGCGAAGAAGACCCAGGGTTACGGCGCCGAGTTCGACCTGGAGGCCTACCTCACGCCGAACTTCATCGTCACCGCCGGCGGCAGCTACAACCACACCGAACTGAAGGATCCGACCCTGGCCGTGGCGCCCTGCGGTTCCGGTTGCACCGTGCTCGATCCGCTCAATGCCGCAGGCAACGCGCTGGTCGACGGCAACGTGTTGCCGAATGCGCCGAAGTGGATCGGCACCTTCACTGCCCGCTACGGCATTCCGTATGGCGACAGTGGCGAGTTTTTCGTCTACACCGACTGGAACTACCGCAGCGACGTGAACTTCTTCCTGTACGAATCGAAGGAGTTCCAGAGCAAGCCGTTCCTCGAAGGCGGCCTGCGCGCGGGCTACAACTGGGACTTCGGCAAGCGCGAAGTGGCCCTGTATGCGCGCAACGTGACCAATAAGAAGGTCATCACCGGTGCGATCGACTTCAACAACCGCACCGCGTTCGTCAACGACCCACGCGTGGTCGGCGTGGAATTCCGCGCCGAGCTGTAAGTCCGGCAGCGGCGCCGTCCGTCCGGGCGGCGCCGTTTCCTTCCCCGTCGGTCGGTCGTCCCTGCCCTGTCTACCCGTCGCGGGCAGGCCATGCAGTTTCTGCAGGGCCATGTCACTATGCGCGCCAGTCCGCCGTGAGCAGGACGCCCGGTGGGGGTGCCGGCGGGGGACGCCATGCGCGGGATACGTATGCGGAAATCGATGCGTTCGTTGGTGAGCGGCGAGGGACTCGTCAGGATATGGGGAAGCTTGCTGGTGCTATGGCTGGCCTTCGTGGCCCCGGCATCGGCTGCCAGTCTGGATACGGCGCTGCTGCCGAAGATCCAGGGAGCCACGTACGAAGTGGTGGCGGCGAAGCCGACCAACGATCCGCTCACTTACGAGAAGCCGCTACCGCTGGACCTGCTCCCGTACCAGGAGCGCACCGACAAGTACCACTCGATCGGCACGGCATTCGCCATCGGTCCCAACCAGTTCGTAACGGCCGGCCATGTGCTGCTGGCCGGCGTCGACAGCCTGTGGGGTCCGCCTTCGCTGCGCGATGCCAATGGCAAGATCTTCGCGATCGACAAGATCGAGAAGTTCGATCTGCGCAAGGATTTCGTCGTGTTCACCGTCGCCGGAACGCCTGGCCCGGAAACGCTGGCTGTGGACACCAAGCCGATCCTCAACCAGGAAGTCTACGCGGTGGGCAACGCGTTGGGTACGGGCGTGGTGATTCGCGACGGCCTGTACACCTCCGACACACCCGAGCAGCAGGATGGCGCGTGGAAGTGGATGCGCTTTTCGGCCGCGGCATCGCCCGGCAACAGTGGCGGACCGCTGCTCAATAAAGAAGGCAAAGTCATCGGCGTCGTGCTGATGAAATCCGCCAATGAAAACCTCAATTACGCCCTGCAGATCGGCGAAGTGCTCCAGGCGCCGAAGCAGGCGATTATCGACAGGCGCGTGCCTTATCGGTTCGACATCTTCAGCACGACATTGAGCAACAGCCTGAAGGGCCAGTTTTCGTTGCCGCTGGGGATGTCCGAGTTCTTCGCGCGCTATCAATCCATCTTCAACGGCTATGTCGATAGCCAGCTCAAGGAGATTCTCGCCAAGGATTCGGAGAAGCTTTTTCCGCGCGGAGAGGGGTCCGACCAGCTGCTCTACGGGGCGACGTGGATGAATACCTTGCCCGCATTGATCGTGCGCAACAGCGCCGGCGATTGGGGGCTCGCCCAGAAGGAAGGCAACCGCATGTCGCTGGCGGCCAACGGCTACGTGCAGGCGGGCGTGTCGGGACACAACTTCCTCATGCACCTGCGCCGCCCTGACAACCTGCCGGCCGCCAAGCTCTATGGCGATCCGGTCGCGCTGGCCGACCAGCTCTGCAAGATGGGCATCTTCACCCGGCCGGTCGGTTCCGAGCAGATCCGTATCACCTCGTTGGGCAAGCCGGCCACCGATACGATCTATGTCGATCATTCGCAGCGACGCTGGCAACTGCGCGTCTGGGCGTTGCCGTTCGCCAATACCCGCGTCATCGCCTACGCGTTGCCGGTGCCGGACGGCTACGCGATCCTGATGCGCTTCGCGGCCGGCGACGACACGTACGACAACATGGCCGACATGCGAGCCCTGCTCGACTACGTATCGGTCGGCTATGGCGGCTCGTTGGCGCAATGGAAGGAGTTCCTGCAGAACCCGGCCTTGCTGCCCGATGCGATCAAGAGCCTGCGTATCCAGGCGGACTACCAGCAACGTTTCAGCTACAGCTCGAACCGCCTGGCGTTCTCTGTCACGCCGCAGTTGCAGAAGATCGAGCCGGAAAGCACGCTGATCCTGGGCATGGGCTTTCTGCCTGATCACGGCAAAGTGGTGTGGGATGTGAATGCCATCTCGCTCAGCGCCAACCCGCAAGAGGCAGATCGCCTGCACATCGAGCGCAACGTGGCACCGC
Source organism: Dyella sp. (assembly GCA_039594095.1). GTDB lineage: Bacteria > Pseudomonadota > Gammaproteobacteria > Xanthomonadales > Rhodanobacteraceae > Dyella_D. The sequence continues at coordinate 16,705 of JBCNOA010000028.1, forward strand.
CGGCCACGCTCGACGACGATTCGAAAAGCTATTGGGACAAAATGCTGAAGCGTCGCCATCCCTACGAAGGCGAGGCCTATTCCGCCGATGGCGAGACGCGGATAGGTGCTCCGGTCGGCGCTTCTGGCGCTATCTCACCAGCGGTGATGTACTCGGCCTTCTACGCCATGTCCGGCACGCAGACGCAGGAAACGATGAAGCCGAAGCTCGAGCTTCTGCTCAAGGACCTGAAGATCAACGAGCAGTAGGCACGGATGGGGCTGGCTTTGCTGCTATCGGCGACGCGCAACGCGTCGCCGATAGTGCTTGAAGATGAGGCGGGTGGTTCGTTCAATGCGCTCCGCCCGAAGACGCCGGGGAAGCCGGTGCCGGACGGTGCAACGACTTGACGTACTCGGCCACGTCCTCCTTCGACACCTGCCCGCGGTGTTCCCGGTCGATCTTGTCGAAATGCTTGGCGATGAAGGGCACGTTCCCCTTCTCCGCCTCTTCTTTGCTGAGCAGGCCGTCGTGATTGCGATCGGCGGCATCGAAGTTCTTGATCGCGATGTCCACCTTCTTGGTCAGGTAGCCGAGCCCGGCCTGGGCATGGGCGGAGGTCGCGATAGCGAGCGAGAGGGCGAGAAGTGCGGCGGTAGAACGCATGGACATGGCGAGATCCTCTTATAGATGCCAACTTGGCGCAGCGATTATGGCGGTGCCCGACGTGACGATGTGCGATCACTTGCGGCCATCAGGTGGGCTCTTCGTCTAGCACTAGGTCGTGACATAGCGACATATACGCCTTTCAAACGGCGAAGGACGAATCTTAAAAGCATCTTTGGATGCCGATAATGACGTGACAAGCGCCGGATTTTGTCAATTTCGGATCACGCCGCTATATGAGTCACAGATTGACTGAATCTATGCTTCGTCGCATCTACGAAGATGAAGCATATGACCATGTTGAAGATCATCATTGCGGACGACCATCCTGTCGTTCGGATAGGCGCGCGCGCCACCATCGAGAGCAGCGGCTATGGCTCGGTGATCGCCGAAGCCGCGACGGTAGACGAACTGCTGGAGCTGCTGGCGACAAAAGAGTGCGATGTATTGATAACCGATCTCTCCATGCCCGGTTCACGGCACGCCGACGGCTATGCCATGGTCGAACGCATCTGTCGCAACTATCCCGATCTCCCGGTGCTTGTACTCAGCATGTCCTGCAACGTCAACATTCTGCGCATGGTGATGGCTACCGGCGTTCGCGGCATGTTGGACAAGGCCGCCTCCATGGCCGAGCTGCCACTGGCCATTCAAACGGTCCACAAGGGCGGAACGTACATATCCGCCTCGCTACGCAAGCTGACGGTGGAGGCCAGTTCGCGCAAGACCTTCGCGCTGGCTTCGAAGCCGCTGTCTCCGCGCGAAGTGGAAGTGCTTCGACTTCTGGCTAAGGGGCTACGTGTCAAGGAAATCTCGATCAAGCTCAATCGAGGCATTACGACCATCAGTAAGCAGAAAAGCGATGCGCTGCGAAAGCTGGGTATCCGCAATGATGTAGAGCTGTTCGATTTCCTCAGTCGCGAAGGGTTTTCCGGCTGACTGAACCTGGACGTTCGACGCGCCAAGCACTGCGCGGATTGATAGATGCCAGTTGCGTTCTTGAGTGGCCTCTAGTTTGGCGATTGCGGTGCCAACTCCCTGTGGGCAATTCCACAAGCAATGTTGAGCATGTTCGTGTCCTGAGCGAGCGTACAGTCATGCGTCGGACGCTTCTTAAAAAAGCGATGCAAGCCTAGAGCTACAGCCCTTTTTGGATTTCTACTATGGCTGCTCTTCGAGCCGCCTACCTATGATCCACCTTCGCTCGCTTTGCCATCGAAGCGAGTGGCGTACCTGGACAGTCTGGTAATCACGCCAACCATGGCGTGGCAAATCCACGGCCTCCCATGCAAAGCAGGCTGGCGAACCGAAAGCGCTGGCCATGCATCGGTCTGTGTCGCACTCCGGATACGCCAAACCCTTTTGTCACCTTCCACCCCCAAGGGTGACGAAAACCGCCGCGACGTGCGGCATCCATTAACTCAATCCCTATGTAGGAGTAATACATGAAGCACATCAAGCTTGCCGCCGCGGCTGCCTTTGTTGTCGGCCTCACCGCCGCTGGTTCCGCCTCCGCCGTCACTGGCGTCGTTCGCTTCGTGGGCGAAGTGGCTGATCAGACCTGCGTCGTGACCGGTGGTGAAAACGCCGAAACGGGCGGTCCCAACAAGCTCCTCGTCAAGCTGGACCCGGTGACGGTCGCCTCGCTGGCCAACGCCGGCGATACTGCTGGCCGTCAGAACTTCGGTCTGAAGTTCTCGAACGGCGAAGACGGCTCTTCCTGCACGACCATCGGGCTTAGCGGCGCGACGTTCCAGTATCTCAGCAACAGCCAGGCGCTCGACACCCTGACGGGCAACCTCAAGAACACCGAGCTCGGCGGCGCGAAGAATGTCCAGCTTCAGCTGCTGACCGAAGCCGGTACCGTCATCGATCTTCGCAACCACACGCCGGACGCGATTACCTTCACACCGGCCGGTCCGACGGAGAAGGTGTACGGCGTGCAGTACGTCAGCACCGGCGCTGCTACCGCGGGTGGCGTTACGTCGCACGTTCTGTTCGAAGTGATCTACAACTGATTCGAGAGGCAACGTCTCTCTTGGCGGGCACCTTAGAGTGCCCGCCGGTTACCGGAGCGAACTCTATGACTTCTATGGTTTCTATCACGTACAAGGTGATTGCCGCCGCCCTATTGGCGGTCGGCATGTTCGCAGGTGCAAGTCAGGCCGCGGTGATCGTTCATGGATCACGCGTGATCTACCCGTCCGATAAAAAAGAGATCACGGTTCAGCTCGAAAACAAGGGAGCCACACCGGCGTTGGCGCAAATATGGATGGACGCGGGAAATGGCGCCGGGCCGAACGAAGCCAAAGTTCCTTTCCTCCTGACGCCGCCCGTGGCCCGTATCGAAGCTGGCAAAGGTCAAGCCATTCGCGTGATCGCCAATGGCGTCAATCTCCCCCAGGACAAAGAAAGCATGTTCTGGCTCAACCTTGTCGATGTTCCGCCGAAGAGCTCGACCGACGACCACGAGCAGTCGATGCGCGTTGCCATCAAGACACGCCTCAAGTTCTTCTATCGACCCCACGGCCTTCCCGGTGACGCTAAGGACGCGCCACAACAGCTGCGTTGGTTTGTGGCGCCTGGCAAAGAAGGCGTCTTGGAGCTCCATGCCTCCAACCCAACTCCCTACTACGTCAACTTCCAAACAATCAGCTTGAAGCAGGGTGATGGCACGGTCGTCTCGTCCAGAGATAGAGGTGGAATGGTTGCTCCAGGAGAGACGGCTTCATTTCCAATGAACGGCCTTAAGTCGACCACTGGTGACGCAAGCGTGGTGTTCGTGGCGATCTCCGACCTGGGTGCACCTCTGCCACATACGCAGCCTCTGGGCGCTGGCCCGTAAACCACCAGAGCCTCGCATTCGGTCGTCGTTGTTGCCAATGGAGGGCCGCAGCACATCCAAGCATCACTATTACTGGAGAAATTGTTCGTGAGTCAGTCACAATACCTACTCAGCAGAGAGTGCGTTGGGGGAGGTCTTCGCATGGCTTTGCTGCCAACGCTCATCATCGGGGCAATGGTTCGGCCGGCTCACGGTGCGGAGTATCTAGCGGCTCTCGGGCCTGTATCGCGTAGCGCAGTGACATTCGATGATGGCTTCCTGTCGTCCGGAGATACGAAGGTCGATCTGACGCGCTTCGACAAACCCAATTCTGTCCTGCCTGGCACCTATCGGGCGGACATCAAGGTCAATAAGGAATGGCGTGCAAGAGCGGACATCTCCATGGTGGACGTCCCGGGTAGCGAAATAGCGAAACCCTGCTTTGACGCCGCTTCTCTGGATTCCTACGGGATCGACATCGCCAAGGTAGCCGAAGCCGCATCGAAGGAAGGTCGCAGCGTTAAGTCGATCCCCTCAGCCGAACGGTTCTGCGGTGCGCTCGGTGACTACATCCCAGGCGCATTGGCCGACTTCGATGCAGCGACGCAGTCACTCGACATCACAGTCGCGCAGATCTATACCAAAGGCGATGCTAAAGGCTATGTAGATCCCAAGTACTGGGATGAGGGCACCAACGCCGGGGCGATCAACTACAACGCGAACCTGTATCGAAGCACTGGTGCCCGTGGCAGCGGCAAAGTCTCAGGCTATGTGGGTATTGATGCATCCGCGAACTTCGGCTCCTGGCATCTGGTGCACCGCAGCTCATTCAGTTGGCGAGAGCATCAGGGTCGGGACTACAACACGGCCGCGAACTTCCTTCAGCATGACATTCCAGAGCTAAAGTCGCAGTTCTACGCCGGCGATCTATTCACCTCCGGGCGATTGTTTGATTCGTCGAATCTGCGTGGCTTCAAGCTAGAGTCCGATGACCGCATGCTTCCGCAATCGCTGCGCGGCTACGCGCCGATTGTGCGCGGCGTGGCGGAAACGAATGCTCGTGTCGTTATTAGGCAAAGAGGAGTGCTCCTGCGGGAACTGACCGTGGCGCCCGGACCATTTGAAATTACCGATCTCTTTCCCAACGGATATGGTAGTGATCTCGAAGTCGAGATCATCGAGGCCGACGGTAGGTCGAAACGGTTCAACGTCCCCTTTGCCGCAACGCCACAATCACTCCGCGCTGGCCAGAGTCGATGGGAAGTGGCCGCCGGCAAGGTTCGCCAGCACGGCAAGAAGAACACGCCGCTGGTGGCGCAAGCCACCTATCAACGCGGTTTGAATAATACTGTCACAGCCTATGGCGGTGTCACTCTGGCCTCCGGCTATCAGGCGGCCCTGGTCGGCGGCGCTTTGAATACCCAGGTGGGCGCTTTCTCGGTGGATGTCACCGGTGCCAAAACTTCTTTGATGGGCGCGCCAAACCGCGTCGGCACTAGCGTTCGCCTGGCCTACAGTAAGAGTCTTGAGAACTTAGGCACGAACTTTACGCTAGCCGCTTACCGCTATTCGACCAGTGGCTATGTGGGTCTAAATGACCTTACATATCTTCGTGACACTGTGGCAGAGGGTGAGCCGCAGCCATTTGGCTACGGACGTACTCGAAGTGAATTCACCGCGACCGTTAATCAACGCCTTGGTGAAAAGCGTGGCCAGGTGTTCTTGAGCGGAGCGCACCGTAGCTATTGGGGTGACCAGCGCAAGCAGGTCGACTTCAACCTGGGATACTCGAATAGCTGGAAGACGTTGAGCTATTCCCTATCGGCTCAGAGAACGTTGGAAACTACAAGCGATGCAGCGAGCTCTGGATCGAACATCTCGCCGGGCCGGCCGATTATTCCGGAGTTCTCGAGGCGCGAAACGCGTTTCATGTTATCGGCGAGCCTGCCGCTTGGTTCGGAAAATAGAGCACCAAACCTCGACGCGTGGCTAGAGAAATCGACTTTGGCGCCCCCCAACGCAAGAGTCGGCGTCTCCGGCGCGTTGCTTGACGACAGGCAACTCACCTACAACGTCTCGCTCGCTCGGGGCGAGAGTCAGACTTCTTATAGCGCGTCCACACAGTACAACGGGGCGCATGGCACGGTGTTCGCCGGCTACAGTCAGGGTAGCGGCTACAAGCAAGTCAATGCGGGAGTCTCGGGTGGTCTGGTGCTACATGGCGGGGGCCATACTTGGGCACCCACGCTTGGTGAAACGCCGGCGCTGATTCATGCACCGGGGGCAAAAGGCGCCAAAGTAGGCTGGGGTCGTCAGTCGAGGGTGGATTCCAATGGATACGCCGTCGTCACCAACTTGGTGCCCTATCAGCTTAATCTAGTGACACTCGATCCCAAGGGATCCAGTCTCGATGTCGAGTTGAAAGAAACCTCCCGCAACATCGCGCCGCGAGCACGCACAGTAGCCAAAATCGAATTCCAAACAGAGAGCGGAAAAGCGATCCTTATTGAAGGCACCAAGTCGAACGGAGAGCCGATACCGTTCGGCGCCGAGATCTACGACGATCAAGGCACCAACATCGGCGTTGCCGGTCAGGGCGGCCAAGCGATTATTCGTAGCGCCGACAAGCCGTCGCGACTTACCGTACGCTGGGGCGAGCAATCGGGTGATCAATGCCATATTGACTTGAACGCGGCGCAGGTGAGCAGCGTGATTGGAGTAGATCGTTATCAAGCTGCCTGTATGTAAATAAGCGCTTGTGACTGAGCGGAGGCGTGCATGGCGCGTCTCCGTTTCTTTTTGCGCAGTAAGGCAGCCAGATGCGAACCGTGAGGTAACTCCGAACCGCATCCTCTTTGAGAAGCTTCTGATGGCTGTCGGAGGCCGAAGACGCCAAGATGCGTCTCGCTTAGGAGGACTTTCATGGCGAACTCGTAAGACCACGAGCGAAAGGTCTCGCGATTCTCCGGTGACACTCCAGCAGCTCGTCAGGCGAATGTGTGGCGCAAAGTGGAAGCCGTTCGTCCGCGCCGCAGTTCCCTCGGAAGCGTAATCGGCCTAGCGCTCATGTTATGCGCGGAACCATGCATCGACGAGCGCCATTTGAGGGCCAAGAGGCCATTAGAGAACGCTCCCATGAATGCCACTCGACAACTAGCTTGCCTCGTTTTGACGCTTCTGTTCGCGATTTTTCAGACCGCAGATGCAAGCATTCTTATTGATGGAACCCGTTTCGTTTATGGGTCTTCTTCTAAGGACATCAGCGTCATCGTTCTAAACAAGGCTGAGCGCCCTGTGCTCATAAAAGCCTGGATCGATGAAGGCGATGTCTCCGCAAAAGCGGACACCGTAAAAACTCCCTTTCTTCTTACGCCTCCGCTGGTGAGAATTGAGGGAAATACGAGCCATACCTACCGCGTCATCTTGGCGGGTATGCAAAAAAATCTTCCCAAGAATCGCGAATCGCTTTTCTGGCTGAACTTTCTCGAAGTACCGCCAAAGCCATCGCGCGCGGAGAAGGGCGGCAACGAAGAAAGTACGATCCAGCTGGCCTTCCAATATCGCTTGAAGCTCTTTTATCGACCTGATGGACTGCCAGGCGGTCCCGACAAGTCGGCAGAGGGCTTGCGCTGGATCTCCAAGAAAGATGTCGCCGGAAAGGTCCGCATCAAAGCCGTCAATGACGGCGCCCATTACGTGTCGCTATCCAAGCTCACTGTTAGCGCGGGCGGAAAGAGTGCGCAAGCCGAGCCAGCGACAGTAGCCCCGCTTTCAAGCCAGGTGTTTGAACTACCAGATCTGGATAGCGCTTCGGGCCTCGAAGTCTCCTACCAGTGGATTGATGACTGGGGTGGCCTGCATGACCAAAGGGCAACGGTAAAAGCCGAGCGGTAACCGTCCAAATAAATCCCTAGCCCAAGGGTGATTCGTCGCGATAGGAAGCGTGCGGTGGCCCTGGGGCCGTCGCTAAAAATGCCGCGCACAAAACAGGCAAAGAAGTTGATCGCGGTAGGCGGTCGAGGAAAATTATGGATCCCACCCAAGCCAATGCTGAAGCATCTCCTACGGTCAGGGAGCGTGCGAAGGAAAAACTTCTCCGCGACCTTGGAGACGTCTTCCTACATGCATTCAATGATCCGAAGACGGTAGAGATCATGCTCAACTCGGATGGGGCATTGTGGCAAGAGCGGCTCGGCGAAAGCATGCGGCTCATAGGAAGCATGCGAGCCAGCCAGGCGGAAGCGGTCATCAAGACAGTGGCTGGCTTCTATGGGAAGGAGATTACGCGGATCAAGCCGGTTCTCGAATCGGAATTTCCGCTCGATGGGTCCCGTTTTGCCGCCCAGCTTCCCCCAGTCGTGGCGGGTCCGACCTTCGCGCTTCGAAAGAAGGCGATCTCAGTGTTCACGCTGGAAGACTACGTGAGCAAGGGAATCATGACCCAAGCGCAGCGCAATTCGCTTGCGAAGGCTGTGCGTGCGCATCGAAACATACTGGTGATTGGCGGCACGGGTTCTGGCAAGACGACCTTGGTAAACGCGATCATCCGCGAGATGGCAGACGCGAGCGAAGAAGAGCGCGTTCTGATCATCGAGGACACCGGCGAGATCCAGTGCTTCGCCAAGAACTTCGTGCAGTACCGCACGTCGATGGAAGTCAACATGACGCAGCTCCTGAGGGCGTCGCTGCGGATGCGGCCAGATCGGATCCTCGTTGGCGAGGTGCGTGGTCCTGAAGCGCTTGACCTATTGATGGCCTGGAACACAGGCCATGAAGGTGGCGCCGCCACGCTGCATGCCAACGACGCCCGTGCAGGTCTTTCGCGGCTCGCGATGTTGATCAGTATGCATCCGGATGCGCCGCGTCCGATCGAGCCGCTTATCGGGGAGGCCGTCCACCTCCTTGTACATATCGCGCGCACCTCGGAGGGGCGGCGCGTTCAGGAAATCCTCGAAGTCAACGGTTACGAGGATGGACGCTACTCGTTGCGTCAGATCTAAGACCACTACCAAAGGTGAAATCAAATATGTCCAACATCCAAATCCTGCGTCTTGTACGCACCTATATGCCCTGCCTTATTGCTCTGGCATTTATCGCTGTCGCTGTGATGATGCCTGAATTGGCCCACGCAACCGAAACGGGAACGGGAGAACTTCCTTTCGAGACGCCGCTGAAGAAGCTGACGGCGTCGCTTACGGGGCCGGTCGCATTCGGCATCTCCTTGATCGGCATCATCGCCGCGGGGGCAGCCCTGATTTTCGGCGGCGAAATGAGCGGTTTCTTGCGCTCGATGGTTTTCCTGGTGCTGGTTATCGCCGTCATTGTCAACGCCAGCGGGATTATCACCATGATTAGATCTGATGCAGCCGTGATCTCGGCCTATATCGATACGCATGCGATCGACATGATCGGCCGCATCCGAGGCCTTGGCTAATGACTATCCGAACGGTGCCGATTCGCCGCGCAGGCAATCGCGACAACCTGTTCATGGGCGGGGACCGGGAGCTGGTGATGCTCTCGGGCCTCATCTCCGGCGCGCTGATCTTCAGCGCGCAAGAGACGAAGGCTTTCATCGTGGGTGTCGCGCTGTGGCTGCTCGCGCTCACGCTGCTGAGGCTCATGGCGAAGGCTGATCCGAAGATGAGGCACGTCTACCTGCGCCAGCGGCGTTACCGCCCCTACTACCCGGCCAGGTCCACCCCGTTCCGCGCGAATGGACCGGCGGAAGAAAGGCAATACCGATGATGCCCCTACTTATAACTTCCATATTTGCTATCGCGGCACTGGGCTTGGTGATGGTCGGTCTGCTGTTCGTACGCGTCCGTAAGCTGGATGGCGAGACCAAGCTTCAGAAACACCGCTCCAAGCAGCAAGGCGTAGCCGATCTGCTCAATTACGCGGCCGTGGTCGACGATGGTGTCATTGTCGGCAAGAACGGCTCCTTCATGGCGTCCTGGATCTATCAAGGGGACGACATCGCCAGCAGTACCGATGAACAGCGCGAACTCGTGTCCATGCGCTTGAACCAGGCGATGGCTAGGCTCGGCAATGGCTGGATGATCCATGTCGACGCCGTCCGCCGCCATGCCACGGGCTATGCGCCCGTCGACCGTTCGTCGTTCCCTGACGCGGTCACCGCCGCCATCGATGAAGAACGTCGTCGCCTGTTCCAGAGCCTCGGCGCCATGTACGAAGGCTATTTCGTCCTCACGCTGACCTACTACCCGCCGCTACTTGCGCAGAAGAAATTCACGGAAATGATGTTCGACGACGATCAGGAGGTCGAAGGACATACCGAACGCACGCTCAGCTCGATCGAGCACTTCAAGCGCGAGGTGGCGTCCTTCGAGTCGAGGATGTCGAGCACGCTCCGCATGACTCGTCTTCGCGGCCATTCGAGCGTTACCGAGGAAGGCGCCAAGGTCACGCACGATGACTTCCTGCGTTGGCTCAACTTTTGCGTGACCGGCAATGATCACCCGATCATGTTGCCGAGCAATCCGATCTATCTCGACGCCGTCATTGGTGGCCAAGAGCTCTGGAGCGGCGTCGTACCGAAGATCGGCCGGAAGTTCATGCAGGTGGTCGCCATCGAGGGTTTTCCGCTCGAATCCTATCCTGGCATGCTGGGTGCATTGGCCGAGCTCTCCTGTGAATATCGCTGGTCCAACCGCTTCATCTTCATGGATCCGCACCAGGCCGTGAAGGATCTGGAGAAGTTCCGCAAAAAGTGGCGCCAGAAGGTGCGCGGATTCTTCGACCAGTTCTTCAACACCAATTCCGGCGCCGTCAACCAGGACGCGCTGATGATGGTCAATGACGCCGAAGCCGCCATGGCCGAGGTGAACAGCGGTCTCGTGGCCCAGGGCTACTACACCAGCGTCGTCGTGCTCATGCATGAAGACCGCGGCCAGCTGGAAGCCGACGTTCGCCAGGTGGAGAAAGCCATCAATGCGCGCGGCTTCGTGGCACGTGTAGAGACCATCAATACGATGGACGCCTTCATGGGCAGCCTGCCGGGCCATGGCGTCGAAAACGTCCGCCGCCCGCTAATCAACACGCTCAACCTGGCCGACTTGCTGCCAAGTAGCACGATCTGGACAGGGCAGGCCGATGCACCCTGCCCGCTTTATCCACCGCGCGCCCCGGCGCTGATGCAGTGCATGACCCAAGGTGCGACACCTTTCCGCCTCAATCTACACGTCAACGACCTGGGACATACGTTCATCTTCGGACCGACCGGCGCCGGTAAGTCGACTCATCTTGCAATCCTGGCGGCGCAGTTACGCCGCTACCAAGGCATGTCGCTGTACTGCTTCGACAAGGGCATGTCCATGTATCCCTTGGTCAAGGCATGCGGCGGCCAGCACTTCGAGGTGGCGGGCGACGAAGAGAAGCTGGCGTTCTGCCCTCTGCAGTTCCTGGACACTAAGAGCGACCGTGCCTGGGCCATGGAATGGGTGGACGGCATGCTGGCGCTCAATGGCGTGAGTACCACGCCAGCGCAGCGCAATGAAATCGGCAATGCCATTATCAATCTGCATGCCAGCGGTGGACGGACCCTGTCCGAGCTGGTGCTGACGATCCAGGACGAGCAGATCCGCGAGGCATTGAAGCCGTATACGACGGATGGCGCCATGGGGTATCTGCTCGATGCTTCCGAAGATGGCTTGTCGCTTTCCGACTTCACGGTCTTCGAGATCGAGGATCTGCTCAACCTCGGCGACAAGTACGTCCTGCCGGTGTTGCTCTATCTGTTCCGCCGCATCGAGCGTTCGCTGAATGGCCAGCCGGCGGCGATCATCCTGGACGAAGCGTGGCTGATGCTCGGCCATCCGGTTTTCCGGGCCAAGATCCGCGAGTGGTTGAAAGTACTCCGCAAGGCCAATTGTCTCGTGCTAATGGCCACGCAGAGTCTTTC
>JBCNOA010000280.1:0-5662 GCA_039594095.1 Dyella sp.
CGCGTTGCTGCCGCTGCTGGCAACCGAGGCAAGCGACGCGTCCGGCGGTCATAGCTGGGTGGCGGCGGCCAAGGCAGTTGGCGTGGTGGCGGCCGTGATCTTTGGCGGGCGCACGGTGTTGCGGCCGGTGCTGCGCGCCATTGCCCGTACCAACATGCGCGAGATGTTCACTTCGTTCTCGCTGCTGCTGGTGGTAGGCATTGCGCTGCTGATGCACAGTGTGGGCCTGTCGATGGCGCTGGGCGCCTTCATTGCCGGGGTGCTGCTGGCCGATTCCGAATACCGTCACGCGCTCGAAACCGACATTGAGCCCTTCAAGGGGCTGCTGCTCGGCCTGTTCTTCCTGGCCGTTGGCATGTCGATCGACTTTGGCGTGCTGATGCGCCAGCCGCTGGCCGTGATCGGGCTGGTGGCGGTGTTCCTGGCGGTGAAAATTGGCGCGCTGCGCCTGCTTGCCACCCGCTTTGGCATTGCGCGTGGGCAGGCATGGCTGTTTGCGTTCCTGCTCTCGCAAGGCGGCGAATTTGCGTTCGTTGTATTCGGTCCCGGCGTGGCTGGCGACGTGCTCGGGGCGGAGACGGCCGCTGCGCTCAACCTCGTGGTGGCGCTGTCGATGGCCGCGACGCCATTGCTCCTGCTGCTGCACGACAAATTGCTGGTGCCGCGCCTGATGGATGGCAAGAAGCGCGCGCCCGAGGCCATCGAGCCCCAGGACAACCAGGTCATCATCGCGGGCTTCGGCCGTTTCGGGCAGATCGTCGGCCGCATGCTCTACAGCCAGGGCTATAGCGCCACCGTGCTCGATCACGATCCGGACCAGATCGACATGCTGCGCCGCTTCGGCTTCAAGGTCTTCTACGGCGACGCCACGCGCATGGACCTGCTGGAAACCGCCGGCGCCGACAAGGCCAGCATGATGGTCGTCGCCATCGACGACATGGAAACCAACCTGGAGGTGGTCGACCGTGTGCGCGAGCGCTTTCCGCACCTGAAGCTGTATGTGCGGGCGCGCAACGTGTCGCACGTGTACCAACTGCGCGACCGCGGCGTGGAAGTGATCGAGCGGGAGATGTTCGAGGGCTCGCTCATGCTCAGCCGCCGGGTGCTGGAGGGGCTAGGCAAGGAGCCGTACGAAGCGCACCGCATCGCGCAGACGTTCCGCCGCCACACGCTCAACTCAATGGAGCAGGTCTACCCCGTTTACCGCGATCAGAAGAAGCTCGTGTCACTTGCCCAGCAGGGGCGCGACGAGCTGGCCGAAATGTTCCAGCGCGACCGCACCCAGCGCAAGCGTCTGCGCGAATCCGGCATGCCCTGGGGCGAGGGCGATGTCCATAGCGATGTGGAAAACATGCAGCCCGAAAGCGATCTCGCCAACGAGGTCGACGGCGGCGACGCCGATGCCCCGATCGATTGCCCCGCACGCGCGGGCCTCCGGCGCGACGGTTGACTCGCGCCGGTTACGGTCGCGCTTCATGCGCAAGCCGTGCACAAACAAAAAGGAGCGCTTTTGGCGCTCCTCGGGGCAGATCCAGGTTTAGGGGGCGCTTACACGGCCACGCTCACGTTGCGCCGCAGTTCACAGGTGCTGAGCGAATCGGCCTCGCCGCGCAGCAGCAACTGCCCGTTGCCGACCAGTTCGCGGCAGCGCCAGAAGACAAACCAGTCGCTGGCGAGCAGGCCGTCGATGGCGCCCATGATGCTGCCGACCACGTCGCGGGCGCTGGCCCAGTCGGTGGGAACGTGCTCCAGGATCACTTCGTCCACCGTGCCGTACGACACCGGCACCAGCGTGTTGCCCTTCCACAGCCGCGTGTCGGCGTTCTCGCGCACAGTCTGCTGCCATTCGTAGGCCAGGCGGCCGATGCGCAACACCGACACCGGCGCGATGGTCGAAAACCGCCGTGCCAACCGGGCACCCGAATACATGCCGATGGTCGTCAGCGGGCCCTGGCCGTTGGGCGCCTCAAGTTCGCGCACATCCATGCCGACTTCATTGATGCGCTGGGGCGCTTGGTGCAGGTGGAACGCCACCCGGCGCAGCATGAGCTGGTCCGACGCGCTCTGGCCGTGCCAGATGGCGACTTCGGTAGTGGCATCGCGCAGGTCGGCGAGCGACGCAAGCGCGTCGCGCATCTCGGCGGCGAAGTCGATATTGCTGTTGGGCGCCACGCGCTGCCAGAAGCCGGAGCGCGCCATGGCGACGCTATCGACGTCGACCAGCGGCCCGACGGCGAGATCGTCGCGCAGTACGACTACGGAATCGGGGCGGCCAGCCTGTGCGAGCGCCTGCTTGAGCGTGGCGCCGGCAACATCGCCGTTGACGACATGGATGTATTGCATGGCAGCAATTGTAGCGAGAGTGTCAGCCCAGCGCTTTCGTTTTGCGCATCTCTATCAGTATTCCTTTGCGCGGTGTCATGCGCCTATCCAAAGGGGGGATAGCCCTCGGGCAATGCTCAGGCGGGCGTGCGAAAATCGCCGTTTTGTTGCAGACCATAACTAAGAACAGGTGAGGAAACATTCATGAGAGCCCCGTTGTTGCCCAAGGGCATGCGCCCCGCAGTGCTCGCCGTCGTCGCAATGGTGGGTGTGCTGGCTGCCGGCCATGCCGCCGCCGTGCCGCCGGCTGAAATCTACAAGCGCGCCCAGCAGGAAAAACCGGCGCTGATCGACACCATGAAGACATTGGTCTCGATCGAATCGGGCAGCAAGGACATCGAAGGCCTGGACAAGATTGCCGGCGTGATCGCCGAGCGGCTGCGCGGCATGGGCGGCGACGTGAAGCTCATTGACCCCAGCGACCACGCCTACCGCATGGCCGACACGCCCGAGAAGATCGGCAAGATGGTGCTTGCGCGCTTCAAGGGCGAGGGCAAGCGCAACATCATGCTGATCGCGCACATGGATACCGTGTACTTGAAGGGCATGCTTGCGCACCAGCCATTCCGCATCGACGGTGAGCGCGCATACGGCCTGGGCATTGCCGACGACAAGAACGGCGTGGCGGTCATCCTGCACACGGTATCGATTCTGCAGGCCGTCAACTTCAAGCAGTACGGCACGCTCACGGTGCTGATCAACGGCGATGAAGAGATCAGCTCGCCGGGTGCGCGGGCCATGCAGGCCAAGCTGGGCGCCGAGCAGGACGCCGTGTTCTCCTGCGAAGGCACGCGCGTGACGTCGGACAAGCTGTCGCTGGCCACCAGCGGCATCGGCGCGATCCTGCTGGATGTGAAGGGCAAGGCTTCGCACGCGGGCGGCGCGCCGGAGCAGGGGCGCAACGCGCTGTACGAGCTGTCGCACCAGATCCTGCAGATGCGCGATCTGTCCAAGCCGGAAACCGGCCTGAAGGTGAACTGGACCGTGGCGCAGGCGGGCACCAACCGCAACGTGATCCCGGCCGTGGCCAGCGCCCAGGCCGATGTGCGGCTGCTGCGAGCAGCCGACGCCGACAAGCTCGAAGAAATCGTCAACGAACGCATCAAGAACAAGCTGATCCCGGATACGCAGGTCTCGGCCAAGTTCGAGCGCCGCCGCCCGCCGCTGGAAGCCACGCCGGCCTCGCGCGCGCTGGCCGAGCACGCCCAGAAGGTCTATGGCGAACTCGGCAAGACGCTGGAGATTGACGACAAGGCCGAGGGCGGTGGCACCGATGCCGCGTTCGCCGCCTCGAAAACCAAGGCGCCCGTGATCGAGCGCTTCGGTCTGGCGAGCTTTGGCGCGCACTCGAATGACGCCGAATATGTCGATCTGAATTCCATCGTGCCGCGCCTGTACCTGTTGACGCGCATGGTCATGGATGTGTCGCGCGATCGCGTCGGCCCGGCCAGGTAACCGCACTGCAACGCGGCGCGTAAGGCTTACACGCGCCGCGGCACATCTCCTGCGCGAAGCCGCTGCTCAGCGGCTTCCCAACGCCCGGCTGCCGGGTATTCCGCTTGCTTTCCGCTGACGCATGTCCCCAGCTACGGCCGCCCCGGCCGGTGGAGCGCGCGCCATGTCCGAACATCCCTTCCCAGCATCGAATGACCCCGCCGACGAACCGGATGGGTCGCCTGCGCGCCCGAGCCGGCGCGGCTTTCTGCAGGGCGCGGCGGCTGCGGCGTCGGCGTTTGCGCTGCCGCACGAGTCGGCCGGCGCGCGCGCTTCTGCGTCTGCCCCGGCACGTTCAGCCGCGTTGGCGCCGGCGCGGCCGGTCTCGCTCAATATCAACGGCAAGCCGTATGCGTTGTCGCTGGAGCCGCGCGTCACGTTGCTCGATGCGCTGCGAGAGGTGCTGGCGCTGACCGGCACCAAGAAAGGTTGCGACCGCGGCCAGTGCGGCGCGTGCACCGTCCTCGTGAACGGCCGGCGCATCAACAGTTGCCTGACGCTGGCGATCATGCACGAGGGGGACTCCATCACCACCGTCGAAGGGCTAGCGCACGCGAAAGACGGCCTGGTCGACCGCGCGGCGCTGCATCCGGTGCAGGCCGCGTTTCTTGAACACGACGCGTTTCAGTGCGGATATTGCACGCCGGGGCAGATCTGCTCGGCCGTGGCGGTGCTGGAGGAGGCGCGCCGCGGCATGCCGAGCACGGTCACCTCGCCGGCGGCAATGGTCAATGACGGCCCCGTTGCGCTGACCGAAGACGAAATACGCGAGCGCATGAGCGGCAACATTTGCCGCTGCGGCGCGTACCCCAACATCGTGGCGGCGATCCGCGTGGTGGCCGCCAAGTCCGGCAACACTGTTTGAGGAGCCGCCATGCAATCGATTGCCTATGACCGTGCGTCTTCAGTGGAGGCCGCCGTGCGCCTGGGCCATGAGCCGGGCGCGCGCTATATCGGCGGCGGGACGAACCTGCTGGACCTGATGAAGGGCGGCGTCGAGCAGCCGCAGCGGCTCGTGGACGTGAGCCGCCTGCCGCTTGCGCAAATTCGTGCGTTGCCCCACGGCGGACTTCGACTGGGCGCGATGGCGCGCAATGCCGATACGGCGGCGCATCCGCTGGTGCGCTCGCGCTATCCGCTCCTGAGTGAGGCGATTGTGTCGGGCGCCTCGGGTCAGCTGCGCAACATGGCCACCAACGGCGGCAACCTGATGCAGCGTACGCGCTGCCATTACTTCTACGACACGGCGTACCCGGCGTGCAACAAGCGGCAGCCCGGCTCCGGCTGCGCCGCGCGGGAGGGCTTCACTCGCATGCACGCCATCCTCGGTGCGAGCGAGGCCTGCGTGGCGACGCATCCGTCGGACATGGCTGTCGCGCTGGCCGCGCTGGACGCCACGGTGGTTGTGCACGGCACGCACGGCGAGCGGCGTATCCCGATCGAAGCGTTCCACCGGCTGCCCGAAGCGCATCCCGAGATCGACACGATGCTGGCGCCCGGCGAGTTGATCGTCGCCATCGATCTGCCGCCGCCCGTGTTCGGATCGCATGTGCATTACCTGAAGGTGCGCGACCGCGCCAGTTATGCGTTTGCGCTGGTGTCGGTGGCGGCCGCGCTGGCGTTGCAGACGGATGGTCGGACCATCCGGGAGGCGCGCATCGCGCTGGGCGGCGTGGCACACAAGCCTTGGCGCGCGCATGCGGCAGAACAGATGCTGGCGGGGCAGGTGCTGGATGCCGAGGGAGCGCATCACCTTGTGGGTGATGTAGCCGGCCTCGTTGGACGA
>JBCNOA010000281.1:0-5618 GCA_039594095.1 Dyella sp.
CCCATGCTCACCTCGCTCTACGTCCGCCATTTCGCAGTTGTAGAAGAAGCCGAGATCGCCTTCGGCCCGGGCCTCACCGTCGTCAGCGGCGAGACCGGCGCCGGCAAGTCCCTGCTGGTCGATGCCTTGATGCTGCTGGCCGGCGGCCGTGCCGACAGCGGCATGGTCCGGGCCGGCAGCGACCGTGCCGAGCTGGCCGCCGAGTTCGATCTGGCCGCCCTGCCCGAGGCACGCGACTGGCTGCGCCAGGAGGAACTGGACGAAGAAGACGGCAGCTGCCGCCTGCGCCGCGTGATCCGCGCCGAGGGCAGCTCGCGCGCCTGGATCAACGGACGCCCAGCCAGCGCCAGCCAACTGGGCGAGCTGGCCACCCTGCTGGTGGAAATCCATGGCCAGCACGAGCATCAGGCGCTGCTGTCCCGCGCGCATCAGATGGCCCTGCTGGACGCCTATGCCGGCCACGACAGCCTGCTGCAACAAGTACGCGACAGCGCCGTGCAATGGCGCGATGTGGGCGCCCGCATCCGCAAGCTCAGCGGCGGCGAGGACCGCGAACAACGCCTGGAACTGCTACGGCATGAGGCGGCGGAGCTGGAACAGTGGGCGCTTCCCGCCGCAGAGCTGTCGGAACTGGAGGCCAGCCACAAGCGCCTCGCCAACGCCGGCCGGCTGGCCGAAGGCGCCTCCGGCGTGGCGGAATTGATCGACGGCGACAGCGAACTGGCGCTCAGCCGCGCACTGGCCCGCGCGCATGCCGAGCTGGACAAGCTCGGCGCGCTGGACGACCGCCTCGCCCCGCTGCTGGAACTGCTGGACAACGCCGCCATCCAGCTCGGCGAAGCCGCCGACGGGCTGAATCGCTACGCCCAGGACGTCGACCTGGACCCGGAGCGCTATACGGAAGTCGATACCCATCTGACCCGTCTGCACGAGCTGTCGCGCAAGCACCGCACGCCGGTCTCCGAGCTGCACGAACGTGCCGCCGCGCTCCGCGCGGAGCTGGCCGAGCTGGAAGGCGCCGGCGACGCGCTGGAAAAGCTGGCCGCGCAGCGCGACCAGCTGCGCCGCGACTTCGACATGGCCGCCGCCAAGCTCAGCAAGGCGCGCGCTGCCGCCGCGACGAAGCTCGGCAAGGAAGTCGGCGCATTGATGGCGGAGCTGGGCATGGCCGGGGGGCAGCTCGTCATCGAACTGGAAGCCACCGGCAGCGACGAACCCGACCCGCAGGGCCGCGAACGCTGCGAACTGCTGGTCAGCGCCAACCCCGGGCAGCCGCCGCGCCCGCTGCGCAAGGTGGCCTCGGGTGGCGAACTGGCGCGCATCAGCCTCGCCATCGAGGTCGCCACGCTGGGCAAGGACACGGTCGGCACCATGGTGTTCGACGAAGTGGATACCGGCATCGGCGGCGCCGTCGCCGAAGTGGTCGGCCAGAAACTGCGCGCCCTGGGCGGCCAGCGCCAGGTGCTGTGCGTCACCCACCTGCCCCAGGTGGCCGCACAGGGACATGCGCATCTGCGCGTGAGCAAGCACAGCGACGGCGAGAGCACGCAGACGCGCATCGAGAAACTGGACGCCACCGGTCGCCGCGACGAACTGGCCCGCATGCTGGGCGGCGTCGAGATCACCCGCGAGACGCGTGCGCATGCGAAGCAGATGCTGGATCGGGCGCAGACGGCTTGATCGGCGCCGAAGGTCGGCAACGCGCTTCCTGACGCCGCACCTCACGGCGCAACGTCACCGCTACGTTGTGCCGTAGCGCCTCAGGATCGAGCTTGTGGACAAGCTTCCGTACTTACCTGGTGCCTAGTAGCTGGACACGGCGACCTACGCCGGAATGACGATCGAACGGCGAATAGGCACTAGCGACCGAAAAACCCGGTGCGGACCACTGCCGCAAAAAGCGCCCCCGTCCGCCCTCATGGGCAGGCCAGACCTCAGCCCTTCCCCTCGCGCCGCGGCAATAGGCCACGCTCGCTGGCCATGCGGTAGAGATCCAATTCCGAACCCGCACCCAATTTGCCCATCAGGCTGGCGCGGTGGATGTAGACGGTCTTCTGGCCGATACCCAGCTCCCCCGCCACCTGTTTCGGCGCGCGCCCCTCGGCCAGCAGCAGGAACACCTCGCGTTCGCGGCTGGTCAACCGGTTGATCGGATCGAGCGCTTCGCTGGGCCGCTCGGCGCGGCGCTGCCGGAGGTCGGAACTGAGAAAGCATTCGCCCTGCATCACCGCGCGCAAGCCGGCGACCAGTTCTTCCGGCGCCACCCCCTTGGTGACATAGCCGCTGGCACCGCGGCGCAGCGCCTCGGACACGTAGGGTTCGCCGTCATGCATGCTCAGCACCACGATGCGGGTCTGGTCCGCCACGCTGCGCAGATGCTCGATCAACGGCAGGCCGCTGCCGTCCGGCAACGACAAGTCCAGCGCCACCAGGTCGGGACGGCGCTGGCTCACCGCTTCGACGGCGTCGTCGGCGCTGCGGCATTCGGCCACGACCTCGAGGTCCGGCTCCATTTCGATCAGCCGCTTGAAGCCTTCGCGGACTATGGCGTGGTCATCGACCAGGACGATGCTGTACATGAGGCGCACTGTATAGCAGGCCCGCGCCCCGCCCAAGAGCGCCCGGTGCGGATTCCTCGGCGGCGGCATGTACCATCGCCGCCATGCTCGAGAGACCCCTGTTCCTGCCCTGGGCCGGCATCTTCGCCGGCATCGGCTATTTCCTGCTGTGGCTGCTCCTGTGGCCGACGGAGCAGCCGTACTGGATGCTGCCCTACGGGCTGCGCTTCGGCGCCCTGTTGCTATCGCCGACGCGTTGGTGGCCATGGCTGCTGCTGGCCGAATTCGGCGCGACCGGCCTGCTCAACGTCAGCCAGGGCATGCCGCTCGGCTGGTCGGGGCTGATCCTAGGCGAGCTGCCCGAACCGGTCGTGGTGACCATCTGCCTGTGGCTCATGCGGCGCGCCCAGCTGCACGTGAGCATGCGCGATCCGGAGGACGTTTCGCGCCTGCTGCTGTCCGCGGCCTTCACCGTGGCCGCGACGACGGTAGTGGACGCGGCGATTCTCGCCACCGTACACAGCCCGCTGTCCGCCGAGTTGCTGATGCGCGCGCTCGGCCAGGATCTGCTGGGCAACTACGTCGGGACCCTGCTCTTGGTGCCGCTGCTGATCATGCTGTTCCGCGCGCACTTGGAACACCGCGCCCTGGCCAACCTCACCATGGACGGCCTGCTGGTGATGCTGCCGGCGCTGGCGATCCTACTGCTGCTTTCGTCGCACCCGGCGCCTCAGCCGCAGTTCGCGCGCATTCTGTCGCTGGCGCCGGTGCTGTTCTTCGCCTTCCGCCACGGCTGGCGCGGCGCCAGCCTGGCCATGCTGATCTCCAGCCTGGGCATGACGCTGGTCGACCATTTCGCGGGCCGCCCGCCGCCGGAAGCGCCGGCGCAGCTGTTCCTTTCCGTCGCGGGCACGGGCGCGCTGATGCTCGGCGCCGCCACCGATGCGCTCCGCCGCAGCAGCGAGCGCGTCGCCGAGCAGAACGTCTACCTCGCCGCGGTCAATCGCCGCCTCGATCAACTCGCGCGCCAGCTGCGCGATGCCGCGCGCGGCAATCTTCAAGCGGAAGAAAACCAGCGCCGCCACATGGCTGCCGAGCTGCACGACGAACTGGGGCAGAACCTCACCGCCATCCAGACGCACCTAAAGCTCGCGCAGGCGCGCCTGGCGCAAGCGGGCATGGAAGACATCAGCGCATCGATCAACACCATCCTCGGTCACATGCGGCGCGCACTGCATCGCCTGCTGGACGATCTCCGGCCTGCCGTGCTGGACGAATTCGGTCTGATGCGCGCGCTGGACGAAGGGCCGATCCGCGACCTGCTGGCGACGGCCGGCGTGGTGTATCGCACCGAATTGCACGGCGATCCGCGCCTGCTGGACGAGGACACCCGCACCGCCATCTATCGATTGGTCCAGGAAAGCGCGACCAACGCGGTGAAGCACGCACAGGCAAGCACGTTCCAATTGCGCCTGCGCATCGGCGAGCGCCAGGGCGGAGCGCTGGCGCTGCTCGACATTCGCGACGACGGCGTCGGCCTGCCCACCCGTATGCCGCGTGGCGGCCGCGGTCTGCAAGGCATGCGCGACCGCGTGACCTCACTGGGCGGACTCTTCCGCCTGCGTCCCGAGTCCCAGGGCGTGCATCTGCGCATCCTGCTGCGGAGCAGCAATGCCAACAGCTTCACACCTCGGCTATAGACCTGCCCAAAAGTTCCCGATCCTAGGAAATTTTCCAATACCGGGCTCGTGAACAGGTCGTTAGCATCTGCCCATCGATGTGGGGGAGCCACCATCGCAAGATGGTGAGCCATGCCAACCGTGGGGACGGTGGGCATGAAGAACGGCAGGATGCCGTTCCGCCGTTTTCGGCGGCAAGGCCTGACACACTGGCGAGCAATTCGCCCCGTCAGGAAGCCGATCGATAACGGATCAGCCGCGTGGTGGACAGGAGTCCATCCGCGGCTTTTTTTATGGGCGTTTTCTATAGGCGTCTCCCGCCCCTTGCCTCGCATATCCACGAGCAAGTCTTCCCCCTCCGGGGAGAAGATGCCGGCAGGCAGATGAGGGGTGGGCGCTCGCCCGAACGGCGCTACGCGGCGAAAGTTGGATCCTTTGAGCTTTTCGCGATCCTCAGCCACTCGCTCCGCCCGCCCCTCACCCCAGCCCTCTCCCCGGAGAGCGGAGGGAGTTCGCGCCGGCACGGGTTTTGCGCTCGAGTCTGGGCTCCCCGGAAACGAAAAAGGCCGGCGGCAGCGCCACCGGCCTTCTCTGCCACCCGCTGGAACCTCAGCGCCCGCGCGGCTTCGGCCGCACGTACAGCACCAGACTGTGGTCCTCGATCACATAACCGTGCTTGGCCGCGATTTCATGCTGGAGGCGCTCGATCTCCTCGCTGACGAACTCGATGACCTTTCCGCTGTCCACGTCGATCATGTGGTCGTGGTGCTTGCCCCGGTCCAACTCGTAGACGGCCTGGCCGCCCTCGAAGTTGTGCTTGACCACGATGCCGGCGGCCTCGAACTGGGTCAGCACCCGATAGACGGTGGCCAGTCCGATGTCTTCCTGGTGGGCGAGCAGCTTCTTGTAGATGTCCTCGGCGGTGAGGTGATGGACCTCCTCCTCCTCGAGAATCTGCAGGATGCGCATGCGGGGATGGGTCACTTTCAGCCCGGCTTTGCGCAGTTCCTTGGTTTCCTGTTCCATCGCTTAAGCTCCCAAGGCACACGGTGCCGCCAATTCGTTAGTGTATCATCCGCCACCTTCACGATCCGGACGCAAGACGCATGCACAAGCTGATCCGCACGCTGGGTTTCGCCTTGCTGGGCCTCTCTCTGGCCAGCTGCCGACTCATCTATACCCCCGACGTGCAGCAGGGCAACCTGCTCGACAAGAAGAACGTGGATCAGCTCAAGCCCGGCATGACCAAGCGCCAGGTGCTGGTGCTGATGGGCTCGCCCTCGGTGGCCACACCCTTCGACCAGAACCGCTGGGACTACGTCTCCACTCAGCAGCATCGCGGCGGCCCGATCAAGGTGCGTACGCTCAGTCTGACCTTCAA
>JBCNOA010000282.1:0-5595 GCA_039594095.1 Dyella sp.
CACGCGCCGGTTCCGAGCTGGTCCGCATCACGGTGAACACGCCCGCGGCGGCGGCGGCCGTGCCGCGCATCCGCGAGCGCCTGGAGATGATGGGCGTGGAGGTGCCGATCATCGGCGACTTCCACTACAACGGCCATCAGCTGCTGGAGCAGGAGCCGGCCTGCGCCGAGGCGCTGGCCAAGTACCGCATCAATCCGGGCAACGTCGGTTTCGGCAAGAAGAAGGACAGCCAGTTCGCCGCGATCATCGAGAAGGCCATTCAGTACGGCAAGCCGGTGCGCATCGGCGCCAACTGGGGCTCGCTGGACCAGTCCATGGTGGCCGCACTGATGGACGAGAACCATCGCCGTGCCGAACCGTGGGACGCGGCGCTGGTGGCGCGCGAGGCGCTGATCCGTTCCGCGCTGGATTCGGCCATACGCGCCGAGGAGATCGGCTTGCCGCGCGAGCGCATCATTCTTTCGTGCAAAGTGTCCGGCGTGCAGGAACTGATCGCGGTGTACCGCGATCTGGCCGAGCGCTGCGACTACGCGCTGCACCTGGGCCTGACCGAAGCCGGCATGGGCTCGAAGGGCATCACCGCCTCCAGCGCCGCGCTGGCGGTGCTGCTGCAGGAAGGCATCGGCGACACCATCCGCATCTCGCTGACGCCGGAGCCGGGCGCGCCGCGCACCGGCGAGGTGGTGGTGGCGCAGGAACTGCTGCAGACCATGGGATTGCGCGCGTTCACGCCGCTGGTCACGGCTTGCCCGGGCTGCGGCCGCACCACCAGCGAGTTCTTCCAGGAACTGGCCAAGAGCGTGCAGGCGCACGTGCGCGAACGCATGCCGGAGTGGCGCGTGAAATACGACGGCGTGGAGAACCTCACGCTGGCCGTGATGGGCTGCGTGGTGAATGGCCCGGGCGAATCCAAGCACGCCAACATCGGCATCTCGCTGCCCGGTAACGGCGAAGCGCCGGCGGCCCCGGTGTTCATCGACGGCGAGAAGGCCATGACGCTGCGCGGCGACAACATCGCCGGCGAGTTCATCGGCATCCTCGACGACTACGTGGCCCGCCGCTACGCGGCACGTGGCGGCTGAGTACGGACGTCCTTCCGTGACGGCGCCAACCCGCCACGAGGAAGCCATCCTCCATGCCTGGCACCAGAACGCGGCGCCATGGGCCGAAGCGGTCCGTGCGCAGCGCATCGAGAGCCGCCGGCTGGTGACCGACGCCGCCATCGTCGAGGCGGCGCTGGCCCAGTCGCCGCGGCGCGCCATCGACCTGGGCTGCGGCGAGGGCTGGCTGGCCCGTGCATTGGCGGAGCGCGGCGTGGACGTCCTCGGCGTCGACGCGGTGCCTGCACTGATCGAATCCGCGCGCGCGCAGGGTGGTGGCGTCTTCGAGGTCATGAGCTACGAGCGGATAGGTGCCGGCGAGCTCAAGGCGAAGGCCGACGTCGCCATCTGCAATTTTTCGCTGTTGGGCCAAGCCTCGACGGAGGCGGTGCTGGCCGCCGTGCCGGATCTGCTCGAACCCGGTGGCGTACTGCTGGTGCAGACTCTGCATCCGGTGGCCGCGTGCGGCGAGCTGCCGTACCGCGACGGTTGGCGCGAGGGCTCGTGGGCCGGTTGCGGCGAGGGGTTCGGCGACGCTGCGCCTTGGTATTTCCGCACGCTCGGCGGCTGGCTGGACACCTTCACCGCCTGCGGCCTGCAGTTGCTGCGCATCGAGGAACCGCTGTACCCGGCCAGCGGCAAGCCTGCATCCATCCTCTTCGCACTGGCATCGCACCGACGCACGACCTGACGCACACCCGCCGGTGGCCGGTTGGCGTTAAGCTCCCGGTTCACGCCCGCGGACAGGACGTTCCTGGGCGGCAAGGGGGATCGAATGGCGCTGAAGCCTCAAGTACGCACGGTGCTTGCGTATGTGATCGTGGCCAGTCTGTGGATATGGCTGTCGAATCTCGTGCTGCGCCGGTTGGTGAGCGATACGGAAACGCTGAGCCTGTGGCAAAGCGTCAAGGGCACGGTATTCGTGGTCGTCACCGGCGTGCTGCTGTACGTGATGATCGATCGCGACTACCGGCGCATGAAGCGCTCCAACCTGCGCCTCCTGCAGGGCAACGAGCAGGCCCTGCGGGCGCTGGTCCATGCCATGGACATCCGCCACAAGGAAACCCGCGACCACTCCGACCGCGTGATGCGGATGACGCTGGCGCTGGCGCGGCTGGCCGGCATTCGGGACGAGGAGCTTCGCCGCATCCGCTTCGGCGCGCTGCTGCACGACATCGGCAAGCTGGCGCTGCCGGACGCCATCCTGATCAAGCCCGGTCCGCTCACGGAGGATGAAATCGCCGTGATGCGCACGCATCCGCAGGTCGGGCACGACCTGCTGCAGCAGGTGGACTTCCTGCGCGATGCGGTCGACATTCCCTACAACCATCATGAGCGCTGGGACGGCGGCGGCTATCCGCGTGGATTGCGCGCGGAGCAGATTCCGCTGGCCGCGCGCGTGTTCAGCGTGGTGGATGTCTGGGACGCGCTCAGCTTTCCGCGCGTGTACAAGCCCGCGTGGCCGGAAGACGAGGTGATCGCATACCTGCGCAAGATCGCCGGCAGCCAGCTGGATCCGTCGCTGGTGGCGCTGTTTCTCGCCAACTACGACGAGATCAAACAGGCGGGCATGACGCGGGATCCCTAGCGCTCACGCGGCTTTCGCCAGATTGAACGTGCGCCGGTACTGTGCCGGCGAGGTGCGGAACGCGCGCTGGAAATGCTGGCGCAGCGTCACCGGCGAACCCATGCCCACCGCACCGGCGATGCGTTCCAGCGGCAGGTTGGTGGTTTCCAGCAGGCGCTGTGCTTCCGCCAGGCGTTGGGCCATCAACCATTCGCCGAAGCTGGTGCCGGTGAGCTGGCGGAAATGGCGGGTGAAGCTGCGTCGGCTCATGGCCGCGCGCGTGGCGATGCCATCGAGGCTATGGGGCTGGTGCAACGTGCGGCGGATGTCTTCCAGCAGTTTGCCCAGGCGTTCGTCGCCGGCCATCGACGGCACCGGCTGCTCGATGAACTGCGCCTGCCCGCCATGGCGGAACGGCGATACCACCATGCGCCGCGCGATGCGGTTGGCATGCTCGCTGCCCAGCAGCTGGCGCACCAGATGCAGGCAGCAATCGATGCCCGCGGCGGCGCCGGCGGACGTGACGACCTGGCCCGCGTCCACATAGAGCACGTCCGGGTCCACGTCCGCGGTCGGGAACTGCCGGGCGAGTTCGTCGGTGGCGATCCAGTGCGTGGTGGCGCGCCTGCCATCGAGCAGGCCGGCATGCCCGAGCACGAACGCGCCCATGCACAGCCCCACGATGCGCTTGCCGCGCGCGGCCGCGCGACGCAGCGCATCCAGCAATGCCTGCGGCGGACGTTCCCGCGCGTCGCGCCAAGAGGGCACGATGATCACGTCGGCGTTGCGCAGTTCTTCCAGCCCGTAATCGGTGGCGAGAAGAAAGCCCGACGCGCTGCGCAGGCGCTTGCCTTCGGCGGAGCACACCCGCAGGCGGAACGGGGAGTCCTGCTCGCGCAGCACGGCATCGAACACGCCGCAAGGCACGGAGAGATGGAAGGGAAGGATGTCGTTGAACGCCACGACGGCGATGCGGATCTTGCGCATGTGGATGCCTGGTTGGCCCGATCGCATCGATAATTGTCCTTCGGGCCACTCCTGCGCAAGAGGGACGGAGCGCAGCATGTGCACACCTTTCCAACCGCAAGGAGCCATGCCATGAATGCCAAGTCACCCCGCCGCGCACTGATCGTGATCGACGTGCAGAACGAGTACTTCACCGGCAACCTGCAGATCGAATATCCCCCGGTGTCCGACAGCCTGCCGAAGATCACCCGCGCGATGGATGCCGCCACGGCCGCCGGTATTCCCGTGATCGTCATCCAGCAGAACTCACCCGCAAGCGGTCCGGCGTTCGCCGAAGGCTCGCACGGCTGGGAGCTGCACCCGGAAGTCGCGCGCCGTCATCGCGACGCCTTCTTCGGCAAGCCGTTGCCCAGTGCCTTCGCCGAAACCGGCCTGGAGGCATGGCTGGATGCGCAGGGCATCGACACGCTCACCGTGGTGGGCTACATGACCCACAACTGCAACGACACCACGATGAAGCACGCGTTCGATCGCGGCATGGATGTGGAATTCCTGCACGACGCCTCGGGTGCCGTGTCCTACGCCAACCGCGCCGGACATGCGACGGCCGAAGAGATCCATCGCGTCTTCATGGTGGTGGAGCAGTCGCGCTTCGCGGCGGTGCTCAGCGTGCAGGAATGGGAGCGCTGCCTGGCGACCGGCGAGGCGCCGGTGCGCGAGGACATCCTCGCTTCGTATGCGAATGCGCGGAAGCTGCGCGCGGCCGAGGCGGCGTAACGCGCTTCGCGCCCTCTCCCCTCCGGGGAGAGGGCCGGGGTGAGGGATCGGGCGGAGCGTAGAAGCGGGAAGCGAAATCGAACCGCGTGCAGTAGAGCCTTTCCGGCGAGCCACCGGCCACTCATCGGCTGCGGCCAAAGGGAGCCTCCGTGTCACCGCCATCTTCTCCCCTGTGGGGGGAGAAGCGTCCCCTGGGTCACCCGCTCCGCAACCCCGCCAGCGTCTCTTCCACCAAGGGCGTGAAGCGCTTCCAGATTCCCGGCTGTCCCGGCAGGCGCACCAGCTGGCGCACGGTGCCGAGGAACTGTTCGCGCGGGTATTCCACGGCGCCCAGGCTGAGCAGGTGATTGTTGGTCACCTGCGCGTCGATCAACGGGTAGTCCCAGCGATGAAGCAGCTGTCCCAGGGCCAGCAGGGCGAGTTTGGAGCCGCCGCTCTCGCGGCTGAACATCGACTCCCCGCAGAACAGGCGTCCTACGGCCACGCCGTAGATGCCGCCGACGAGCCGGTCGTCTTCCCACACTTCGACGCTGTGTGCGTGGCCCATGTCGTGCAATTGCGTGTAGGCGTCGAGCATCGCCGGCACGATCCAGGTGCCGAGCTGGCCGGGACGCGGCGCCGCGCAGGCGTGGACGACGGCGGAAAAGGCGTGGTCCAGCGTGAGGCGCCATGACTTTCGCGCGATTTGGCGGCGCAGGCTGCGGTTGGCTTTGAGGCGGTCGGTGTGGAACACGCAGCGCGGATCGGGCGACCACCACAGGATCGGCTCGTCCTCGTTGTACCAGGGGAAGATGCCGCGGGAATAAGCGGCCAGCAGGCGGCGCGGGGTGAGGTCGCCGCCGAAAGCAAGCAAGCCGTTGGGATCGGCCATGGCTCGGCCGGGATCGGGGAACTGCTCGGGATGGGCGGCGTCGAGCAGGGGTAGGCGGATCATGGTCAGGCGTCGCGGTGGGCGTACGGGCTGTGGTCGAGCAGGTCGGCGGCATAAGCGTCGACTGCTTCGGCTTCGCGCGCAAGCGCCGCGCGCACCGCTTGGCGGAAGGCCGGATCGGCCAGGTAATGGCGCGAATGGGTGCGCACCGGCAGGAAGCCGCGGGCGAGCTTGTGTTCGCCCTGGGCGCCGGGTTCGAAGCGCTGGAGCTCTTCGCGGATAGCGTGTTCGATGCCCTGGTAGTAGCACAGTTC
>JBCNOA010000283.1:0-5581 GCA_039594095.1 Dyella sp.
TTTCAGCGCAGCTTCCGCACGCGCTCGGCGGGACTGATGTCGTCGGTCAGGCGGATGCCAAACTTCTCGTTGATCACCACCACCTCGCCATGGGCGACCAGGGTGCCGTTGACGAACACGTCCAGCGGCTCGCCCGCGGCGCGGTCCAGCTCCACCACCGAGCCCTGGTTGAGCTGCAACAGGTTGCGGATGCTGATGCGGGTGCGGCCGACTTCCATCGCCAGCGTGACGGGCACGTCCAGAATGAGGTCGAGGTTGACGTCCGCGCTCTCGCCCGCTACGCCGAGCATGGTCTCGTATTCGGGGCGGCCGGCAGGATCGAGCAAGGTGGCCGAATCGTTGGTGGTGGTGCTCATGCTTGGTTATTCCCGGTGGAGAATTCAGTGACCTGCCGGCTCTCGCGGCGGCCGGCGGGGGTCTGGAAGCGCACGGCCTTGTGGCCGCCGGCGCGGCCGACCTGGCCGCGGAAGATGGGCACGTCCTCGGCGAACACCGTGCAGAGCTCCGGCAGGCTCACCGGAATCACGTCGCCGGGCCGCAGCTGCAGGAAGTCGCCGATGTGCATGTCCAGCTCGAGCAACAGCGAGCTCAGCTCCACTTCGGCGTCCAGCACTTCCTGATGCAGGCTTTGCAGCCAACGCTCGTCGCGTTCGACGCGATCGCTCTGCACGCCGGCGTCGAGCAGCACGCGGATGGGCTCGACCATCGAGTACGGCAGGGTCAGGTGGATTTCGCCGCCGCCGCCGTCAACTTCCACATGGAAGCGGGACACCACCACCGTCTCGGTAGGGCTGACGATGTTGGCGAACTGCGGATTGATCTCCGAATTGAGGAATTCGAAGTTCAACGGCAGCACGGGGGCCCAGGCCTCCACCATCGCGGTGAAGACTTCGGCCAGCATGATCTGGATCACGCGCGTTTCGGTCGGCGTGAAGTCGCGGCCTTCGATGCGTGCGTGGTAGCGGCCGTCGCCGCCGAAGAAGTTGTCGATCACGCTGAAGACCAGGCGCGGCTCCATCACGATCAGCGCCGTGCCGCGCAGCGGCTTCACCCGCACCAGATTGAGGTTGGTGGGCACGGCCAGGCCGTGCACGTACTCGTTGAACTTGGACATCTTCACGCCCAGCACCGAGACCTCGCAGGTCTTGCGCAGCACGCCGAAGATGCCGGTGCGGAAGTAGCGCGCGAAACGGTCGTTGACCATTTCCAGCGTCGGCAGGCGACCGCGCACGATGCGGTCCTGCTGGGTGAAGTCGTAGGACAGCACCGCATCCGACGGCGGCGGTTCGTCGCCGCCGGTGGCGACGTCGCCGCCGTTGACGCCGTTGAGCAGGGCGTCGATTTCTTCCTGGGAGAGCAAGTCGCTCACGGCCGCCTCACTGCATCACGAAGCTGGTGAAATACAGCGCCTCGACGCCCGCATGGCCGGTGCGCTCCTGGATGATCTTCTGCACCGCGGCCAGCGCCTTGGCCTGCAGTTTCTGCTTGCCTTGCAGGTCGGCCAGCTCGGCGTAGTCCTGGCTGGAGAACAGCATCACCAGCGCGTTGCGCAGCACCGGATCGGCGTCCTTGGCGGCCTGGATGGCGGCCGGGTCGTGCGACATCAGCGTCACGCCCACCTGCAGGTAGCTCAGGCCGTCCGCCTTCTGGAAATTCACCACGAAGGCCGGTTCCATCGCGAGATAGACCTCCGGCCCCTTC
Source organism: Dyella sp. (assembly GCA_039594095.1). Lineage (GTDB taxonomy): Bacteria > Pseudomonadota > Gammaproteobacteria > Xanthomonadales > Rhodanobacteraceae > Dyella_D. The sequence goes on from JBCNOA010000283.1 coordinate 1,702, forward strand.
TTCTCCGGCTTGGCCTCGGCCGCGTGGCCTTCGGCGGCGCCGCCCGCGTGCCCGCGCAGCGTGAACAGCGCGTAGCCGCACACCGCCGACACCACCAGGAGGGCGAAGACCAGGATCAGGATGACCCCACGCCCGGCCCCGCCTTTCTTGGCGGGCTGCTCGACCGGACTCTGCTCAGCGTTCGACATGCATGACCTCGATATGCAACGGATTCACGCCCACGCTTTCCTGCGTGGGCCAGGGTCCAGAAGCAATCGGCATGCCAGGGCCGGGAATGGCTCAACGGCGCGGGTTACGGGCTATCAGGATGGAACGGCGGCGTTTTCTTGACGCGCGGCGGAGGGGCGTCGCGTCGCCGTCATGGCGGCTGAAGCCTAAAAAGATTCGGGCCACCGAGGGTGGTCCGAACTTTGTGCTGATGCTGGTTCCCAGCTCAGTCCGGAGGGCTCGTATGGGGACGGATGTTGCCAGGATTGAACACGATGCCGTCCAGGCAGTCTCGCCGGCGATTGGCGAAACCGAATGAAATGCGGCCGTGCACTCCCGTCGTTGTCCAGTACGTCCGATCCCGGGGAGAAGCAGTGCGTGGGACGTCGGAAATACGTATGTCCGGATAGTGGCGCTTAACTTCACCAACGGTAATGCAACGCCCGTCGATATCCAGAACAGCCAAACCTAACCGTGCAGGCTCGCCTTTCGCTATCCGCAATTCGGAGGCTCGCACGATAATGTCAGATGTCAGGCTGACAGCGCCCCCGTGGAGCGAGCTCGAATAGGGGGTGTCCTCTCGGGACAGCAGCTCCTTGCGCATCGGCCACGCATCGAGGACGGCGCCGGTGCCAAACCTCACCTTGCGGGCAATCGCGTCAATTCTTTGCCAGAACTGGCCTTCTGTCGGGAATTGTTCTTGAGCTATCACCTGCGAGGTAAGCAAAGCGCCACACAACATCCAGGCCGGGTTGAACTTGGAAGGCATCAGCGATTCTCCTTTGAACGCTCGTCAAAGGTCCTGCCGCGAGCGACCAAGCAGGACGCTTGGAACGGACGACCTTAGATATGAGGATCGAGCAAGAACAACGAGAAAATTACTAATTGTCAGCAACGTCTTTGCGCAGAAGAAACGCGGAAACGCTCGCACCGACGCCTCGCAAAGACGCGCGAAGAACGCGATCGCTGTGGCTTGCGGAAACGGCCTGACTTAATGCATCGCGGGAAATACGCCCTTGAGTGGGCGATGGCTTACCAAGTCACGCGAAGGTATCGAGCAGGCCAACGGCCAAAGGTCGATCGGCGACCTCGACAATGCCGGGTTCGCCGGGCACGTCAGCGCCTTGCGATTCACCGCCCTGCTGCCCGCGCTCCCCCGCTCCCTGCTGCCCCACCTGCGCCTGCCCGAGCGAAAGCCCGTGCCCGGCAAGCATCAGATCCAGCTGCCCAAGCGTCTGCTGCACGGCGGTCACCGCGGCGGGATGTTGCGCAGTGAAGCTGACATCCACGCGACCGTGCTCGGCCACGCTGACCTTGACGTCGAGCTGGCCCAGCTCTTCCGGGCGCAGGCGGATACGCGCTTCCTTGATTTCCTGACCGCCCAGCCAGGCGACCTGCTGGCCCAATTCCTGGGCGAAGGCGGAATTGCCGACGGGCGCGTCCATTTTCAGCGTGTGGATGCCATGGGCCGCGCCGGCGACCGGTGCCTGCGGCGTCATCGTGGCGGCGAGCGCCTGGAAGTTGTTGCCGAGCTCTGGCGTCTTGTGTTCCGCCGGCGCGGCAACATCGGACACAGCCGCAAGCAGCGCGCTCGCGTCTCCGGTTCCGCCGGCACCGGAGACGCCGGGCACCCCGGCATTCTTCGCGCCGTCGAGAAGTAAACCCGGCAGCCCACGCTGCGCCCCACCTTTGCCTGCATCGGCGGAGGTCGACTGCCCCTGGCCCGATCCCCCGGCCAGGCTCGTCATCGACGTGCCCTGCCCCAGCAAGGCCAGCACGGCGGCGGCCAGCGCATTGCCGTTGCGTTCGGCCGGATCGGCCGAACCATCGCCGTCCTTGCCGGCCTGCACGGCCTCGGCTTCGGCCGCGCTCAACGTGACATGCCCGGGCAACGCGGGCGCCGCGGCCTTGCCCGCTAGCGCCGCTGCGCCGGGCTGGCGCAGCAGCTGGTCGAGCTGGCGGTCGAAACCGCCCTGCTTGTCGTCGGAAGCACCCGCCGGCGATGCGGCGTGCCCTTGCGCGGCGCGCGCGGCGGCGGGTGCGGCTGTCTTGGGCGTGGACATGGGTATGGAAACGTTGGCGGTCATGATGGAGTGGCCTCAGCCGCGGTGCCGCGGATGGCGATGTTGCATGCGTTCGTCGATGTCGTTCTGCTCGCGGCGCTCTTCGCTTCTGCGCTCCTGCTCGCGCGCCTGACCGATCACGCTGTCCAGTGCGCGTTCGCGCGCGTGCGCATCGCGCCAGGAAGCGCCGGCCTGCTCCGACATCCGCCGCTGGCGTTCGACTTCGAGCAGTTGCTGGGCGATGGCCCGGTCGATGCGTTCGACAAATTGTTGCCGGTTGAGCAGCGCGCTCACCGATACCGCCGCCGCGCCGTCGAGCGCGTACTCGGAGCGATAGCGGCGCAACTCGGACAATTGATGTTCCGCTGCCTGCAAGCGTTTCTGCTGTTCGGCCAGGCGCTGCGCCGCGGCTTCGCGCTTTTCGCGCGCATGGTCGGCGGCCGGCGCGAGCCGGTCGGAGCGCGGCTTCATGCGGCGGCCTCGGCGGCGATCTCTTCGAGCGAAGCGATCGCTTCGGCCAGCGCCATCGGTTCGTCCACTTCCTGCTGCAGGAAGGCGCGCAGGCGCGGCCACATGGCGATGGCTCGGTCCACCTGAGGATCGGAGCCCTTCTGATACGCCCCCACCGCGATCAGGTCACGCTGCTGGCGATAGGCGGAATAGATCTGGCGGAACTGCTGCGCCGCGCGCAGATGCGTGCGCTCGACCACGGCCGGCATCACGCGGCTGATCGAGGCTTCGATATCGATGGCGGGGTAATGACCGGACTCCGCCAGGTCGCGCGAAAGCACGATATGGCCGTCCAGAATCGCACGCGCGGCATCGGCGATGGGGTCGTGGCGATAGTCGTCACCCTCGGTGAGCACCGTGTAGAACGCGGTGATCGAGCCGCGCCCTTCAGCGTCGTTGCCGGCGCGCTCGACGAGCGCCGGCAACAGCGCGAAGACCGAAGGCGGATAGCCCTTGGTCGCCGGCGGCTCGCCGATGGCCAGCGCGATCTCGCGCTGGGCCTGGGCGTAGCGCGTGATCGAGTCCATCAGCAGCAGCACGCGCTGGCCGCGATCGCGGAACCACTCGGCGATCGCCGTGGCGTACTGCGCGCCGCGCAGGCGCTTGAGCGGCGGCGCATCGGCGGGCGCGGCGACGATCACGGCGCGGGCACGGCCTTCCTCGCCCAATGTGTGCTCGACGAATTCCTTCACTTCGCGGCCGCGCTCGCCGATCAGACCGACCACGACCACGTCGGCGTCGGTGTAGCGCGTCATCATGCCGAGCAAGGTCGACTTGCCCACGCCGGAACCCGCGAACAGGCCAAGACGTTGTCCGCGCCCCACCGTGAGCAGCGAATTGATCGCGCGCACGCCGGTGTCCAGCGGCGTATCGATGGGCTTGCGCGCCATCGGGTTGATCGGTTCGTTCTTGAGCAGCGCGTGCTCATCCACGTCCAGCGGACCCAGGCCATCGAGCGGCACGCCATCGGCGCCGACCACTCGACCCAGCAGCGCGTGTCCCACCGGCAAGCCGCTGGTGTGCGAACACGGGCGCACCCGCGCGTTGGGCAGCACGCCGTGCATTTCGGTCACGGGCATCAGCAGCAGGCGTTCGTCGGC
>JBCNOA010000284.1:0-5579 GCA_039594095.1 Dyella sp.
CGCCCATGCGCAGCAGGCGCCGCGCGCTCAGCAGGGACCGCGCGCCGGAGGTGCAGGCGGTGGAGATGCCGAAACAGGGGCCGGACAGCTCCAGCCATTCGGCGAGGAACTCGGCCGGGGCGCCCAGTTCCTGGTGCGCGTAGCGGTAGTCGTCCGGCCATGCGCCGTCACGGCGGAATGCCGCGATACCGCCGCAGGCTTCGTCGATGCCCGTGGTACTGGTGCCGATCACCACGCCGACGCGTTCGCGGCCGTAACGAGCCACCGCGGCGCGGATCGGCGCTTCGATCTCCAGCGCCGCGGCATACAGCAAACGGTTGTTGCGATTGCCGCGTGTCGCCGCCAGCGCGGGCGGCAGCGCCGGCAGCGCATCGTCGACCGCGGCCAGCGGCACGTCGCGCGTAGGAACCCGGCCGCCGGTGGCGCGGATGCGCGAGCCGTCGCCGGCGAACAGGGCTTCGGCCACGGCGGCTTTGCCCATGCCCAGCGCGCAGGCCACCCCCAGTTCATTGAGCCAGGCGTTCATGCCGACGCGAGCGGCTTGCGCGCCGCCACGTTGACCAGGGTTTCCTCGCGTTGTCCCGGCGGCGGCGGCGCCCGCAGGCCCCAGCGTTCCAGCAGGCCGAAGTCCTTGGAGCGGCTCCACCACAGATAAGGCAGGGAAACATGGTGCGGCTCGAATTCGAAACCGCGCTCGCGCAGCATCGCCAAGTATTCGTCCGCGCTCTTCTGCACCTCCATCGGATGGCGGAAGAACCAGCGGATCACCCAGGTATCGATGTAAGCCTTGGTCGATTCGGCGAACAGCAAAAGGCCACCGGGCTTCAGCACGCGCCAGAACTCGTCCAGCGCCCGCTCCTGCTCCACCAGGTGGTGGAAGGTCTGGTGACAGAACACGATGTCCACGCTCGCGTCGGGCACGCGCATCTGCGCGCAGTCGGAGGCGATCAGCTCGGCGTCGATGCCTTCCCGCGCCGCTTCAGCGCGCGACAGTTCCAGGCTATGCGGATCGGCGTCGAGCCCGACGATGCGCCGCGGCTGGAAGGCGTCGCGAAGCAGGCGGAACGACTTGCCCTGGCCGCAGCCGGCGTCCAGCAGCACGCCGCCGGTAGGCAGCGGATCGCCGACCAGCCGCTTCAGATCGTTGATGGCCACGCGCAGCACATGGTGCTGCCAGGTGTGCGTGCGCAGGAACTGGAAGCCGAGGCGCGTTTCCTCGACATACGTAGGGCTGGCGTATTTCACGGACGAAGCATTCATGGTCAGGCGGTGGCCTCGGCGGTCTCCGCCGCCGGCAGGGTGGGGGCGCTGCGCGCCAGGCGGCTTTCCACCGCGTCGGTGAAGCAGCGCGGCGACAGCAACTGCATCTCGCCGGCCAGCGTCACCGCCACTTGCACGGTGACGCCGCGGGTCATGCGTTCGCCGGTCGCGGCGTCGCGGATCAGGTAATGCAGCTTCAGGCGGTTGTGCCATTCCACCAGTTCGGCGGTCACCACCAGGCGCTGGCCGAAATGCGCCGGGCGCACGTAGCGCAGCTGCAGGTCGATGATCGGCCAGACGTAGCCGGCGGCCTTCATCTGCGTGTAGTCGTGGCCGATGTCGCTGAGCAGGGCGCAGCGGGCCACCTCGAGGTATTTCACGTAATGGCCATGCCAGACCACGTCCATCGAATCGACATCGAAGAACGGCACGAGCACATCGGTATCGACGCTCAAAATGCCTTTAAGGCGCATCGCGGGGCTCCCTTTCCGGCATGCGCCAGTACGGATAAAAGTTGAACCATTGCTCGGGCGCCTCGAGGCAGCGCCGGCCGAGCCAGTCGGCATAACCGCGCACCCATTGCTGGATAACCTCATCGCGTCGACCGCGCGGCCAGGCCGTATCGTCGATGTACGGCTCCAGGTGAATGCGATAGCGGCCCCCGATCTTGATGCAGCAGATCAGGTTGACCGGGCAGCGCAGCAGCCCGGCCATCAGCCACGGGCCCTGCGGAAACGGCGCGGGATGGCCGAGGAAATCCACCGTCACGCAGCGCTCGCCGTGCAGCGGCACGCGGTCGCCGGCGATGGCCAGCCATTCGCCGCGCTCCAGCCGCTGCGAGAGATCCATCATCAGCGCGGCATCCAGCTCGCTCACCTGGATCAGCCGCAGCCGTTGCTCGCCGGCCTCGCCCAGCAGGCGATTGAAGCGCGCCACGTGGCGGTTGTGCACCAGCACGTTGAGCGGCACCTGGTCGCCCAGTTCGGCCATGGCGCGCGATACGTCGAGGTTGCCCAGGTGCGTGCACACCAGGATCTGTCCGCGGCCTCCATGGCGCCCGGCCAGCAGCTTCTGGCGCACGCCGTGCGGGTCGTGCAGTTCCACCTGTTCGAGCCGCAGCTTGCCGTTCCACACATCCAGGCGGTCGAGCAGGCACTCGGCGAAGGCCATGTACTGGCCGAATACGCGGCGCGTACTCGGGCGCAGTGCCGGGCATCCGCCCCAGGCCGCCAGGCGCTCCTGGTATTCGCGCACCGCGCGGCGCGCGCGGGCGCTGGACAGAAAGAAGTAGGCCACGATCACGAACAGCATCGGCGCCAGCGCGCGGCGCCCGAGACGGCGCGCCACCAGCGCGGTGAACTTCATCAGCACGAAGCTGCCGCGCTCTTTCTGCTCGGCCCAGTGGCGCGTGCCGGTGGATGCCGCGTCCGCGGCGACGGGATCGGTCACGGGACGTCCTCTTCCCAGGCGAAGCGGCCCGAGGAGGCATCCGCCTCTCCGAGCCGGTAGGCGAAATGCAGGCGCTGCGCGGCCGTGTCGAAGCGCAGCCGCAGCACGGGGCGATCGCCCGGGCGCAGCAGGCTTTGGAATTTCAGCATCTCCATGCGCCGGCAGGCGCGCGGCGTACCGAAGCGCTCGGCGCCGTAGGCCAGCGCCCATTGCAACTGCAGCACGCCGGGCAGCACAGGCAGCACGGGAAAGTGATCGGCGAAGCAGGCCAGATCCAGCGGCAGGCGCAGCGACAGTTCGCGCGCGCCGGTGTCGTCGGTCCGCTCGCCTTCGAGGATCGCGGCCGCGGGCCTGGGCTGTGCCAGCAAGGTTTCCGCCGTGTCGTGCGTCCATGCATCGCACAGTCGCCAGACGGCCGGTGCGGGCATGCCATGGCCGGCCAGCGCCGCTTGCCAATGTTCGATCAGTGCCTGCCGGCCGCGCGTGCGCAGCGCTTCCACGCCAGCGGCCGAGGGCAGCACGGCGGCGCCGTCCGCGCAGAGGGCCGCTCGCGCCACCCACGGGTGCGAGCGAAGCGCGCCGGCGGCGGTCTCCCAGGCATTCACGCGGCCTTCCTCAGCCGGCGGCGCAGCAGCCACTCGCCGCCGAACAGCACGCCCATGATCAGGTAGGCGATGAAGCCGTTGTAGAGCGTCCACCAGCTCAGCGGCGCCCATAGCGTGAGCGCGCTGGACATCAATCCGTTGAACACGAAGAAGCCGACCCACACCCAGGTCACCTTGCGCGTGTACGGAATGGCCTCCGGCGGCAACTCCGGCTCGCGCACGCGCGCGATGCGCTCGACCATCGGCGGCCCGTACTTCAGGCTGATGCCGAACACGAACAGCAGCAGCGCGCTGATCAACGCCGGATACCAGCGCAGCATCAGCGCCTCGCCGCTGAAGGCCAGCAGCACGCAGTAGGCTAGCGCCGCGCCCAGCATCCAGTGCCCGCCGGGCTGGCGCAGCAACGCCGGCGCGCGGATCAGCCACACGGCGCCCAGGATCAGCGCGAACACCGGCGTGGAGACGTGCTCCATCCCGAAGTACACGAAGAAGGGATAGAGCAGGCCGATGACCGGCAGCAGGATGGAACTCAGTTTGCGCATGTGGCCCGTTGCGATTCGACGAAAGCGGCGAGGGTCGCCACCGTCTCGAAATGCCGGCGGGCATCGCGCGAGTCGGAGGCGATCTGGATGTCGTAGCGCTTTTGCAGCGCCAGCGCCAGCTCCAGCGCGTCGACCGAGTCCAGCCCCAGTCCCTGGCCGAACAGCGGCTGCTCCGGCGGAATGTCGCCGGCCTGCATGCCTTCCAGGCTCAAGGTGTCGATGATCAGCTGGGCAATATCCTGTTGCAGTGCATTCATGGCGATGCGAGTTCCTTGAGGTAGAGGCGGTGCAGATGTTCGTTGAGCCGTCGCGAGGCTATCGGCAGCGGCACGGGAGCATGGAGCTCCCCGAACTTGAAGGCATCCAGATCGATATCCTCGCCCACGCGCAGGCGCACGTGGACGCGGCGGTCGGGAATGCGGTGCCAGGGCTCGGCCTTGGTCAGCGTGGTAGGGCGCACGGTGATGAACACCGGTGTGATCGTATGCGCGCCGCGCAGCGCGATGGCCGCAGCGCCGCGATGGAATACCGGCGCTGCGCCGGGCACGGTGCGCGTGCCCTCCGGAAACACGATCAGCGTCTGGCCCTCGCGCAACACCGCGGCGGCTTCTTCGAGCATTTCGGGGCTGCCGTTGTTGCTGATGTACTCGGCCGCGCGGATGGGACCGCGCATGCAGGGGTTGCGCCACAGACTCTGCTTGACCACGCAGTTGGCGTCGCGCATCAGCGATCCGAGGAATACCACGTCGATCAGCGAAGGATGGTTGGCGATCACCATCTGCCCCGGCCGCCCCAAGCGCTCGGCGCCGTCCACCTGGAAGGTGAGCACGCCGCTGCGGTGCATGAACCACACGTGGAGATAGAAGGCGCGGCGGATCGCGGCGCGCACGCGGCGACGGCGCGCCAGCCGGTCGCCGGGCAGCAGCGACAGCAGAGGAAACCAGATCAGCCGCAGCGCCAGGCCGCCCAGCCCGAAGAACAGGAAGCTCAGCGCGGTGGCGACCAACCGCCAGACGTACCAGTCGCGCCGGCGCGGGCGCGTCGTCAGGGCATCGGCTGCCATGTCCATCGGCGTCGTTTCCAGGCGTGGGCGAGCGGGGCGCGCGGCGCGTGCAGCGCGCGCAGGAAAGACAGCGCGTGCGGCCATTCGGCGGGTGCGCTGTCTGCGTTGGATTCCAGACGAAGGCGCCATGCGTCGCCCGGATCGGCGACGTCGCCTTCGCGGACAGGGCTTACGCGCAGCGCCATCGCATAAGAGAACGGCACGTCCGCGATCCAGCCGTCATAGGCGGCCGGCGGGCGTTCTTCGGCCAGCACGACCAGTACAGCAGGCGCGCCGGCGTCGAGCAGCGTGGCCGCTTCCAGCATGGCGTGCTCGAAAGTGTCCGCTTCGCCGGCGATCGCGCTGGCCTCGCCGCGCTGGCCGCGCAGGATCGACCACTGACCCGCGATGGCGTTGTGCACCGACAGCCCGAATGAAGTTGGCGACAGCGGCTGGCCGTCGGCCACGTCGCCGAGCAGGGCGTAGGTGCGCTGCGTCTCTCCGTGGCGCGAGGCGAACACCATCGGCAGCTGTTCGTCATCGCCGCACAGCGGCCAGGCGGTTTCCAGCGCCATGCGCGCCATGCGGCTGAGGCGGCGCCGCTGCATCGTCGGCAGGAAGGCGCAATCGGGCTGCTCGCCCTGGTCGGCCGGCGTCCACGGCTCGCGCGCCCAGGCCTGC